>CAZBLP010000011.1:0-40644 GCA_964492825.1 uncultured bacterium
TATGAAATTTGAATTGCCCCAATTAGAGAAACAGCTATAGACATACCCCTAACAATAGGACCTTGATCTGCAAATTTCGCTAAAAGTATTTTTAATTTTCTTTTTATCATCTTCTTATTTTCGAAATCCAACAGCAAAATTCACCTGTCCTGTGGAGCACCAGCGTATTGGCAGTTAGAGTGAAGACCTTATGTAAAATTTACCTCCTATTTATAGAGTTATTCTAAATTTTTTTCAACTATTTTTTTTAGAAGGTGACCATGCTTCATGCCTTAACTTTGGAAATTAAAAACCCAAACTTTTTTCATTTGCTCCTTTAATAATAACCGGTCAATATCTTTTTGCCCATCTACGGTTCAACCTAAAAAATATTTGACATAATCTTTTTTGTCTGTTAAAGGAAGTTGCCGCCTGGATCTTGCAGACCGGGACGGAGGGCAATAATATCAACCAATTGAAGGGTTATAATATTTATAAAAAGCCTTCCGTTTTGCGGAAGGCTTTTTTTATTAGGAGATAAAATGAAAATTACAACCACTTTATTAAAAGCAAAAAAAGAAAAAAATGAAAAAATTACAATGTTAACTGCCTATGATTATGCATTTGCAAAAATTGTTGATGAAGCAGGCATTGACATGATTCTGGTAGGAGATTCGTTAGGAATGGTTTTCTGCGGAGACGACAATACTCTCGGAGTTACTCTTGAACAAATGATTTACCATACAAAAGCAGTAAAAAAAGGTGCAAAAAATTCTCTTGTAGTTATTGATCTGCCGTTTTTAACTTATCACATATCTATTGAAAAAAGCATAGAAAATGCAGGTAGAGCTATTAAAGAATCTGGTGCTGAAGCTGTAAAATTGGAAGGCGGTAAAAATATGGCTGATACCATTAACGCTATTACCAATGCAGGCATTCCGGTTGTAGCTCATATTGGCCTTACTCCTCAATATATTCATCAACTTGGTGGTTTCAAAGTTCAGAAAGAAAGAGAAAAACTAATTAACGATGCCAAAGCAGTTGAAGATGCAGGTGCTTTTGCAATAGTTCTTGAATGCATCCCTGAGGATATTGCAAAAGAAATTACAGAAAACCTGACAATACCTACAATAGGAATAGGCGCAGGTGCACATTGCGACGGACAGGTGCTTGTTATAAATGATATGCTTGGGCTTTTTGATAAATTTATTCCTAAATTTGTTAAACAATACTCTAATTTAAAAAATCAAGCTGATAATGCAATTAAAAATTTTATTGACGAGGTGAAAAAAGGAAAATTCCCAGCAAAGGAGCATTCATTCTAATGGAAAAACATATGCAAATATTCAGAGACCATTCTGAATTGCAAAATTTCATAAAAAAAGAAAAGAAGAAGGGAAAAATTATCACACTTGTACCTACAATGGGCTTTTTACATGAAGGGCATTTAAGCCTTATGAAAGAAGCTAAAAAATATGGGGATATTCTTATTGTAAGTATTTTTGTTAATCCCACTCAGTTTGGCCCTAATGAAGATCTGGATAAATATCCAAGAGACTTTGAAGGGGACGAAAAAAAGTGTGATTCTGTTGGTACTGATATTATTTTCTACCCTACTCCTGAAAATATGTATCCTGAAAATTATCAAACTTATATTGATGTTCTCAATGTTACCCAAAATCTATGCGGTGCATCACGGCCTACACATTTCAGAGGTGTTACAACAGTTGTTGCAAAACTTTTTAATATTACTCTTGCAGATTATGCATTTTTCGGAGAAAAAGATTTTCAACAATTAGTTGTTATAAAAAAAATGGTAGAAGATTTGAATTTTCCTGTTAAAATTATCGGTTGTCCTATTGTTAGAGAAGAAGACGGTCTTGCAATGAGCTCAAGAAACAAATATTTAAATACAGAGGAAAGAAATCAGGCTTTATGTCTCTACAAATCAATATGCAAAATTAAAGAATCATTTAATAGAGGTGAAAGAGATTGTTCGGTTTTAATAGATACAGCCAGAGATATTATCAATAAAGAACCTCTGGCAAATATAGATTATCTAAAAATTGTCGATATAGAAACAATGGAAGATATTGAAAAAATAGAAAAAAATGCTCTTTTTGCTTTGGCTGTTAAGATAGGTTCAACAAGATTAATAGACAATTGTAAATTAATGGAGGAATAAAAAAATGTACAGAATAATGCTTAAATCAAAAATCCACAGAGCAACTGTCACAGGTGCAGACCTACATTACGAAGGCAGTATTACTATTGATAAAGACCTTTTAAAAGCATCTAATATTTCTGTTTATGAGAAAGTTCAAATATACAACATAAATAATGGAGCAAGGTTTGAAACCTATGTTATAGAAGGAGAAAGCGGCTCAGGCGAAATCTGCTTAAACGGTGCAGCAGCAAGGCTGGTTCAGAAAGGCGACCTTGTAATAATAACCTCGTTTATTATGTTGCCTGAACAGGATGTACAAGGTTATAAGCCTGTATATGTTTTTGTGGATAAAAACAATAAACAGGTTAATAAATAAATTTACTCAATAGTTGATAGTCTTTATTTAGGGATTAATATTGATTTTTATTAGTTATGCAACTTTATTATCCTTCAAAATGATTATCAACTCTGTTATTCCAAAGGATTTTGCCCAAAAAATTTATCGCTGTAAATTGAAAATTTTATAACATACTAACTTTAAACTCTTTTTATCCAGAAACTTCCACCGCCGAACCATTCAATTTCCGGAAAAAACTCTTTAAATACTTTTGCAACTTCATTTGAAAAATTTTTTGGAAACAAATCTTTTATCTGCTGAGGAAATTCATACCCAAGATAGCTGTTTGAAAAAACAATTTTAAAAGAATTATTAAAAAGCAAAAAATTATATAAAAAATATTGCTCATTCCAAAATCTATATTCCTGCTTCATCCATGAAATGGGGTAATCAAGAGGTAAAAAAATATCATGAAAGTGTACAACAACACCCTTATTTAAAACAGGAAGGATTTCAGTAAAAATTTTCAAAACATCAGAACCTGTTTTTACAACATGAGAGCTGTCAATAAATAAAATATCATTTTCATTTAAAATTTTAAAAATATCAGTACTGATATTTTCAAGCTTTTCTTCATAAACCTTTTTAACATATTTTATTGAGCTTAAATCAATATCAGGATAAGGCTCAATACAGGTAATAGCTCCTTTGCAGTTTTTTACAAGAGCTTCAGACTGGATAATCGTAGAATAGCCTGAACCAATTTCAATGATATTTTCAGGCATCAATTCTCTTATTAGAAGATATGCAACATAAGCATCCAAGCCGTCAAATCTGCTATTTCCAATAAAGGTTTTAAAAATGTGTGGCAATTCTTCGCTATACTTATCTGTTAAATAATTTAAATAATCAAATTGCTCATTAATATCAATATTGATAAAATCCATATTAAACACTTTAGGTTTGATAAACCGTGTATCAGGAATTGGTGAGTAAAAATGATTGTGGGTTATATGAATCCCATGCTCCTCAAAAACAGGGAACAATTTGAAGTAGTTGTTTTTTATATATTCGATTAATAATTTAAACATCTATCCTATTCCAGCAAGTTGGAGATGTCCAGTAAAAAAACTCATGAGGATATTTTATTAATTCTTTTTCAAGAACATTAAAAAAAAGCTGCATTTTCACAGGTATTTCATCCTTATGCTCAATGTAAATAGGTTCAAAAACCTTTGACTTAATCTTCAAATCATTTTTATCTCTGAAAGTAAATACTGGTATTAACGGGCATTTTGTTTTCAAAGCCACTTTTAATGCTGTAAAAGGGTATTCAAAATTTACTCCTAAAAAATTTATTGGGACTTTTGCAGAATTTCCCAGAGGAGAATCAAGCACTATTGCAATAAGCTCTTTATTGATAATTTTAGAATAAAATTTTTTAACATTAATGTGGCCTACATAAAAAAATTCACCATTCATAAAATAGCACATACCATTAATTTTTCTTTCTAAGAAACTTCTGAAAACCGGGCATTCTGCTTCAAAATATGGCCATGCAAGCGCATTAACTTTAAATCCGTAACTATATCCCAATTTACACAAAACAGAGGCAAAAGAGCCTTCGTGCATCAATGCTATTATGCCGCCTGTACCTTTTTTTATTACCTCATCTATATATTCGGTATTTTCAACAATAACACAATCCTGTATAAATTTCTCCTGTTTTAAGCCGATTCTTACAGCATCCATCTCTTCCATACTTGAAAAAGCAAAAACTTCTTTTGCAGTTTGCAGAGCATCACTGCTATTTTTATTCAATAATTTTGAAATATTATTTTGCATTTTCATTAGATCGTCTTTAAAATAGCTTGAAATCTTTATTCCTCTATCATAAGCTGCTTTACAGCTTGTTTTATAAGGTATTCTTGAAAACAGTCTTAATTCAATATTATAATCAACGAATTTTTTAAAAAAATTAGGTTCCACAGGGTTTGAAGCTATTGGATACAATACTTATTCCTCCCAATTGTAGTCCATCTGAACCATTCCGTAAGCTTTGCTATTTGAAATTATTTTAAATGGCTCAGATTTCTGAATATCATACGGATGCAAACCGCTTTCATCAACTAAAATTCCGTAAACCATATATCTTCCCGGAAGCAGAGGTAGTTTTTTAACTCTCATTGTTTTAACAGTACCGTCTGTAAGAGGAAACTCTTTTATATTGTCAAAAGATGTAATTGAGCCAAATGCAAGAATATCGTCATATCTTATTATACCAATTCCCACATGGCCTTTTGGAGCAGAACCCGATAAATTGGCAATTTCCATTTTTAATAATATTTGCTCATTTTGGCTAAACTCTGGATTTTTGCTGCCATCTGCCTTTTCAAACCATATATTTTTAATATAGATTAATTTCTCCTGCTCGGTGTTGCTGTTCTCCTGTTTGTTTGATTTACTTGCAACATGGTTCTGATATATCTGAACAGTATCTTTTATATTACCGTCATACTTAACGCTTCCTTCATCAATCCAAATACCTCTTTTGCACAATTCTTGCAAATGGTAATAGCTATGGGAACAAAATACAACAGTTTTATTGGATTTGCAGAAGTTCATCATTTTATTTATACACTTTTTCTGAAAATGCTGGTCTCCTACAGAAAGAGCTTCATCAATAATCAAAATATCAGGGTCAACTGAAGTTGCAATTGAAAAGGCTAATCTCACATACATACCTGAGGAATATGTTTTAACAGGTTGGTGGATAAATTGGCCAAGCTCTGAAAAGTCTATTATTTCAGCTTCTTTAGCTTTTATTTCTTCTTTTGACAATCCAAGAAGAGAGCCATTTAAATAGATATTTTGCAATCCTGTAAATTCAGGATGAAATCCCGCTCCGAGCTCTAATAATGCAGCAACCCTGCCATTGACTTCTATTTCTCCGTAGTTCTGTTTTAAAGTTCCTGCCAATATTTTCAAAAGTGTGCTTTTGCCAGCACCGTTATCGCCTACTATCCCTACAATCTCACCTACCCTGATATCAAAAGAAACATTTTTTAAAGCAGCAATTTCATGATGAAGTTTTTTTTTCAGAAAAATCTCTTTTAACCTGTCAGCAGGTTTTGAATATAATCTGTAAGTTTTACTAATATCTTTTATTTTAATTGCATACATTTTTTAATATTCGGTTAATAGCCTATAATTTTTAGTCTATAATCCCTTATTCCTAAGACCTAAAACCTAATTTCATTTTTAGTTTTTCATTATACATTGTATTTAAATTATATTTAAAAGTCAATATGAAAAGGACTTAGCATATTTAACAAAAAATCAAGAAAAATAAAAATTTTCTTGACATAATTTTATTATCACATTAAACGTAAAGAGGAAAGAAAAAAAAGGAGGATGTTTATGAAGGTTCTGGCTGAGAAGATTTGGATGGACGGAGAATTTGTCAATTGGCAGGAAGCCAATGTTCATATACTCACTCACACCTTACATTACGGTCTCGGCGTTTTTGAAGGAATCAGATGTTATGCAACAGCAAAAAACAAAACAGCTGTTTTCAAATTAAAAGAGCATGTTGACAGACTTTTTGATTCAGCCAAAATTGTTGAAATGAAAATACCTTTTACAAAAGAGGAAATTTTCAATGCTATTATTGAAACCGTTAAATTAAATAAAATAGGCGACGGCTACATAAGACCTATTTCTTTTGTAGGTCCTTCATCCATTGGACTTTATGTAAAAGAGTATCCTGTTAAAACTGCAATTATTGCCATACCATTTGGCAAATATCTTGGTGAAGAAGGAATTGAAAAAGGTATTAAAGTTAAAACTTCCTCTTTTACAAGACATGGTGTAAATACTTCAATGACTCGTGCTAAAATTTGCGGTGCTTATCTTAATTCTATCTTAGCTAAAAAAGAAGCTGTGGAAAATGGTTATGATGAGGCTTTGATGCTTGATTCTACAGGTTTTGTCTGCGAAGCATCAGGTGAGAATATTTTTATTTTAAAAGATAATGTATTTTATACTCCACCTAAAATATCTATTCTGCCTGGTATTACAAGAAATACTGTTATGCAATTAATTAGGGAAGAAGGTTACGAAGTTAAAGAGTATCCATTAACCAGAGATGACATTTATATAGCTGACGAAGCATTTTTTACAGGAACCGCAGCTGAAGTTACACCCATTAGAGAAGTTGACGGCAGAATCATTGGCATAGGCAGAGCAGGAAAATTAACAAAGCTTTTGCAGAAAAAATTTTTCGAATATGCAAAATGTGAAAATGATAAGCATATAGACTGGCTTTCCTTTGTTGAATAATGTCTGTTGAAATAATCATTGACGGATATAATTTAATCAATGCATGGCCGGATTTAAAATTAAAATTTAAACAATCACCTGAATTGGCAAGAGAAGAATTAATTAGATTTTTGTCAAATTACAGAAAAGTTAAGAAACATAAAATTACAGTTGTTTTTGACGCTTACAATATATACAACCTTTTACATTCTGAATTTTCCGAAAAAGGTATTAAAATAATCTTTACTCCAATGGGCGTGACTGCTGATGAATTTATAAAAAATAAAGTAAAGATTAACGGTGATAAATATATAGTTATTTCATCTGATAATGAAATAAAAAGTTTTTCCAGATTGCATCATGCCACGCCAATAAACTCAGAAGAATTTATTGGCAAGTTAGAATTTGCCCTTTATTCTGATGTAAAAGGTGTTTATGAAGATAATGAATTTGACGAAAAAACATTAAGTACCAGGAAAAAAGGTAATCCCAAAAAATTACCTAAAAAATTAAGAAAAATTCAACATAAAATCAAAAAATTATAAAGTAGGAGTATAAATGGAAGGCGTTGATTTAAACATTGCATTGGAACATGGCTTAACAGAAGATGAATATCAAAATATTATAAACATTCTTAACAGAAAGCCTAACCTTACGGAGATAGGTATATTTTCAGTAATGTGGAGCGAACATTGCAGCTATAAAAGTTCGAGAATTCATTTAAAGAAATTTCCCACTGAAGCTGAATGGGTCATTCAGGGGCCCGGAGAAAATGCAGGTATTATTGATATTGGCGATAATTTGGCTGTTGCTTTTAAAATGGAAAGCCATAACCATCCTTCATTTGTTGAACCTTATCAAGGTGCTGCAACAGGAGTTGGCGGAATTTTAAGAGATATTTTCACAATGGGAGCCAGACCCATAGCAAGCATGGATTCTCTCAGATTTGGAGAGCCTGCAAATGAACGGACAAAATATCTGCTATCAGGGGTTGTGTCAGGAATAGCTGATTACGGCAACTGTATGGGTGTACCTACAGTAGGCGGAGAAACCTATTTTGACAAATGTTACAATGGCAATATTCTCGTAAATGTATTTAATCTCGGCATAGTTGAAAAAGATAAAATTTTCTACGGCTATGCATCAGGAGTGGGAAATCCTGTAATTTACGTTGGTTCAAAAACAGGTAGAGACGGTATTCATGGTTGTTCTTTGCTTGCTTCAGAAGAATTTGACGAAACCTCAGAAGAGAAAAGGCCTACTGTACAGGTTGGGGACCCATTTACTGAAAAAAGACTTCTTGAAGCTTGTCTTGAGTTAATGAGCAATGATTATATTGTGGGGATTCAGGACATGGGAGCAGCAGGTCTTACATCTTCATCTGTTGAGATGGCAGGCCGTGCCGGTACCGGAATTACCCTTAATCTTGATAATATTCCTGCAAGAGAAGAAGGCATGACACCTTATGAAATGATGCTATCAGAATCACAGGAAAGAATGCTTATTGTTGCTAAAAAAGGATATGAAGAAAAAGTAAAAGAAATATTTAAAAAATGGGATTTGGATGCTGTTGTTGTAGGAGAAGTTACAGATACCGGTAAGTTTCAGCTTTACTTTAAGAATGAAAAAGTTGCTGACATACCTATTAATTCAATTGCAGATGAAGCACCTGTTTATAACAGGTCTTTTAAAAAGCCTGAATATATTGATGAAATTAATTCATTTGATTTTAATAAAGTGGAATTTAACAGAGATTACAATGAAGTACTTGATAATTTACTTTCTTCATTGAATATTTGCAATAAAAAATGGATTTATGAGCAATACGACCATATGGTCAGAATAAACAGTGTGGTTCTGCCAGGCTCAGATGCAGCTGTTATCCGTATAAAAGGTACCAATAAAGCAGTTGCCATTAGCAACGATTGTAACAGCAGGTACTGTTTTCTAAATCCTTTTAAAGGTGCGCAAATTGCAGTGGCTGAAGCAGCAAGAAATGTAGCATGCAGCGGTGCAAAGCCAATGGCAATAACAGACTGTCTCAATTTTGGAAACCCTGAAAAGCCGGAAATAATGTGGCAATTTAAAGAAGCTGTTGAAGGTATGTCTGAAGCCTGCAAGATTTTAGAAACACCTGTAGTCAGCGGAAATGTGAGTTTTTATAATGAAACATCAGGTACTCCTATTTATCCTACTCCTACTGTTGGAATGGTGGGATTAATTGATAATGTCCAAATTCACTTAACCCAATATTTTAAAAATAGCAATGATCTAATAATTTTAATTGGAGAAACCAAAGAAGAATTAGGAGGCTCAGAATATTTATCAACAATACATAACAAAGTAAAAGGTAATGCACCTGAAATAGACCTTCACAAAGAAAAAAATTTAATAGAGGCAATTTTAAAACTAAATAAAAACAGGTTAATTAACTCAGCTCATGATATTTCAGAAGGTGGATTGGCTGTTGCCCTTGCTGAATGTTGTATTACAGGAAAAAACACAATAGGAGCAAATATAAGCTATAAATCAAATATTGATGATATATATTTACTTTTTTCAGAATCTCAAGGAAGAATAATTATCAGCTTATCAAAAGAAAATTTAAAATCAGTGGAAAATATATTAAAGGAATTTCAGCTTATATTCAACATTATTGGAGAAGTTGGAGGAAATTTTTTAAAAATCAACGATTTGATAGACATGGATATAGTTGCTTTGAAAAAAACTTATTTTTCAGCACTTGAAAGATATTTAACTTCTGACAGATAAATAATAATTAGCTGATTTATGAAATTGTTTATGATTTTAACCTTTTATCTTTGTTCATTTTCTTGTTCTTCATACTATTCTGCTCATTTTCCTTATATTAAACCAAACAGCGTGAAATCCAGTAAAAAAGAATAATTCCGTTGGAGAAAAAAATGATTAAGGAAGAATTAAGAGCTGCTTTGGGAGAGGCACCTTTAGATAAAATTATTCTTAATGGCAAAATTGTAAATGTTTTTTCAGATGAAATTTTAGATAATTGGATTATTGGAATAAAAAATAGCAAAATTGTATATATTGGGAAAAGTGACAAAAAATTAATTGAAAATGCAAAAATAACAATAAATGCTAAAGGAAAATTTGTTACCCCGGGATTTATAGAGACTCATACTCATATCTGTCAAATGTTCAGATTGCAAGATTTTTCAAAAAAATCTCTATTAAGCGGCACAACAACTGTTATTACCGAAACTGCTGAGTTTTCAAATTCTTATGGCAAAGATGCAGTTAAAACTTTTATAAAAGAAGCCAAACTTCAGCCAATAAGACTTTTTACAGTTCTACCTCCATTAACTCCACCTTTTCCAGAATTTGAAACAAGCATAGGCCTTACTTTTGAGGATTATAAAGAACTGTTAAATGAAGATAATGTTCTTGGTTTAGGAGAATTTTACTGGAATAGGATTTTAAACCTTGATAAATTTCATGAAGAATTAATAGAATATACACTGAGTCTGGGCAAAACTGTCCATGGACACAGTTCAGGAGCTAAGGGGAAAAAATTAAATGCATATATTTCCATGGGAATAAAAAGTTGCCATGAGCCTATTAGCGTAGATGAGGTTATTGAAAGAATCAGATTAGGTTTGCATTTAATTTTAAGAGAAGGAAGTGTTAGGTGCGATTTTTCAAATATCGCCGGATTCAGAGAAAGATTAAAAGATTTGAGGATGATTACAGTTTCTACAGATGGTGTTACACCAACCTGGCTTGAACAAAAAGGGACATTAAAAGAGATAGCAAGAAGAGCTGTTAAGTTAGGTTTCTCTCCAATAGAAGTTGTTAAAATGTTGACATTAAATGCATCCTACGTATTTAACTTGCAGGATAAAATAGGCTCACTTTCTCCGGGGAAATTAGCTGATATTGCTATTTTCAATGATTTAAAGGAGTTTAATGTGGATACAGTTTTGGTTGGAGGAGAAATAAAAGTTGAAAATTCAGAGATATGTTATAATACACCAATCTTTAACTATCCTGAAAATTTAAAGAAAAGTGTTAAAATAAAAAAAGTAACTCCTGAGAATTTTATTTATTATTCCAAAAGAAATAAAGTAAAAGTCAGAGCAATTAAATATTTAAATTTTTTATTAACAGGAATAGAAGAAGTTGAGCTTAATGTGGAAAAAGAACAAATAAAAATTAATACTGATGATGGTCTTTTAAAGTATGTGATATTTGAAAGATACGGTTCCAATCGCATAGTTAAAGGATTTATTAAAGATTTGGGTTTTAAAAATTATACTTATGCAGGAACTTTAAATTGGGAAGCTAATCAACTTATTGTTATTGGAGCAGATGAAACTGATATGGCGATTGCTGTAAACAGGATAGCAGAACTTCAAGGCGGAATTGTGCTTGTAGCAGGTGGGAAAATTATTGTTGAAATTCCCCTGCCAATATGCGGAGTTATGTCGGAATTATCTTTGGAACAATTGCAAATAAAGGAGGAAACACTTAATAAATTACTGCTTGAAGACGGATGCAGAATGGAAAATCCTTCTTTATGGTTGCAAACTCTTTCATTTTCAGGCTTGCCATATTATAAATTAACAGATAAAGGTTTGCTTGATGTTAAAAATCAAAAATTAATTGATATATTTTTAAAATAGCTAATTTAAAATACTTTAAAAAGCTCCGTGCTATCTACAAAATAAAGGTAGCTTTCAGCTTCTGTTTTGAAAATATTTTCTATTATTCTGCAATAATCTTTTACCTGATAAATATAATTGGAAATGTCAGATGGTTTTGTTAATTTGTAATCAATAATGGTAAATTTACCATTGTGTTTAACCAAAAGATCAATAATCTTCAAATCTTCAAATTTAACCGGAAATTCCCTGTAAATATCATTACTTAAAATCTCCAAATATTTTCGGTTATTTTTTGCATTTATAAATAATTTTTCAATCTTGTCAATATTAACAAATCTTCCATATTTATTCATAACAAAATCTCTGTTTTCAAATTCAAAAAAATGGTGAATTGCAAGACCGTTGTATATTGCCTGAAAATCATTTGGTTTGTATGTTATCTCTTTTTCAAATCCCTGCATGCCAATATCTGGTAAAAAAATATCAATTTTAAAAATTTCAGGCTCAGATTTTTTAATTGAAGGTAAAATAACACCTATCTGATAATTTTCCAAATTGAGAAGTTCTTTAATTTTTCCTTTTTCTTTCTGTAGGATGATTAAAGAATTTTTCGGCCTTGTAAATGCAACATATAAAAGATTTTTAAAATCTTCATTTTCCAATATTTTTTCTCTTTCTATCAACTCCCTATACTCGTAATCAACCTTTTCCAATCCATTAATCCTGAACCTTATATTTTTCAATTCTATCTTATCGTAATCAAAGATTATTTTATGCTTTTTAGCTCTGTCTTCTCCTAATCTGTCAACTACTATAACATTATCAAAATCAAGACCTTTAGCTTTATGAATTGTCATTATTCTTATACCATCACCGGGACTGACAGCAGGTATGTCCATTTTATCAATATTTTCAATAAAATCTTCCATATCTTTAAATTTTATTGATTTATCCAGGAAAAGACGAGTATTCACATCTGTTAATGAAAAAACCTCCATTAAATTTAATATTGTGGCAAATACTGTATCTTTTTGCTCTATTTCCACATTTTTAAAAGGATTCTCACCGGTTAACGCAAGTGCTTCTGACAGATAAAGATTACTTTTATAATACAGGTATTTCATAAATGATATAACAGCTCTAACACTTCTCTGATTAATAAGTTTAAGAGCGCTTTCCTGAACGGTTCTGATTTTTCTGGGTTGAGTTGATAAAAACGAATCAATGGCTTTTATATCATCATTGGTGAAAGTTAAAATTGTAATATCGTTTTCATTCACATTATTATCAAGCAGAAACAAGACTTTTTCATACAATAGTTTTAAAATTTGCTCCCTTTTTTCTCCAGCTTTTAAAGACTCAGTCTCAATGGTAAGAACTTCAACATAACCTGAATCCTTCTGTTCTTCTCTCCCTATGGTTTGAGTTACATCAATAAAATCAAAACATTGATTCACAAAATTAACAATATTTTCTCTGCTTCTGAAATTTTTATTTAAATTCTCATCTTTTAACCCAAATTTGGAATACATTGATTTGACATTGTCAAAAAGCTCTTTTTGACCTCCTCTGAATCTGTAAATAGCCTGTTTTGAATCACCTACATAGAAAAAACTTCCTTCTTTTTCAGAAGTTATCTCATCAATTAAAGGCTTGAAAATAAGAAACTGCGTAATTGAAGTATCTTGAAATTCGTCAATTAAAATATGCTTTATTCTTGAATCAAGTCTGAAATAGAAAAAATTTAAGAAATCATCCTGTTTTAAAATATCATAAACAAAATGTTCAATATCTTTAAAATCCAAAATATTTTCTTTTTTTATAAATTTCACTCTGTTGCTTTTATAAATAGTGTAAATTGTAAATAATTGATTTAAATAATATTTTTCCTTCTTTATAAGATATTCCTTTAAAACCTCTTTTAATTTTTGAAATTTTTTTTCAAGAGTCTCGGGAATGATTTGTTTCTTAAACCAGTAATGTTCGCCTAATCTTTCCTCATTTAATAAATTGCTTTTAATTAACTGCTCAGGATTTTTATTTTCAAAAGATTGTTCATAACTATTTTTCCTATATTTTGAAATCTCCGAGAGCTGCTCCAAAATTTTAAAATATTTATCTGTAGTGGGAAAAGAAGCTTTGTTATATTTAATTTTAACTTCTTTATCCTTATTGTAAAGCTGGTTTAAAATATTATAAAAATAATCAAAATTCTTTTTCTCATAATCTAAAAACTGACTTAATACTTTTTTAAAATCTTTGTTTTCAAGAATTTCTCTTGCAACTTCCTCTTTTAAATATTCCTCGTCTAAACCTCCAATTTCATAATCATATTCTATACCTGCATACCAACAGAATTTTTTAAGAATTTTATTAAAAAAACTGTCAATAGTTGAAATATAAATATCTGAACTTAAAAATCTCTCCTTTATTTTATTAAAATCTTTATAAATAAACTCTTTTTTAATTCCGGAAAATTCAGAAATAGTATCAATAAGCTCCAGCGGTTTTTTATCAAAAAAATCAATAATTCTTTCATGCATTTCACCTGCTGCTTTATTTGTAAAAGTTAATGCTAATATTTCAGAAGGGTTAGCATTCTGGAAAAGCAGTGAAATATACCGTGCCGTAAGATTAAAGGTCTTTCCTGTACCAGCACTTGCATTTAGAGAAAGCAGCCTCTTTTTCATATATTTTTCCCGCAGAGTAGTTTATAATCGCAAAAATAACAGTATTTTTCATTTGGTTCAAATATATCTTTTTCAGGGATATTGCTTAGAATATCAGCAAGAATAGGAATATGCTCTGTTACATTAACAGTATAATCTTTTTCAGGTTCTTCTATTGAAATGTATGCTACTTCTATATTCTTATTATTAAACAGTTCTTTTCCTATTAAATAGTAAAAAACAAGCTGAAAATCATTAATATTAGTTTTTAACTTATTACTTCTAACAGGAATATTTTTGCTTCTTGTGGTTTTGAAATCAACTAACCTGACTCTATCATCATACACTTCAATTCTGTCAACCCTTGCTTTTAAAGTAAAATCTGCAAATCTGCACATACACTCTTTTTCACTGAAAATTTTTTTTGCTTTGTTTAAATTAATTGAGTCAATTTCAGCAAAATTTTCTATTCTGTTTTTCCATATTTCAAGTAAAATTTTATCCTGTGCGCTAATTGTCTTTTGTAACAAATAGTTCCATAAATTGCCGAAATATTCATCTTTATTAACGCCTATATATGCAAAATTTTTAATAGCATCATGTAAGATAAGTCCAAAGTTGAATTCCTCTCTTTCTTCATATGAAAGGTTTTTATAGTATTTAAAGTAAAATTTTCTTTTACATTCCAGATACATTTTTAACATTGTAGGTGTCACTGTTTTTTTCTGAAAAATAAAATTTTTATCTTTAATCTCTTTTTTTTCAAAATAGTGAGGTTTAATCTCTGAGCCAGGAAGTATTGCTTCAATATAATTGTCAGCAGATTGAATTTCCGCTCCAAGATTTAACTGATTTATAAATCTGCTTGGCTTTTGTTCATCATTTTCTACAAAAGTTATTACTTTGTATTTGCTGTTTTTAAGTAAAGTGTAAAAATAATGTTTTTGTAGATTTTCTCTGTGCTCTCTTGTGGGAAGGCCTGCTTTTTTTCTAATAAATGTATTTAAAAAAATATCCTTATCTGACACATGCGGCACAATCCCTTCATTAAAATCCACTATAATAACACCGTCATACACCATTCCTCTTGATTCAAGCACACCCATTACAGTAATTTTTCCACCGGAATTGTCAGAAATTTTTATATTTTCAACTGTTTTTAAAAAAATGTAAAAAAGCTCATTAATGCTCAAATTAATATTTGAATAAATTTTTTCAAATTTAAACAGCTCTTCTTCAAATTTTAATCTTGCCTCTTCATTGTCAATTTGATAATTTTTTAAAAAATCAATTAATGTTTCGAAAGAATCAATTTTGTCAGCTATCCCACTTTTATAGAACTTTTCCAAATCCTTGAAATTTTCAGTTTCATTGAAACTATATCCCATTGCAAAGTTGAATATCCTTTTTCCATTAATTGAATTTTTATCAAAATGTTTCAAATATTTAATGAAATCTTCTTTAGGCAATATAATTACAATCTTTTCAGGCAAAATGCCTTTTTTCAGCATATTTTCAATCTCTTTTAAAACAACTGCAACTTGACTTATACGAATGGAAGATTTGTAGATTCTTAATTTGGAAAATTTATGCGTGGCTGTCGGTTTTTTGCTAATTATATTTTTAGATAAAAAATCAATTAGATAATAATGGTTATAATCTGTGTCAGAAATTAGGTCATTGAAAAAATTATAATTATAAGGTGTAGCAAAAATACGTAGTTTTATATTTTTAAGTTGAGCAAAAATCTCTCTTTCAAATTTTGTTAAATATCCGTCAACATGTACTGTAATTTCATTAATTGAATCTAAAAAAGCAGTGTTTAATGTGTAATGTTCTAATGTTATTTTATCAAAATAATTGTTTTCTTCTAAAATTTTTTTATAATTTTTTAAAATCTCTTCTATAATTGAAATATGGTCATCAAACTCAGCATAAACATCATAATTTTTTATTTCAGTTATATCTGTTTTTTCAGATGCAAGTTCTTCAAAAAATTTAAAAAAGAAGTCTTTTTTACTGATAAATGAGATAAAACTGTAGAAATTTTCAGGAATACCTAATTTGGAAAGTTTTTTATTATCTAATTTTTTAATAGCTTCATGAAGATAAAAGACTCTTAAATTATTATCAATCCTTATTTTGCCAGGTACAACAACTAAATTCTCTATAAAATCATTAATTGTAAATAATTTTGGCAATGGTCCGTTAGGAGCATTGCCAATATATTCTCTTATTTTACGATAAGTTGAAAAAACTTTTACATTATACACTTTGGGCTAATTTTGACAATATATAGTCATTAATTGCATTTTCAAGAGCTATAGGCCCAAGACTGGTGCAATGTATCTTTTCATTAGGTAGTCCACCTAATTCCTGTAATACGTCATTTGGCTTGACATTTATTGCACTTCTGAAATTTTTATTCTTTATTAACTGAAGAAATGCACTTGTAGCGGCAATTGCAACATGACACCCAAAAACTTCTGCTTTTGCATCTGTAATAGTATCATTATCATCAATTTTCAAATAAAGTTTTATATAGTCTGTACATCCCGGATCACCGCCAATACCTACAGCATCTGGATTTTCCATACTGCAGATATCCTTTGCTTCCATAAAATATTTAATTAATTTCTCTTCATCCATTTTATTACCCTAAAAACAACCTAACTGACAATTAATAATTTTGATATTTAAATCATTTAGTGCCTTTCCCATTTCCCTTTTGGGAAAGTTATACTTATCAGCAAGTTCCCAGGCTTTTTTACAACTTATTTTACCATTGTTTTTTGCTGCAGCTTCCTGTAATTCTTTCTTTAAATCTTCATTCATTTTTTACCTCCTGTCTATTAAGTTCAAGGTTCAAATTTGAACCATTAAAATAACTTATTGCTATTTTTAATCTTTTATTTGATATTAAGCCCTTTCACAACTACATATCCGCCATCACCAAAACTTATTTTTACAGGCTCAACATCATTAATTAAATTTGGAATTTTAAACAGCGTCTGATAAATCTCGGTAATTAATATATTTTTATTTTTAAAAATCTCTATAAGCTGTAATGTTGATAAAAATTTGCAATTTGAATAAAATTTTGACTCTGTTTTCTCTTTGTATATCTCTCCTAAAAACGAATCAGAATCTATAATTCCCGCAATAACATAACCACTCTGTTTTACCACTCTTTTTGTTTCTTCAAATAATTTATTTATATTTTGAATAAAAGCAAGAGTAGTAGCAATCAAAACAAAATCAAAGGAATTGTCTTTAAAAGGAATTTCTTCTCCAATACCTTTTATAACTGATATATTTCTGCTTTTGGCAAGCTTTAACATATTAATGGATGGATCAAGACCAAATTGTATATTTAAAGCTTCTGCAAATCTACCTGTTCCCACTCCTATTTCCAAACCTGTCTTATCTGAAGGGATAGCCCTTTTCAATGCTTCAAGTTCAGATAAAAAAATATTTCTATTATCATCATACCACTTGTCATATTCAATATAATATTTGTCAAACATATTTATTTTACTCTTTATTTTTTGGATTTAATAAATTCTGCAACCCTTCGCCAACAAAATTAAAAGCAAGTATTGTTACAAAAATGGCAAGTCCCGGAAAAAGGGATAACCACCATGCAATATCAATATTATCCTTGCCGCTCATAAGCATATTACCCCAGCTTGCAGTTGGCGGCTGGACACCCAGTCCTAAAAAAGATAGTGCTGACTCTGTAAGTATTGCACCGCCAATTCCAAGTGTAGCATACACCAAAATAATTGGCAAGACATTTGGTAAAATATGCAGCATCAAAATTCTAAAATTCGATGCTCCGCTAATAACAGCAGCTAAAATAAATTCTCTTTTTTTTAATGATAAAATTTCCGCTCTAACCATTCTGCATATACCCATCCAGCTTGTAAGCCCTATAATTAACATTATATTCATAATTGAAGGCTCAAGATATGCAATAACAGCAAGTATTAGAAAAAAAGTCGGAAAACATAACATAATATCAACAAATCTCATTATTGCAATATCTGCAACTCCTTCAAAAAAACCGGCAATTGCTCCTAAAATTGTCCCTATAATAGCTGAAATACCAACAGCTATAAAACCGACTTTTATAGAAATTCTCGTTCCGAAAATCAATCTCGATAAAACATCTCTGCCTAATTCGTCGGTTCCTAAAAGATGAGCTGCAGAAGGTGGCAGCAAAACATTCTTAACATTTATAGCAGCAGGATCATAAGGTGCTATTTCAGAGGCAAATATTGCTAAAATAATAATAAGCAAAATAACAAATAATCCTGAATAAAAAAGTAGATTCTGTTTCATTATTCTATTATATAATTTTTTTTTTTGATTGGCAATAATTTAATTTTTCTGGTATATTTATAGTATGAAAAAAACAGTTTCTTTAGCATTAAGTGTTGGCGGAGCCAGAGGTTATGCTCATATAGGAGTTATAGAAGTTCTGGAAGAATATGGTTTCCAGATTAAATCTATTGCCGGATCATCAATGGGCGCTGTTATAGGCGGGATTTACGCAGCTAAAAAACTTGATGAATACAAAAAGTGGGTTACCAGTCTTGATAAGATTGATGTCTGGAAAATGTTAGATCTATCTTTTACAAAAAGAGGTATTTTTAAAGGAGACAAAATTATAAATTTCCTTGAAAGGAGTATTGTAGGCAATTATAACATAGAGGACTTTGAAATTAAATTTACAGCAGTTGCTGTTGATATTATTTCTCACAGAGAAGTATGGTTAAATAAAGGTTCAGTATTTGACGCTATCAGAGCATCCATTGGCATTCCAGGAATATTTACACCTTTTTATAAAGATAACAAAATTTTAGTTGACGGAGGTATCTTAAATCCCCTTCCAATTGCACCTGTATTAAACGATAATGCAGATTTAATTATAGCAGTTGATGTTAATTCTTCAAGAGAAGCTGATACTGCACTGCTTGAACATTTTCATGATACAGATGATAAAGTAAGTGAAGAAATGAATATGTTAAATATTTTAATGCAATCTATAAATATCATGCAGAATAAAATCACGAAATTCAAATTAGCTTCTTATTCACCTAACTTGGTAATAGAAATACCTAAATATTGCTGTGGAATTTTTGATTTTCATAAAGCAGGAAAAATGATTGAATTAGGACGAATTGTTGCCCAAAATGAAATTAAAAAGTTTCTTGCTGCTAATACAAATTAAATTTTGAATTTATTTAAGTGATTTTTTTTGCTTCTCTATCCAATCCACCCTCTTTTTTATTTCTCTTTCAAAACCAACTTCTTTTGGAAAATAAAATTTTAAATTCTGAATGGATTCAGGAAGATAAGTTTGATAAACTATGGAATAAGGATAATCATGAGGATATTTATAATCCTTACCGTAATTTAACTTTTTCATAAATGAATTAACTGCATTTCTCAGATGCAATGGGACAGGCTCATAACCGGTTTTTTTTATAACAGATTTTACATGGTTCATAGCTTTATACACACTGTTGCTTTTTGGAGCTGTTGCAATATAAATTATTGCTTGAGATAAAGCCAAATCTCCTTCAGGCCTTCCCAAAAATTCAAAAGCCTGCCAACTGTTTACAGCAAGAATAAGTGCCTGAGGGTCAGCATTGCCAATATCCTCACTTGCACAAGCAATGAGCCTTCTGAAAATTGCTCTTGGCTCTTCTCCTGATTCAATCATTCTAAAGGCCCAGTATAAAGCAGCATCAGGATCACTGCCTCTAAGGCTTTTATGAAAAGCTGATAACAGATTGTAATGTTCGTCATATTTTTTATCATAAAGCATTGTTTTTTCACCAATGCTTTTTAAAAAATCTTCTTTTGTTATGAAAATATCATTCTTATTATACAGGCTCAACAACTGTTCGAATGTTTTTAACAAAATTCTGGCATCGCCATTACTGTAATTAATTAAATGTTCTTTAAACTCTTCATAAAAATTTATATTAAAATTATTCTGTTTTAAAAAATCCATTGCATTATCAAAAATAACACTTAAATCATCAAAAGATAATCTTTTTAAAACAATTAGTTTGGTCCTTGAAAGTAGAGGTGATATAATTTCAAAAGAAGGATTTTCTGTAGTTGCACCAATTAGTAAAATTAATCCAGTTTCTATATGTTTCAGAAAAATGTTTTGCTGAGATTTGTTAAAAGCATGAATTTCATCAATGAAAATTATTGTTTGTGTATTTTGCTCCTCTACTTTATCAATAATGCTTTTAACATCTTTTTTCCCGCTTAAAACTGCTGAAAGTTGATAAAAAGGTTTGTTCCACTGATTTGCAAGGATATAGGCAAGAGTGGTTTTCCCAACACCAGGAGGCCCCCATAATATAAGATTTTCAGGTTTTTTTAAATTTTCTAAGATTTCTTTATGGCCCGAAAATTTTGAAAAATCTTTTGGCCTTAAAATTTCATAAAGAGGTTTATTAAAGAGCATTTAATCTCCAAAAATATAAGGAATAATTTACAAAAAATTTCTCATAATCCATAAATTATTTATAACTTAACATATATAAATTTTCAAGAATTAATAATTTAACCAAAATGTTATTGCAAAAAAATTTAATATAGTATAAGAAAAGTTAGATATGCAAAACTTTTTTTAGGAGCAAATATGAAAGAATTTGTTATAGCACTTGCAGGCAATCCTAATGCAGGTAAAACAACTATCTTTAACCAGCTAACAGGTGCAAGGCAGCATGTAGCCAACTATCCTGGCGTTACTGTTGAAAAAAAAGAAGGTTATTTTGAATATAAAGGAGTTAATTTTAAAATTGTGGACTTACCTGGCACATATAGTTTAAGCGCTTATTCAATTGAAGAGATAATTGCCAGAAATTTTATTATAGATGAAAAACCTGACCTTGTAATTGATATTATTGATACTTCAAACCTTGAAAGAAATCTTTATTTAGCTGTGCAGATAATGGAATTAAAAGCCAATATTATGCTTGTTTTCAACATGGTAGATGAAGCAGAAAAAAAAGGTATAAAAATAGAAAAAGAAAAATTATCTGAACTCTTAAATAATATTGAAATTATTGAAACAATTGGCAATAAAGGTGAAGGCATAGATAGACTTAAGGAGGCAATCTACGATTATTGTATAAATAGTAAAAAGTATAATGCTCCTGATATTTTTTACGGAGAAAAAATAAATGCAGCCATAAATGAGCTTGAATCTATTATAAAAGAGAATACCGAGCTTTGCAGGAGGTTTAACCCCACATGGACAGCACTTAAATTAATTGAAAACGACAAAGAGGTAAAAAAAGAAGTTTTAAAATATTTTTCTGAAGATTCTCTGCTTTTCAGACAACTTGCAAAACATCAAAAAAAACTGTCTGCTATTTATGAAGAACCTACTGAAATAATATTAGCAGAAAAACGTTACGGTTTTATATCAGGTGCATGTACCGAAGCTGTGGTTTCAACCATAGAATTCAGACATAATCTTTCTGATAAAATCGACTTGGTACTTACAAACAAATTTTTGGGAATTCCTATATTCCTAATTTTAATGTACCTGACCTTCCAGTTGACATTTTCTCTTGGCTCCATTCCAATGGACTGGATAGATAAATTTTTTACATTACTATCTAATTTTATAGACAGGTCATGGAGCACAGAAGGCCCCTTAAAAGAACTTATTACACAAGGTATTATTGGCGGTGTCGGAAGCGTTCTTATATTTTTGCCAAATATAATTTTGCTGTTTTTAGCTATTGGTATATTGGAATTTTCAGGATATATGGCAAGAGCAGCTTTTATTATTGATAAGGTTATGCATAAAATAGGGCTCCATGGCAAAAGTTTTATTCCAATGTTAATAGGTTTCGGCTGCAATGTCCCTGGTATAATGGCAACAAGAACTTTAAATACTAAAAAAGAACGTTTAATTACAATTTTAATACTGCCTTTAATGAGCTGTGGTGCACGGTTGCCAATCTATCTATTGATAATCCCTGCTTTTTTTAAACATGAGTTTCAAGCTACCATTATGTGGTTTATGTACCTAATTGGGGTAATTATCGCAATAGTTTCAGCAATGATATTAAATAAATTTGTATTCAAAAAAGAAGATTCCACTTTTATTATGGAACTGCCTCCCTACAGAATGCCTACATTTAAAGCAATTGGAATGTATATTTGGGAAAAATCTATTATGTATGTTAAAAAAGCAGGTACAGTTATATTAGCTTTATCAATTTTACTCTGGTGTCTGTCATATTATCCGAGAACTGTTAATTTTACTAAAAATTACGATATGTTAATAAAAATAGAGAATAAAAACTTAAAAAATCAGCTAAGCTATTATGCAGATAAATTAGGTATAAGTGCTGACCTTCTGCTTAAAGTTTTAAATAAAAGGGAAAATTTAAAAGATTTGAATATTCGGGATAATATTAGAGAAGTAGCTCGACTTATTAAACAGGATAAAATCACCAAAGCAAAAATCAGGAATACAAATTTAACAGAAATTCTTATTAATGCTTCAATAGTAAAAGATAAACATATTCGCAGAATAAACAATTATAAAAATGAAAAATTAGCAGAATCAATAAAAAATAGTTATATTGGCAGATTAGGCAGATTAATAGCACCTGTATTCAGACCTCTTGGTTTTGACTGGAAAATTACCACAGCTGTTATTTCAGCTATTCCTGCTAAAGAAGTTTTTGTTTCTCAACTTTCCATTATTAACGCTGTTGCAGCCGGAGAAGAGGACAATTCATTAAGAAACAGGCTAAAAAAACAATACTCTCCATTAGTAGGATTCTGCATAATGTTATGGATGCTTATAGCCACACCGTGTATAGCTACAGTTGCTATTGTCATACAGGAAACTAACAGTGTGAAATGGGCAATGGTTCAGTTTTTCGGACTTTCTTTTATTGCATATGTTTTAACATTTATTGTGTATCAGGTTGGAATTTTTTTCGTATAATACAAAACCTTGAAACATGAGATTATTCAGGCTAAAACCTTCAGAATGACACCATTTAAGTTCATTCTGAGCAATAGCGAAGAATCCATTATACAATTTTAAGATTGTTTTCGTATAACTTTTAAAAAATAGTAAATACACCCAATTGCACCGTTAAATTGTGCTTTTTCAGGTATTAATAATGTATCTGTTTTTAGATTATTCTTCAGAAAATTGACCATTGCTCTATTCTTAGATACTCCTCCTGATATTACAAGTGGAGGAATAAAAATATTTTTTGCCATATTGGCAATTCTTTTTGCTAAAGTAAAATTTATACTGGCGCAAATAGCATCAAGACTCACTCCTTCGGCAATTTTACCTATAATCTCTGTTTCTCCGAAAATTGCACATGTAGAATTTAGCACTACAGGATTTTCAAATTTATTGGAAATATATTCTAAATCCACATTAAGAAGATTTGCCATATTTTCCAAAAATCTGCCTGTACTTGCAGCACATTTATCATTCATAACAAAATCTTCAATATAACCGTTAACTACTTTTATAATTTTCACATCCTGGCCGCCAATGTCAATTAAAGTGAAATCCTGAAGGCTCAATTGATATTTAACTCCCCATACATGAGCTTTTAACTCATTAATTGGGATGCTTCCTTTTAAATTAATATTGTTTCTTCCATATCCAGTTGAACATATATTTTCTGAAGGGATATCAAGAGAGGAGAAATCTACTTTCAAACTACTATTTGAAATTTTTGTAAAATTTCTATAAAAGTATGTGGTGTCATACTTTTTTAATTTAATAATCTTATTGTTATTAAAAACAACAATTTTAACATATCTGCTACCTAAATCTATACCTGTAATCATAAAAAATCCGGTAAAAAATGGAAAATAAAAAAAATCATTAAATTTTTATTATTCATTATTCATTTTTAATTTTTCATTATCTCCTTCAAGGTTCAATATATGTCCCATTTTATCCTTTTTGGTTTTAAGGTAATTGTAATTTATACAATTTGGGTGTATCTCTATAGGCACTCTTTCCACTATTTCAAGGCCATATCCTTCTAACCCCTTTAATTTCTTTGGATTATTTGTCATAAGACGAATTTTTTTAATACCAAGTTCTACTAATATTTGAGCTCCCAAACCATAATCCCTTAAATCAGCTTCAAATCCCAACTCAAGATTTGCTTCCACAGTATCTTTGCCCCTATCCTGCAAACAGTATGCTTTAATCTTATTGGCAAGACCTATACCTCGTCCCTCTTGTCTCATATAAACAATCACTCCTTTGCCTTCCTCTCCTATCATCTTCATAGCAGCATGGAGCTGATCACCACAATCACATCTTAAAGAACCTAAAACATCTCCTGTGAAACATTCTGAATGCACTCTGACAAGTACCGGGTCGTCTCCTGTAACATTCCCTTTAACAAGAGCAATATGTTGAAAATCATCTACCTCATTTTCATAAAGTATAATATCAAAATCTCCACCATATAAAGTAGGTAGTTTTGCTTCTGAAACTCTATGAACAAGGATTTCCTTTTTCAATCTGTATTCAATTATATCAGCAACAGTTACTATTGGTATATTGTGTTCTTTTGAAAACTCTTCTAATTGCGGCATTCTTGCCATAGTGCCGTCATCATTCATTATTTCACATATAACTGCAGCAGGTTTCATTCCAGCAACTCTTGCCAAATCAACAGAACCTTCAGTTTGACCTGTCCTAACCAAAACTCCGCCTTTTTTGGCTCTTAAAGGAAAAACATGCCCCGGTCTTGCAAGATCTTCAGGTTTCGTATCATCTGCAATAGCAGTAAGAATTGTAACAGCTCTGTCATGTGCTGAAATACCAGTGGTAACACCTTTTTTAGCTTCAATTGATATTGTAAAAGCTGTTTCAAATTTTGACGTATTATCCTGAACCATTAATGGTAAATTTAATTTATCAGCTTTTTCTTCCGTAATTGCAAGACAAATTAAACCTCTCCCATGTTTTGCCATAAAATTTATAGCTTCAGGTGTTATTTTTTCAGCAGCAATTGCAAGGTCACCTTCATTTTCTCTGTCCTCGTCATCAGCTAAAATCACAAACCTACCCTCTTGAAAAGCTTTTATAGCTTTTTCCATTCTATCCTGACTCATTATATTTCCTCCCAAGTCCAAAATAATTTTTCATTATTCATTTATAATTTTTTAATATCCTAAAACCCGTGTTTTCTTAAAAAATCCTCTGTAATACCGCCTGCCCCTTTATTCTCATTAAACTTTAAAAAATTCTCAACATATTTTCCAACAATATCAACTTCAAGATTCACATAATCACCGACTTTTTTAAAAAGCAATGTAGTATTTTTTAAAGTATGAGGAATAATCATAAGATTAAAACTATTATCAGATACTTCATTAATGGTCAAACTGATTCCGTCAACAGCTATTGAGCCTTTTTGTATCATATATTTTCTAAGCCCAGCAGGGATTTCTACTGTTATTTTAATAAAATCTGTAATATTTTCAATTTTTAATATTTTAGCAATCTTATCTACATGGCCTGAAACAATATGACCTCCTAAAGGTTTTGATAAAGTCAACGCTGTTTCAAGATTAACAGAATCATTGAATTTTAAATATCTCAAATTTGTTATTTTATAAGTTTCAGGTGATACATCTGCCCTAAAACCTGATTTATCAAAATAAGTAACAGTAAGACACACTCCGTTTACAGCAATACTGTCTCCATTATTAATTTTACTTGTAATTTCTGCTGCAGATATGTTTAATTCCAAAGTTTTGCCTTTGTTTACAATCTCTTTTATTTTTCCTATTTCTTCAATTATTCCTGTAAACATTCAAAATCCTCTGCTAAAGTTGTTATGATTTCCGCACCATTTTCTGTAATATGAACCATATCTTCAAGTCTGACACCAAATTCTCCTGAAATATAGATTCCGGGCTCTACTGTAATTACCATTCCTTGTTCAAGAATATCTTCACTTAACGGAGATAGCGTAGGCTTTTCATGGACATCCAACCCAACACCATGTCCCAACGAATGTAGAAAATATTTGCCAAAACCTTTTTTTTCTATATAATCCCTTGCTATTTTATCAATGTCTTTTGCATATTTACCAGGTTTTATGTTTTCAATTGCAAAATTTTTTGCATCTTTCACAATATTATATACATTTTTCAAATTATTGCAACTTTTATTCATAATTATAGTAACTGTTTTATCAGAACAATAACCATCTGCAACACAACCGAAATCAATTAATACTGCACTGTCCCTACTTATCTTGTTATTTGAAGCTTTGCCGTGAATAATAGAACCTCTTATTCCTGATGCAACAATTGTCGGGAATGCCTTATCCTCCGCACCATTTCCCAACATTTCAAATTCCAATAATGCTGCAAATTTTTTTTCAGTAATGTTTTGAAAAATGTAATCTTTAACATTTTTCAAACTCTTCTCTGCAATCTTAACTGCTTTTTTTATTTTCGTAATTTCATACTTTTTCTTTCTTGCTCTGTATTCTTCCACTATATCTGTTAAAGGAACCATTTCAACTTTTAATTTGTTTTTATAATTTTCAACATTATAATAAGAAAGATTTTTTGATTCAAAGCCTATATTTTCAATAAATTCCTTTTCAATAATATCCATTAGAGAGTCTTCTATTTTTTTGTAAATTATTATTTTGAAATTTTTACTAATTTCATATTCCACCTGCTCTTGATACCTTGAATCAGTTAAAAAATATCTATTTTTTTTTGTTATTAATATTTGAGCATTTGAACCGGAAAAATTAGAGTAATATCTGATATTTTTAAGGTCAGTTATAAGAAAAGAATCTAATTTGTATTTGGAAAAAAATTTCTTGTTCACTTCAACAATTCTTTTGCTGCATAAAGAGCTAAAATATAACTGTTAATCCCAAAACCAGAAATAATGCCTAAGGATATGTCTGAAAAAAAAGAATTTTTTCTAAAATCTTCTCTTGCAAAAATATTTGATAAATGAACTTCAACAAATGGGATTTTTACTGCAAGTAATGCATCTCTTAAAGCAATACTTGTATGAGTATACGCTCCAAAATTGGCAATTATAAAATCAACTTTATTTAATGAGTTATGAATTTTATCAATTAATGCACCTTCACTGTTACTTTGAAAAATCTCAACATAAAAACCTATATCTTTTCCTGTATCTTCCAATTTTCTGCAAAGGTCATTATAAGAGACTTTTCCGTAAATATCAGGTTCTCTTTTCCCTATTAAATTAATATTGGGTCCGTTTAAAATTAAAATTTTTTTCATTTTATTTTACTTTTCAAAGTTCAAACATGGCTCTTTATATCAGCTACATATACAATCCGCCATTTACACTTAAAATATGTCCGGTAATATAATCAGACATTGATGAAGCTAAAAAAAGTGCTGCATCTGCTATATTTTCTGCAATACCAATTCTGCCAAGTGGAATACTGTTTTTTATTTCATCTAAAATTTTACTTTCAGCATTTGAAGTCATTTCACTCTCTATAAAACCAGGTGCAATTGCATTAACATTTATATTTCTTGAAGCAAATTCCCTTGCAAGCGCTTTAGTGAGCCCGATAAGTCCTGCTTTTGAAGAAACATAATTAGCCTGTCCCTGGTTGCCCATCTGTCCAACCACACTTGTAATATTTATAATTTTGCCAAATTTATTTTTTATCATTTTTCGAGCCAAAACCTTGCACATGAAAAATGCACCTTTTAAATTTATGTTGAGAACCCTGTCCCAATCCTCCTCTTTTATTCTGAAAATTAAATTATCCTTTGTTATCCCAGCGTTGTTTACAAGTATGTCAATTGAACCGAATTTTTCAAAAGCTTGATTTGCCATACTTTTAACATCTTGCTCTTTTGAAATATCGCCTTCCAGAATCAGATAATCAATATTGTATTTTTTTATTTCATCTTCAGTTGATTTGAGATTTTCAAGTTTAGTTGCATTTAAAACAAGATTAGCATTATTTTCTGCAAATTTTAAGGCAATTGCTTTGCCAATACCTCTTGAAGCACCTGTAATAAAAGCGGTTTTACCTTTTAACATTTCCAACCTCTTCTTCTATTTTTTTAAGATTTTTTGGGTTTTCCAAATTCATAACTTTAATTTTCTTGTTAATCTTCCTCATTAAACCGCACAATACCCTGCCAGGCCCAAATTCAATAACAGAATCAATCCCCATATTTATCATTGTCTGCATAGAATCTTCCCATTTTACAGCATTACTAACCTGGCGTATCAATAATTCTCTTATGTTATCTTTGCTATAATTTGGCTCTGCATCAACATTGGATATTACAGGAAACTGTGGGTCTTTGGCATTAATATAATCAAACTCTTTTGCCAATAACCTTGCAGCAGGCTCCATTAATCTTGAATGAAAAGGTGCGCTTACTGCAAGCTGCACAGCTTTAATAGCACCTTTAACTCTTGCCAGTTTAGACGCAATCTCAACCCCTTTAACATATCCTGATACAACTATTTGTCCAGGACAATTGTAATTTGCAGGCTGAACATAAGATTCTTCAGTTGCCTCCATACAGGCTTCTTCAACTTTATCTCTTGCCAAACCTAAAATAGCTGCCATAGTTCCTATACCTATGGGAACAGCTGATTGCATAAATTTACCTCTTGCTCTAACCACTTTTACTGCATCAAAAAAATCAACAGCCTTTGCTACAACAAGAGCTGAATATTCTCCCAGTGAATGACCTGCAACTGCAACAGGTTTCATATCAAACTGTGATTCAAACACTTTATATGCTGCATAACTAATTGTAAGAATAGCAGGCTGAGCATTTTCAGTCAGATTTAATTTATCTTGAGGTCCTTCAAAGCAAAGTTTTTTCAAATCAGTTTTAAGCGATTCATTTGCTTCTTCAAATATATCTCTGACTATTTGGAAATTATCATAAAGCTCTTTACCCATTCCAACATATTGTGACCCTTGACCTGGAAATAAAAATCCAAACTTTGGCATATTAGCCTCCTTTTAAATCAGTCAATAGTCGTTCTTTTATAGCTAATTGCAACTTAACTCCAATTCCTGATTGTCAAATCCAAAATAATTTTTAATTTTTAATTGTTAATCTGTTCGGTAATTCTTTTATAAGTGTTTCAGCTTCACTGAAAATCTCTTCTAAAATCTCTTTAACACTTTGCTCTTCCCTTACAAGGCCGGCAGATTGCCCCATCATTACAGAACCCCAGGAAGTATCTCCTTCAACTACTGCTGCTCTTAATTTGCCGGAACCTAATTCTTCAAGCTTTTCTTTAGGTGCTCCTGATTTTTCAAGTTTATCAAATTCCCTGGTAAGCTTATTTTTCATACACCTAACAGGATGCCCGGTGCTTCTACCTGACACAACAGCATCTCTTGCATTAGCTCTAATAACAGCATTTTTATAATTTTCATGCGCTATACATTCCTTGGATACAACAAATCTTGTACCAATTTGAACCGCATCTGCTCCAAGAGCAAGCGCAGCAACAATGCCTCTTCCGTCAGCAATGCCTCCGGCAGCAATCACCGGTAAACTAACATTATCCACAATAAGCGGAGTTAAAACAATTGTAGTCAACTCACCTACATGTCCCCCAGCTTCACCACCTTCAACAATAATACCATCAACTCCTAATCGTTCCAGTCTTTTTGCCAGAGCAACAGCAGGAGCAATGGGAAATACTTTTATGCCTGCTTCCTTAAACCTATCAATATATTTACCTGGATTACCGGCACCTGTAGTAACAACATCAACTCTCTCTTTAATAACAATATCAACAAGATCATCTATAAATGGATTTAACAACATTAAATTAACGCCAAAAGGTTTTCCTTTTTCAGTAAGTTCTCTTGCTTTTTTTATCTCTCTAATTAAAATCTCTCCATCCATACTTCCTGCACCGATAATACCAAGTCCTCCTGCATTACTCACAGCAGATACAAGCTCAGCAGTAGCAACCCACGCCATTCCTCCTTGGAAAATCGGATACTCAAGTCCTAACATTTCAGCCACTTTAGATTTAATCATAGAATCCTCCAGTCAGTCATCTTTATAGTTTTATAATAGCTCCACCCCAGGTTAAACCAGCACCAAAAGCTGTAATTAATACTTTATCTCCCTGTTTTAACATATTAGCTCTGAAAGATTCGTCAAGAGCTATAGGAATAGATGCAGCAGATGTGTTTCCATATTTATGAATATTAATAAAAACTTTTTCCTGATTAAGTCCCAGTTTATCTGCTACAGCATCAATAATTCTTTTATTTGCCTGGTGAGGGATAAAAAGGTCAATTTCATTACATTTCATTTTACTCTTTTTCAAAAGCTCTATTGCCAGATTAGTTAGAGAATTAACTGCTATTTTAAAAACTTCTTTTCCTTTTAAATGAACAGTATGCAGATTGTTATTCACTGTGTCAAATGATGCAGGCAATTTTGAGCCACCAGCAGGCATATATAAAAGGTCAGCAAAAACGCCATCGCTTTTAATTTCAATATTGACAATCCCGGGGGCATTATCAGCCCTTAAAACAACAGCACCTGCTCCGTCACCAAATAAAACACACGAAGTTCTGTCGTTCCAGTTTAAAAATTTTGTAATAACTTCTGCACCTATCACAAGAGCTGTTTTTATTTTACCGCTTTTAATAAAAACATCAGCTTGCATAAGTCCATATATAAAACCAGTGCATCCGGCATTTAAGTCATAAGCAAAAGCATTTTTTAAACCTAATCTTTTTTGTACTATACATGCAGTAGAAGGAAACATATAATCAGGAAAAGCTGTGCCAAGAATAACAGCGTCTATTTCTTGAGTATCAATACCTGCCATTTCTATGGCTTTTCTTGAGGCATATAGTGCCAAATCAGATGTTGCCATATCTTTAGTTACTCTTCTACGTTCTTCAATCCCTGTTCTTTTTTTTATCCATTCATCACTTGTATTAACAAATTTTTCCAAATCTATATTAGTTAATCTTTCCTCAGGAGCATAACTTCCTATGCCTATTACTTTACTAAAAATTGCTTTTGTTTCCACGTTAAACCTCTCATACAATAATAAATTATATTAATTTACAGTATGGGTAAAAGGGATTTTATCTTTAATATTATCCCAAAATTTTCTTTTCTCAATATCAGCATAATGTTCTAATTCTTTTTGAAGTTGCTGGTTATAACCACTTTTAACAAATTTAACGGCATTTTTTATTCCATTGTATATTGCATTTTTATCTGAACTTCCATGACAAATAAAAATCGTACCATTTAAACCTAACAATGGTGCACTACCATATTCTCTGTAATCAACCTGTTTTTTAATATTTTTAAAACTTTTCTTTAAAAATAAAGCTCCTATTTTAGCCATTAATGATGATTCTATCTCTCTTTTGGCTATGTCCATAAGTATAGAGCCTACACTTTCTGATAATTTGAGGCATATATTACCTACAAATCCGTCACATACAAACACGTCCACATCACCTTGCAATATATCTCTACCCTCTCTTAAACCTACATAATTTAAAGAGGATAATTTGAAATATTCGTGTGATTTTTTTACCTGCAAATTACCTTTACTGTCTTCCTCTCCAATTGACAAAAGCGCAATTTTAGGCTTATTTACTCCTACTAAATTTTTAGAAAGCAAAGAGCCCATTAAACCAAATTGAAAAAGATGCAGAGGTTTGCAATCAACATTACCACCAACATCAAGAAGAACTACCCTACCCTTTTTGGTAGGTAAAATTACTGCAATTGCAGGACGCTGTATATTCTGGACACGTTTTAAAATCATTATGCCATACGCAAGTACAGCACCAGTATTTCCCGGAGTAATAAAAGCCTTTGCTTTATCCTCTTTTACTAAATTAATTCCTTTTGCCATGGATGAGTCTTTCTTATTTCTAACAACAGATGACGGAGATTCATCCATAGCAACCACTTCTTCTGCATTTTGAAGAAAAATAGGTAAATTTTTTATATTATATTTTGATAAAATAGGTGAAATAACTTTTTTTTTACCAACGAGAATAACTTCTATTTTTTCTGAGGCCGCTTTTATGGCACCTTCAACTATTGGAGCAGGTCCTAAATCACCGCCCATAGCATCTACAGCTATTCTCATTATTTTTCTTCTTCAATTTCTATAATTTTTTTGCCATTATAGTATCCGCAAGCTTCACAAACATTGTGAGGCAGTTTTGGCTCACCACAGTTGGAACATGTGGCTTTTGCCGGTACTTTAAGTGCATCATGAGCTCTTCTTTGATCTCTTTTTGCTTTTGATGTTTTCTTTTTTGGAACAGCCATTACAGACTCCTTTCATATTTTAATTATAAATTGTTTTTAATTTTGCAAACGGACTATTAACATTAACAGCTCTACATTTGCATTTGCTATTATTCAAATTCTCTCCACATTGAGAACATAAGCCTTTGCAATCAATTTTGCATAATTTTTTAAAAGGTATATTTAAATAAACCTCTCCAAAAATCAAATCTTTTAAATTCAGTACACTTCCGCTGATATATTCCATTGTATCTTCATTACTTATATACATAAAATTAAATTTTGTATTAATAGAATACTCAAATTCTTCAAGACACCTGTCACATTGCAAAGTTATACTTGCCTCAATATTTCCATTAAAAAGAAATTTGTATCCTTTTCTTGAAATTGTTAAATCAAATTTTAAAGGTTCTTTAAATTTTAACTCTTCTTTTCCAAAAAAAGTAATATTGATATTAGCCTTAATCTGCTTTTCATTTTCAATGTCAAGAAGCTCTATTTCAGTAAAATCATACAAATACAAAATATCCATATTGAATCCTTTATAATCTTGCTGTTAAATAACCCCATTAAAGTAAATTCTGGGCATGCCTCGTTATTACAATTGTAAGAATTTGTCAACTAAGAAAGCAAAAAAAATACCTTTTTTTAAAAAATTTTAACTATTTAAAATAGCTGTATTTTTAAAAATTAATTTTTTCTGAGCGTGTTAAAAATGTCTCATAAAACAGCCCACCTGGCTGTTTTACGAAGCTCAGCTAAAACCTGCTGTTGAAGTGCAACCGGAACCTTTTGAAGAGAATGAAGATAACAATCTTTTTGTTTCACTTGAACCGCATTTTGGACATTTAACTTCATCTTTTTCAGTAGAAAATATTAATTTTTCAAATTTTTCACCACATTTGTGACACTCATATTCATACAAAGGCATTTTCACACCCCCTTTGTTTAATTTAATCAATAAATAACCATACGTTAACAAAATTATTTGCTTTTAAACTATTAATCAATTTTGTCACCTTTTTTCACTGTCTCTATAATTGGTTTTAATTTTTCCCAGGTTTCTTCTGATACAGTGTCTTTATCAGTTAACAAAGCATATTTTAAAGAATCATGGCATTCACATTTTTCAAAAGAAAGTTCTTCTAATAATTTAATAATAATTTTTTTTGCATTTTCAACATTTTTTTTAATAATTTTTACAACATCAAGAGCATTTACATCGTCAGATTCTCTCCAGCAATCATAATCTGTGGCAAGAGCTAACGTTGCATAACATATACCTGCCTCTCTTGCTAATTTGGCTTCAGGCAGATTTGTCATTCCTATAATATCAACTCCCCAACTTCTGTAAAGATGCGATTCAGCTCTTGTAGAAAATTGAGGACCATTAATGCAAATATATGTTGCATCTTTATGAGTTCTCTTTGCCACTTTTTTAGAAACACTATACAAAACCTCAGAGAATTTTTTGCAAACAGGATCAGCAAAAGATACATGAGCTACAATATTGTCAGTAAAAAAAGTGGATTTTCTGCCATGTGTCCTGTCTATAAACTGGCTGACAACAACCATATCTCCAGGCTGAATTTCCTCTTTCATGCTTCCAACAGCACTAACAGATAAAATTTTTGAAACACCACAAACTTTTAATGCATAGATATTTGCTCTGTAATTCACATCTGAAGGAGGAATTCTATGATTTTTACCATGCCTTGGCAGAAAAATCAAAGTATGGCCATACAAATCTCCTTTTATTAAAACATCTGACGGTTTGCCAAATGGGGTGTCAATGCTTATCTCTTCTATGTTTTTCAAATCTTTAAATTCATACAAACCGCTTCCGCCGATTATTCCGAGAATATTATTCATCGCATGCCTCTTTTTTATTTTTTATAAAGTTTCTAATTTTAGCTGTGCAATTTTATAAAAAGGATAATTCTTTGCCTTATCAACTATTTCCTGATAATAACTTCTCGCTTTTACGATATTATTCTGTTTCTCATAAATTAAGGCAAGATAATACTTTGCATCAAAACCTACAACAACATCTTCAGTAAGATTGTTTAAAACCTCTTTTGCATTTTTAAAATCATTCATTTCAAAATAACATAAACCTTTATCCAGTTTTGCAAGACTAATAAATTCTTCTCTTTTTGCATCTGAAACCACTTCGTTAAAAACATTTATTGCATCTTTGAATTTTTTATTATCATATAAAGCTTTGCCTTTTAACAGTAAAACCTGATAATATATTGAAGTACCTTTAAATTTATCAAGTGAAGAATTTATATACTTTAACTTCATATTACCTGCATCCATTCTTAATTTATCTAACAAAATAGAATATTGTAAAGCTGCTTTGTTTTCCTGATTATTTTTATAATAATTGTAAACTGTAATTCCAAGAGGAATTAAAATTATAACAATAAGCCCAGCCAAAGCAATTTTCCAATAATTGCCATACTTTTCCGTTAGTTCTAAAATAAAACTCTGAAATTCATCAGGTGCTCTCAATTCTTTTTTACTCATTCCTTTTTTCTTTGCCATAAAAAAACCTCCTATTAAAATCTATTTTCAAAAAAATTTTTTACTTCAGTTATTTTAGAAATCAAATTAAATGGTTGCAATTCATTTTTAAACCGGAAATTCTCATAAATTACTTTCTCTTTTTTTTCAACTAAAATATTTTCATCTTTTAAATCTGGGAAAAAATTTTTAAAAAAATTATAAATAAAATCTATATCAATAGTATCAAATGAATACACTTTAAACTTTCTTAATCTGCTGTCTTCTATTAATTCCATTTTATAAAATTCTTCATTATCAAAAATCATTATTTTTGGAAAATATTCTGTGGTATAATCTTTGTTTATTTTGAATTCAAGTGTATTTTGCTCTGTTTTTATGATTTTTTTAGGTTTAATCAGTTTTTTTAAATCTGTAATTAGAATATCATAGTTGTAAACTTGTCCATTAATAATCAAACTTTTCTTTTTCTGTTCAATGTCTGTCAACTTATCTACTTCTATTACATTGCTCTTTCCCGTATACCTGTTTAAAATATTACCTAACTCAGTTATCTCACAACAAATATTTGGAGAAAAAAAATTATTTTTTATTAAATCAATATGCTCTTTCTTTAATTTTAAGTTTAATGGATAATTATAAAAATAGAGTATTGATAAAATAACTTTTTTAAATTGTTCTGAAGTAAGTGCATTTAGGTCTAAATTAAATTCTTCCGTAAAACAAACGGTAAAACATTCTCTAAAAAATTCAAGATTATTAATAACAGGAAAAATATTGTTATTAAAATAAAACGAATATTTTAAATCTTTATTTTTTTTATTAAAAAAATCAAGATTATTAATTAAAAACTCAGGGATATAAATAGGTTCAAAAAAATCTACTGTTTGAAGGTCACAATTTTCTTTTAATTTTAAATATTTAAAATCAATATTTAATTTATTTAGAATTAAAGCTGCAAAATCTGTAAAAATCCCCCTGCCAACAATCAGTACAATCTTTTTCCTGTTTCTATTGTAAAATATAAGTTTCTTCAAATTCAACTACAACACCTTTTGTAGGAATATTATTCTCTTCAAGAGATTTAACAAAATCTTCAGGATTAACTTTTATTACATCAAAAGTATCATAATGCATTGGTATTGCAACTGTTGCATTTAAGAGTTCACATGCTTTTACAGCATCTTCTATGCCCATTGTAAAATTATCACCAATTGGCAACAGAGCAACATCAACTTTGTTCATAGAGCCAATGAATTCCATTTCAGAAAACAATCCCGTATCACCTGCGAAATAAATAGTTTTATCTTCAATAGTAATCAGATAACCACATGGATTTCCAGTATATATGGTGCTATCTTCATCAATAAAAGCAGAGCCATGATGAGCCGGTGTAAGCTTTACTCTGCCAAAATCAAAATTATAACCACCACCTATATGCATAGGATGGCATCTTTCAGGATTTACTCCCTGCTTTTGCAGAAAAACTATCAGTTCAAATGGAGCTATAACCAAACTATTGTTAGCCTTAGCAATCTCAACAGTATCACCAACATGGTCACCATGGCCGTGAGACACAAGTATGACGTCAGGGTTTAAATCTGATGGTTTAATTTTTGCAAGAGGATTACCGGTAATAAATGGATCCAATAAAATCTTTACATTATCTCCTGTAATAGTAAAACATGCATGTGAGTGATATGTTATTGTAACCATCTTAACCTCCTGAATATGGTATTTTTCTATTTATAAACATTATAATACCTATGTTAAGAATAAAAATTTTGCAAGAAAAATTTTTATTCTTAAACAATTAAGAGTAAAAACAGTTGCATGAAGGTTTTACACAATTAATAAACATTATTTACACCTTTCTTTTCTCCAGCCTATAATATAAATTGCTAATATAAAATCACCTCTTTTTTATATTGATTTTTATTTTAATAAAAAACATACTACATGTGCAAAACTTATAAAAGAGGAGAAAGAAATGTTAAAATTAAGATAATAGAACCAATACCAGGAGACTGGAAAATTATACTCATAAAAAAATTTATATAATAGGTTACAATATTGCTTCTTTAATTTTTATATAACTGAAAAAAATTATTAAATTTTGCAAATAAAAGCTGTTAACTATTTTTTTCCTCCTGTTCTTTTTTTACCTTTAACAATGCTCTATAAGCCAAAACCAGTTGACAATGTGCTTTTATTGTATCGCCATTATTAGCTTCTATAAATTTTTCAAAATATTTTTCTTTAAATTCCAAAAATTCTTTATTCTTTGGAGGGTCTTCTGTGATTATTATCATTGCTCATTCCTCAAAATTTTATTTTAATACTTTCTACTCCCAATTAATTAAGTATAATGTTTAATTATTTGAAAGTCAAATGTATTACGGTAGATGGACAAAAAGATATTGGATACTTATTAGGAAAAAAGAAAGAATTATCGAGCAATAACAATATAGTTTGCTATATTTAATCCAATAATTTTTCTTTTAAAGTATGTGCCCAATGGCTTATATCAACATCAATTTCCTCATTTTTATTTGAATTATGTAAAATATCAATTATTCCAAAGTTTCAACCTATAGAAATAAATGAATATGTTTAAAAATTCTTTACAATTTTAGCTCTTAATGATAAATTATATAAAATGAAGAACCGTAACAAAAGTTTTGTAAATTCTTTGGCTAAAAATTTTACCTTTCTTCTTATTTTCTCAATTATCATTATAGTTGTACTGGAAATATTCTTTAATTACAAATTCTATCTTAAACAGTCACAATTTCTAAAAGAAAATTATCTTTTGCAGCAAAAACAAGTTTTAAAAATCAATGTTGAAAATGCAATAAAATTAATTGATAATACAGCCAAAGAAATAGTAGAGAATTATAAAAATCTTGTAAAAAACAAAACCTACGAAGCTTACAAAATAGCCTTGAACATTTACAAAAACAACAAGGATAAACCTCGGTATATGGTAGAGAGAGCAATCAAAGAAGCAATTGAAGAATTCAGATATAACAAAGGGAAAGGCTATTTTTTTATGACTGACTTAAAAGGAATATCTTTTATATTTGCTGCAAAGCCTGAAATGGAAGGCAAAAATTTAATTGATATAAAGGATACTTTAGGCAAATACGTGGTAAAAGAGATGATCAATATAGTTAAAACTAAAAAGGAAGGTTTCTGTGAATATACATGGAGTAAACCTGGTGAAAAAGGCATTAATTATAAAAAAATATCTTATATAAAGCTTTTTGAACCCCTTAATATGTTTTTGGGTACTGGTTTTTACATTGATGATATAGACGAAAAATCAAAAAAGAAAATATTAAAACAACTTTCACTAATGAGATTTGGGAAAGAAGGTTATATTTACATAAATAAATTGGATGGGACAGCTCTAATAACTAATGGTAAGTTGATAGGAGACAAAAAATTATGGGAAGTATTCAAAAAAGGGGATAAACATAGAGATAAAGTAAAAAAAATATTTAAAATGGAACTTGAGGCATATAAAAAAACATCAGGTGATTTCATATACTATTCATGGGAAGAACTTCAAAACCCTAATATTATATCGCCTAAAGTAGCTTTTATCAAAGGTTACAGCCCATGGAAATGGGTAGTAGGAGCAGAAGCAAATTTGAATAATATAAATAAAAGTATTCATCAACTCAGTAAAATAAGAACCAACCATTTTCAAATAAGATTAATCTTATTTTTAATGTTTTCTTTGATAATTTTAATTTTTACCCAATTTTTAAGTAATATTTTCAGAAATAGATTTAAAAAAGAATTGAATATTTTTACTCTGTTAATAAAAGATTCCATCGAAAAAAATCAGGAAATAGAATTTAATAAGTTAAAATATAGAGAATTTGTTGATATAACAAAATTTACCAATTTAATATTAACTAACTTGAAAAAAAGTGAGAAAAAATTCAGAAGATTCTTTGAGAATGCATCCTTTCCTTATTTATTGCTTGATCAAAGAAAATATATTGACTGTAATCAGGCTGCTATTGAGATCTTAAAAGCTCCAAATAAAAAATCAGTGCTTGTTGATGTAGGAACATTCTCTCCCAAATATCAACCTGATGGAGAACTATCTGTTAATAAAGCAGAAAAAATAATAAATACTGTTTATAAAACAGGAAAAGTTAAAACTTCTGAATGGTTGTTAAAAAAGTTTTCAGGAGAGACTATTTGGGTAATGGTTACTTTTTCTCCTGTTCCATATGAAGATAGAGATGCTATATTGGTCACATGGGTTGATATTTCTGAATTAAAAAAATTACAACAAAAAATAGCAGAAGAAAAAGAAAATCTTGAAGTTACATTAAAATCCATTGGAGATGCAGTTATAAAGGTTAATAGAGATGGTTGTGTGGAATTAATGAATTCTGTGGCTGAACAGCTTACTGGTTGGAGTTCATCTGAAGCTAAAGGAAAAAAATTAACAAAAGTTTTTAAGATATACAATGCTATTACAAAAGAAAAACAGGAAAACCCTGTGGAAAAAGTTCTTAAATCTGGCAAAGTAGAAGCTCTTCCAAACCATACTATTTTAATTTCAAAACTTGGGAAGGAATATTATATTTCTGTTAATGCAGCTCCAATCAGAAATAAAACAGAGGAAATTATAGGAATTATACTTGTTTTTAGAAATGTAACAGAAAAAATAAAACAAGAAAAAGAACTATTAAAAGCAGAAAAATTAAAATCTCTTGGAATTTTAGCAGGGGGGATAGCCCATGATTTTAACAACATACTTACAAGTTTATTCGGTTATATTTCATTAGCAAAACAGTTTTTAACAAAAGATAATCCTGCTTTTAAATATATCCATAAAGCTGAAACTTCAATTGAAAATGTATCAAGATTAACTCAACAACTACTAACATTTTCAAAAGGTGGCGAACCTATTTTAGAAAAAATTGATATTAAAATTATTATTAAAGAAACAGTTAAGTTTCATTTAAGAGGTAGTAATATTAAACCTATTTTTAATTTTCCTAATAAAGTTTTTAATGTAAAAGCAGATAAAGGACAAATTTCCCAAGTTATCTCCAATTTAACAATTAATGCCCTTCAAGCTATGAAAAATGGGGGAAATCTTTTTATTTCAATTGAAAACTCAATAAACCCTTCTACCAATATAAAAGGTAAATTTTTAAAAATTATAATAAAAGATGAAGGTAAGGGCATTCCAGATGATATAATTGATAAAATCTTTGACCCTTATTTCACAACAAAACTTACAGGAAATGGGCTTGGACTTGCAACTGTCTATTCAATTATAAAAAAACACAACGGTAAAATATTAGTTAAGTCAAAAGTCAATATGGGCACTACTTTCATTATATATTTACCTGCAACAGACAATGATATAGAAGAAAATACAAAAATTGAAAGCAAGAAAAATCAAATGCATACTCTACAAAAAACAACATTAAAAGTTTTATTATTGGATGATGATAACAATATTAGAAATATGGTTAAAGATATTTTTGACTTTTTAGGACATAAATTAATATTAGCATCCAATGGTGACGAAGCCATAAAAAAATATAAAGAAGCATTTATAAAAGGAGATAAATTTGACGTGGTTATATTGGATCTTAC
>CAZBLP010000012.1:0-38792 GCA_964492825.1 uncultured bacterium
GCGTCATCAGGATTCATAGAACCTGTGCCACAGCTCGGGGTTATAAAAGATTGTTGTACAATGGTATCAATATTCAGTCCAGCATCTTTTAATGATTTAACAGCTTTGTTAAAAATCTTTTCCAAATATTCAATAGATACTTCTCTTATTTCTTCATTGGTTGGAATTATTCCCCAAGCTAAAAATCCGCCTTTTTCAATAAAAGTTTTTAATTCAGATGCATACAATAAGAAGTTGTCCATATATTGATATGCGTCAAAATTTATAATATTTACATTGGTTTTTAATATTAAGGACCAGTCAGTATTGCCGCAGCAATGAATGCCAGTAAAACCATTGATGCCTTCAAAAACTCGATTGAACATATCTATTATTATATCTTCCGGTAGGTTGAAAAATGCTGAGCCATAAGAAACCATGTAAGGCTCATCAAAAAAAATTATCATTTTTTCATTAAAAAAATTTTCCTGCCATTTGGCTTTCATATTAATAAGTGACACAGTTATGTCTCTTAACTCGTCGTTATAAATAATGCTTCTTTTGTTTTGATCAGTAACTGTCAAACCAAAGCTAACAGGGCCGGTAACGTGTCCTTTTAACATATTGTATGAAGGTTTATTTTTTTTCAAATAATTTTTTAAAGCATATAGACCCTTGCTAAATTCATCTGAAATTTTAAAATAATCAATGTTATTTTCCATAAAATTATTGTAAAATATTTCTCTCTGCTCATTTGTAAGTTTTTCAGTGTCAATATAAATGGATGCTTTTTCTATATTCAATTTAACAGAAGGGAAGCCTTCAGCAAATTGAATATACATGTTCTCATAATTATTAATATTAGGCAGTTGTGGCCAGTAAGGAAAATCTTTGTAATTTTTAAAAATAGTATCAATGCTGAATTTAATATCTTTAAAAGGCATACTTCCGATACCAAGAACATTTAGATTACCTGTTAGCATTTAAAACTCCTTTTTTATAAAATATAAAAACACTTAAATTATTTGCAAAAAAATTTCAATAAAAACTTGACAAATGAACATATGTTTATTATATTAGTTTTGAACATATGATAATAACAGGAGAAGGTGATGAGGCCTAAAAAAGAGAGAATTGTCCATGCTCCACCAAAAGTATTGATATTTAAACCAGCAGGCATACCATCTCTTAATTTAGAAAAAGTAGAATTAAGTATTGATGAGTATGAGGCAATAAGACTTGCTGATCTTTTTGGTGACGAGCAAGAGACTGCTGCACAGAAGATGGGTATTTCAAGACCTACATTTACAAGGCTTATTGAATCAGCTCGAAAAAAAGTAGCAGATGCTATTATTAATTGTAAAGAATTAATTATTAAAGGTGGTAATATTCATTTTAAATACAATATATTCAGATGTATGAGTTGCGGATATACTGTGAAGCTGGCAATAAATAATGATATGCCTGAAAAATGTCCAATTTGCGGTAGCAAAGATTTGAAGAATATGGCTGAGCATCTTGGACATGGAAGGTGTTGTAGAAAAAGATTTGGATGGTAAACCAATAAATTTGTTTGATTAGGAGGAGAAAATGCCAAAATTTGATGGAACAGGACCAGAAGGAAAAGGACCAGGAACAGGAAGAGGAATGGGAAAATGCGGTAAAAGAGGTGGACAGAATAAAGGTAAAGGCAAGAAATAGTTAAAAATCAATGAAAGGAGGTGTTTCAAATGCCAGGATTTGATGGAACAGGACCATTAGGCCAAGGACCATTAACAGGAGGAGGCTTTGGATATTGCGGTAGAGGATATGCAAGAGGTTTCGGTAGAGGAGTGAGAAGAGGCAGAGGACTTGGTTACGGAAGAGGATATGGAATGGGTAGAAGGTTTTGGAATGCTCCTTCAGTTAATTACACTCTTAAAGATGAGTTAGATGTATTAAGAAGAGAAAAAGAGTTACTTGAGCAGGATATTGCTGCATTGGAAAATGAATTAAAAACTGAGGAGTAGAAAGTATTAAAGAGGGTAGGCTGATTTGCCTGCCCTGATTAAATTTCACTTTCGGAGGAAGTTTATGTCACAACTTAAAATAGCAGTAGCAAGCGGCAAAGGTGGAACTGGAAAAACATTTTTTTCAACTAATCTGTATTTTTCAATAAAAGATAAATATAAAACATGTCTTGTTGACATAGATGTTGAAGAACCCAATTCAGGGCTTTTTATAAAAGGTGCAATTAGTAATATGGTTGCAGAAAAAGCTTACAATCTTATTCCTGAAGTAGATATGGAAAAATGCACATTATGTGGCAAATGTTCTGAATATTGTGAGTTTAACGCAATTTTTGTAACTTCTGAAAAATGGATACTATTTCCTGAAATTTGCAAAGGATGTACTGCATGTATAAAATTGTGTCCTGAAAATGCTTTAAAATACGGCAAAAAAGAGATAGGAGTTATTTCTGATAATAAGCATGGTTTTATTGAAGGGAGGCTTAAACCAAAAGAACCTATAGCTGTTCCTTTAATAAAACAAACAAAAGATAAAGCACTGGGAAATTATAAAAATGCTCAGGTAATAATTTTTGATTCACCTCCAGGCACAACGTGTCCGACTATTGCTGCAATGAAAAAAAATGATTTTATAGTTGTGGTTGGGGAACCAACTCCATTTGGTTTAAATGATTTTATAATAACTTACGAAGTGTTGCAAAATTTAAACTTAAAATTTGCAGTTGTTATTAACAGATATGATATTGGCAATGATGAAATGAAAAGATTTTGTATTGATAAAAATATACCAATTCTTGCAGAAATTCCACATAATGAAGAGATTGTCCAAAGTTATTCCAAAGGAGAGCCTGTTGTTTTGAAAAATAGTAAATTCAAAAAATATTTTTTGAAAGCATTTGAAAACTTAAAAAATCTTGTGGGAGAGATATAATGAAGGAAATATTGGTGATCAGTGGAAAAGGTGGTGCAGGTAAAACAACTGTTACAGCAGCTTTTAGTTTTTTTCTAAATCAAAATGATGTAATAGTTGATTGTGATGTTGATGCTGCAGATATGCATATTCTTTTTGAACCTGATTATAATGAAAAATTTGATTTTTTTTCTGGAAAAGATTGTTTTGTTGATGAAGCTAAATGCACAGGATGTGGAATATGTGAGGAAAATTGTCATTATAATGCAATAAAGGTAATTTCAGGCAAAGCCCAAATAGATGCTCTTGAATGCGAACATTGTTTGCTGTGTTATAATTTATGTCCAGAAAACTCTATAGAAGTGAAAGAAATGCATTGTGGAAAATATTTTATTTCAAACACAAGAACAGGGAAAAGATTAGTTCATGCAAATTTGTTTTCAGGAGCTGATAATTCAGGAAAATTAGTTTCTACTGTTAGAAATGAAGCAAAAAAAGTTGCACAAAAACAAAATTCTGAATTTATTTTAATAGATGGCCCTCCTGGTATAGGATGCCCTGTTATAGCATCAATTACAGGTGTGAAATATACCATACTTGTAACAGAGCCTACTATGTCAGGATTTAGTGATTTAAAAAGAGTTGTTGAAATTACAAAACATTTTAAAATAAAAGCAGGGTGTGTTATAAATAAAGCATCCATTAATAGAGAAATAAAATCAGAAATAGAAAAGTTTTGTATAGAAAATAATATCTCCATTTTAGGAGAATTGCCATATAGTAAAAAGTTTTATGTTGCATTAACAGAAAAGAAATCTATAATAGAAATAGATGAAGAATTTAAAGAAGTCTTTAGTGATATTTGGAAAAAAATTGAAAAAGAAGTAATATGATAAATTTTATAATTATTATAATTAATGGAGGAGGTTAAAATGAAAATAGCATTAACAGTTACAGAGAAAAATGAAAATGCAAAAGTTGATCCAAGATTCGGGAGATGTCCAGCTTTTTTGATTTACGATGAAGATAGTGGTGAAAAAAAGCTTATTGACAATAGTCAAAATTTAAATGCACCTCAGGGAGCAGGCATTCAAGCATCTCAGAACATTTTAAAAGAAAATATTGACATCCTAATTACCGGTAATGTTGGCCCTAAAGCTTTTAGTTTATTAAAGGGTTCTAATGTTAAAATTTACACAGGTGCATCAGGAATGAATGTTGAAGAGGCTATTAATGCATATAAAGATGGTAAATTACAAGAAGCTTCAGGAGCCACAAAACCAGGGCATTGGTAAAATTTTTTAGTAATTATTAGTAATTTTTAATTACTTATAGTGATTGGTTGTGATTTATAGTTGATAATTCAAATCACTGTGAAAAGCTATACAGTAAAATTTACTATGTGAACTTTGCAAGATGAATTTGTTTTGAATTTTGGAAATTATGCTTGTAATGTTAATAATTTTGTAATATGAGACTAAAATTTAAATGAATATTCAGGAGGATAAAGCATGAGTCAACAGCAAGAGAACACAGAAATGATGAAAGAGAATCTTTCACGAATCAAAAGAAAATATATAGTGTTAAGTGGTAAGGGTGGAGTAGGTAAAAGTACGGTAAGTGTTAATTTAGCTGCTACATTAAACCTTTTAGGCAAAAAAGTAGGAATTTTAGATGTGGATATTCATGGTCCGTCTATTGCAAAAATGACAGGCCTTTCAGGTAAAAGACTTGAAATGAATAAAGACGGTAATCCTGTTCCTTTGAAAATAAGAGAGAATTTTTATGTTTTAACAATTGCTGCTCTTCTGGAATCTGACGACACTCCTGTTGTGTGGAGAGGGCCATTAAAGATGACTGCAATTAAGCAGTTTTTAAATGATATCCAGTGGCCTGAACTTGATTATCTTATTATTGATTGCCCACCAGGTACAGGAGACGAGCCTTTAAGCGCTGTTCAATTAATAGGCCAGGTGGACGGTTCAATAATAGTATCCACACCTCAGGAAGTGGCGTTTTTAGATGCAAGGAAAACCATTAATTTTTCAAAAATGTTAAAAGTTCCAGTTGTTGGCATTGTTGAGAATATGTCAGGTTTTAAATGCCCTAAATGCGGAGAAGTTACTTATATCTTTAAATCTGGTGGTGCAGAAAAAGCTGCAAAAGATTTTGGAGTGGATATTTTAGGTAAGGTGCCATTTGAAATAGAAATGGTAGAAAGTGGAGATTCCGGAGATTTTTTTGTTATAAAATATCCTGAAAGTGAAAGTGCAAAAGTTTATAAAGAAATTGCAGAAAAAATTATGATAAAAGAAGGGAAAAACAAGACAGAAAGCAATGTGCAGCAAACAAACCCTTGTTCGTCATGCAACAGTCAATGTAGTAATTCGTCAGGAGGTGAAAAAATGAAAGTAGCAGTTCCCCTTGCAAACGGTATGTTATGCATGCATTTCGGACATGCAGAACAATTTGGAATATATGATGTTGAAAATGGAAAAATAGTTAACAAAGAATTAGTTACTCCACCACCACATGAGCCTGGGATTATACCCAAATGGCTAAACAGCCTGAATGTTAATGTTATAATTGCAGGTGGAATGGGCTCAAGAGCACAGCAATTTTTTAATGAATATGGGATTAAGGTTCTTGTTGGAGCTTCAGCCAAAACACCTGAATCATTAATAGGTGAAATGGTAGAAGGTACTTTGCAGTTGGGTTCAAATGTCTGTGATCACTAAAATATATTAGTATAATTGCCAGAACCTCCCCTTTTTGTATTGGGGAGGTAACCTTTTTATGAAAAGATTATCATTATTTTTATTTTTGATTTTATGGCTTATTCTTGATGAAATAACTTCGCCAGGTCATTTCTTTTATTTTTTATCATTTTTTCTTTATATTCCTTTTTTTTATGCTTTATACCTGTATAAACATAAATGGTGGCAAATTGTATTTCTTTTTGGATTAACGTATAATCTCATATACTTCCGTTGGTTAGTAAACCCTTTTCAATACACAGATACACCTTTTATAGTGGCTTTTATAGTTCTATTTTTAATGGCATTTGCTTTAACTTGTTTTTTGATTATTTTTTCATTTTTTTATGTAAAGATTTTTAAATTTAAATACTCTTTCTTTGTTGCAACTATTTTTACATGTCTTGAAATTATTAAGGGAGTTGTTTTTACCGGATTTCCCTGGGGCGATTTAAGCTATAATTTTGCTTCTAATATTTATTTTATTCAAATAGCCTCTGTTGGAGGTTCCTATTTTATTACTTTTATAATTATTTTGATAAACCTGTTATTGGCAGAAGCTTTGTTTTTTAAAAATTTTAAAAATTTAATAATATCTTCTATTATTTTACTGATATTTTTTTCATTCAATTATTTTATACTGCAAAACAGAGAGGTTAAAAATAAGTATACTGAGAAAAAAGTTTTAGTGGTCCAGGGAAATGTGCCTGAAAAAATGAAATTTAATGAAAATAATGCAGAAAAAATTTTTGATATTTATAAAAATTTAACAGAAAAATATTTGAATAAAAAAGTGGATTTAATAGTATGGCCTGAATCAATATACATAAAATTTTTAAATGAAGATAAAAAACTTTTAGAAAAATTAAGAGATTTTATAACAGAAATTAATACTCCATAATAATCGGAATGCCTTCAATAGAATTTATAAATAATAAAAAATATAGAGTATTTAATAGTTTTTATCTGTTTTACAAAAAAGATAAATTTTTAAAATATGACAAGGTCCATTTGGTACCATTTGGAGAATATACTCCATTAAAAAAATTATTATTTTTTCTAAATAACGTTGTCCCAGGAGTGGATTTCTCTCCTGGAAAAAGTTTAAAGCTCCTTTTTTTTAAAGATTTTAAAATTATCCCATTAATTTGTTTTGAGGGGATTTTTCCCTGGCAAATTTTAAAGGAAAACAGAGCAGGTGGTAACCTACTTATTAATATAAGCAATGAAGCTTGGTTTGGAAAAAGTTATGCGTTAAATCAGCATCTTGCAGCCAATGTTTTAAGAACAGTTGAGAGTGGTAAATATTTTATCAGATGCTCTAATAGTGGGATAAGTGCTATAATAAACCACAGGGGAAAGGTAATAAAGCAGTTAAATGAAGGTAAAAAAGGAGTAATATTAGAGAAAGTAAATTTAATAAATAGACTATCATGCTATGATAAGTATGGTTTTGCTATAAATTTTTTCTATTTTCTTATTTTTTTAATAGGCTTATACTTGTTGAAAACTCAAAATTTTAAGCAATATTAATCTTGACATAAATTGAAATATTATGTATATGCCTTTTGTTTTTAATATGCCGAAGTGGTGGAACAGGCAGACACGCCATCTTGAGGGGGTGGTGCTCTCCGGGCGTGCGGGTTCAAGTCCCGCCTTCGGCATTTTTTCATTATCATGAATATTTCATTATTAGAAAACATACCATTTATTCCTAAAATTTTTTATTTTCAGCAAATAACATCAACTAATGAAAAAGCAAAACAAATGTTACCTTTAAAAGATTTTACCTTATTTATTGCGGAAACACAGACAAAAGGTAAAGGCAGAAACTATAGACAATGGTATTCACCAGCTAAAGAAAATCTATACTTTTCTTTTGTTTTAAAAGTTGAAAACCAAATATGTAGATATTCAGCATATCCGCTTATTGTAGCGTATTCGCTTTTGAATTTAGCAAAAAAATATATAGACAAAAAAATTTTTATTAAATGGCCAAATGATATCTATATAGAAGATAGAAAAATAGCAGGTACTCTAATTGAAATAAATAATCACCACATTATCACCGGAATAGGCATAAATGTTAATTCTGAAGATTTTCCTGTTTTTCAAAATAATAAACCAACCTCTTTTTACAAAGAAACAAGTGTTAAACATAAAAGAGAATATATTTTGAAAGATTTTCTTTATTTTTTTAAAAATAGTTTTGATTTGTTCAAAAAAGAGTTATGTATTAGAAAAGAAGTTTTAGATGAGGTAAATGATAATTTGAAGTTTAGGAATAAAGTTGTTGAGATTGTTTTCAATGATCATAGTAAAAGAGGTATTATTAAAGGGATTAATGAAAAAGGATTTTTGATTTTAGACAATAACACAACTGTCTATGCAGGGGATGTTTTAAAGGTTAGAAGTGTATCAGATAACAGGTGATGAAATTCGAAAATTATAGTTTCCAATAGATAAAATTATTTTTTTCAGCTTCTTCCTGTTTATATATACCTTTTATATCAATTAAAACTCCTTTTGAATTAATTAAAGTTTGTAAATAATCCAATGTAAATTTTTCAATAAAAATATTATGTTTCACTGCAAGAATTATTGCATCATATGGGCTAAATTCATTTTCTTTTTTCAGAATATCAATATTTAAGGAATTTTTTGCATTTTCTGCTGTAACATAAGGATCATATATATGCACGTGAATTCCATATTCCTTAAGTTCTTTAAAAATATCAATTACTTTTGTATTTCTAATATCATTGATATTTTCTTTAAAAGTTAATCCCAAGATAAGCACATTGCTGTTTTTAACAGGTTTTTCAGCTTTAATTAAGCTTTTAACAGTATTTTCCGCAACAAATTTTCCCATAAAATCATTGATTTTTCTTCCTGCTAAAATTGTATCAGGATGGTATCCAATGGCTTTTGCTTTAAAAGTAAGGTAATAAGGGTCAACACCAATACAGTGTCCTCCCACAAGGCCTGGCTCAAATTTTAAAAAATTCCACTTTGTGGCAGCTGCTTCAAGAACATCAGATGTATTAATCCCAATTTTATTGAAAATAATGCTAAGTTCGTTCATTAATGCAATGTTTAAATCTCTTTGCGTATTTTCAATAACTTTTGCAGCTTCAGCTGTTTTTATATTAGGTGTTTTGTGAATACCTGCTTTTATAACTTCTCCGTATATGGAACTTAGAAATTCTAAAGTTTCTTCTGTATCGCCAGATACTATTTTTATAATTTTATCAAGTGTATGGACTTTATCACCTGGATTAACTCTTTCAGGAGAATAACCGATATGAAAATCCTTTTTCCATTTTAAGTTGCTAAATTTTTCAATAATAGGAACACATTCTTCTTCAGTAAGTCCGGGATAAACTGTGGATTCATATACAATTGTAGTATTAACAGTTAAATTTTCCGCAACTAATCTTGAGGCACTTTTTATATAGGCTAAATCAGGTATATTATGTGCATCAATTGGAGTGGGAACACAAATAATTATAAGTTTCGATTTTTTAAGACTGATTTTGTCTGATGTAAATAATATTGACGATTTTTGTAATTCTTCTTTTTTTACTTCATGAGTATAATCAAAATGATTTTTTAACTCTTCTATTCTTTTTTCATTAACATCAAAACCAATAACGTTGAATTTGCTATCTAATAAAACGGCAAGAGGAAGACCAACATAACCAAGTCCCACCACTGAAATGTATTCATTGCCACTTTTTTTTAAAAAATCTTTATAATTTAGCATTTTTACCTCATTTATTTTTTATACTTAATATACAAAAAAGTTTTTATAGTCAATTATAATATTGAAAATTTTTTTTTAACATGATAAACGGTTAATATGTTTGAGATACAGAGTGATGAATATTTTGATATAAAGGAATTACATAATTTGTTAAATAATTTTGAAAAGGTTTTTCCAATTTTAAAAAGGAATATTGAAAAATTCGAAATTGAAGATATACAATATAAGTGCTATTTGGCATGGGTTGGTGGCATTTATTTTCATAAAAAAGACAGAAATTTTTTTGAAAAATTTGTTATGGATGTTTTATTTAAAAATATTTTTTCATCATTAAATATAGATGCTTTATCTATAAAAGCTTTGATGTTTATATATTTTGGCCTTGGTGGAATTTCTTCCATTAATTATTTCAATAATAAAAAAGATTTTTTTAAGGAATATTTTCCGCTTTTGAGCAAAGGAGCTGTTTTAATAGATAATTTGAAGTTTGATAAATTTAAAGATGGTTTTAAATATTGGGAATTATCCACAATTTCAAAATATATTAAGCCTCACAACAGAAAATTATTTTCAAATATCAGCAACAAAAATGATAAAGATATAATGGAGACAGGATATTTTACAATAAATTAGGAGGATTAAATGTTTTCAACTTCTGATATTAGAAAAGGATTGAAAATTGAGATTAATGGCGAGCCTTTTGCAATTGTTGATTTTTTACATGTTAAGCCAGGTAAAGGCGGTGCGTTTATAAGAACAAAACTTAAAAATTTAAAAACAGGTGCAGTTTTAGATAAAACTTTTCGTTCAGGTGAGAAATTTGCAAAAGCTGATTTGGAAGAGAAAGATATGCAATACTTGTATAATGACGGTGAAAGTTACCATTTTATGGATAATGAAACTTATGAGCAGATTTCTTTGCCTGAAGATAAAATAGAATTTGAAAAGAACTTTCTAAAAGAAAATGTTAATGTTAAAGTTCTCTTTTTTAAAGGGGATGCTATTAGTGTTGAGATTCCAACATTTGTTGAACTTGAAGTTACGCATACTGAGCCTGGATTGAAAGGTGATACTGCTTCTTCAGCTTCAAAACCTGCAACAGTTGAAACAGGTTATACTTTAAATGTTCCTCTTTTTGTAAATATGGGAGATATACTTAAAATTGACACTAGAACAGGTGAGTATGTGGAGAGAGTTAAAAAGTAAATTTATTTTATTTTACTGTTAAAACTTTTTCTGTGTATGTTGCAAAATCCATATTTTGCAATAAGTTTTTTATGTTTTACGGTAGGATAACCTTTATGTTTCTCAAATTCATATTCAGGATAAATTTTAGAATAGTTCAACATTATTTTATCCCTGATGTATTTTGCTACAATAGATGCTGCTGCTATTGAAAGTGATTTCTGATCTCCCTTAATAATAAGTTTTTCCTTACAACTCAGGTTAGGTGACCTGTTCCCGTCAATTAATGCAATATCAGGTTTTATGTGTAATTTTTCAACAGATAAACTCATTGCCATTAAAGCTGCGTTTAAAATATTGATTTTATCAATAACTACATTATTTATTGCAGTAACCTTTAAATCAATAGCATTTTTCTTGATTAAAAAAAAAGCTTTCTCCCTTTTTTTAGGAGAAAGCTTTTTGGAATCATTAATTAGCTCTGAATTAAATTTTTCATCTAAAATAACTGCTGCAGCTACAACTGGACCTGCAAGAGGCCCTCTACCAGCTTCATCTATACCTGCTATTATTTTATATTTATCCCTATATTTTTTATCAAACAGGTATAAATTTTCCATATATTATCTTTTTTCTTTAATTCTTGCAGCTTTACCTTTAAGAGCTCTGATATAGTAAAGTTTTGCTCTTCTGACTCGACCAGTTCTGATTAACTCGATTTTTTCAATAAATGGTGAATGAAGAGGAAAAATTCTCTCTACTCCGATTCCAAAGGAAATTTTTCTTACAGTAAAAGTAGAGCTGAGTCCATTATTTTTCCTTTTAATAACAACTCCCTGGAATACCTGAATTCTTTCTTTCTCACCTTCTCTAACCCTCAGATGAACTTTTACAGTATCTCCTGCTTTAAACTCTGGAATATCCTCTCTCATCTGTTCCATTTCCAAATAATCAATTGCATTCATTTTATATCCTCCTTAAAATCCTATTAATCTATCTAATATTATTGACACAGCACTTCTAACAGAAAGATGATTAAAATTACCTATACCATGTAATGGCTCTAACATAAAGTCAACTTGTTTTAATACCTTGTCAGTTAAACCCCACCCAGTGCCAAAAACCAGTAATATTGCATTGTTTTCCAATAATTCCTGAGCCTTTGCAATGGTAATTAATTTTTCTGAATTTTGTGCAGATGTACCTAAAACAATTAAATTTTTTTTAGTAATTTTTTTTATATATTCTATACAATTTTCAATATTTTCAGAAAACTCTATAATACTTAAAGCTGTTGAACGATTTTTGTTATATTTAAAACCAAAGCCTTCTGTCCAATGATTAATAATCCTTCTGGCATAATTAATCTGTTCTTGAACAGGGTTTACTATAAAATATTTTTTAACTTCATATGTTTTACTTACTCTTGCAATATCGTGTATATCAAGATTTGTAATAGCTGTAGCAACTTCCTCTTTGTTTTTATTATATACAGGATAATGAATAAGTGCTATAAAAATTTCATAGTTTTTTTTTAATAAAAAATCTTTTATAATTGCTGTTTCATCAGGAAACAAAGGTAATTTTCTATTTTTTATTAAATCCGGTCTTTTTTCTAAAGTTGTATTAATCTGAGTGAGTTTTCTAAATTTTTTAATTTCTCCATGATTTCCTGAAAAAAGCACTTCAGGCACTTTATAATCTAAAAATTCCCTTGGTTTTGTATACTGGGGGTATTCAATATAATTACTGGAAAATGATTCTTCTCTTGCTGATTCTTCTTTTCCAATAACTCCAGGAATAAGCCTGGAAATAGACTCAATCAGGCAGCATGCAGCACTTTCACCACCCATAAGTATGTAGTCACCTATTGAAATTTCTTCATCAATGAAATTTACTACTCTTTCGTCTATTCCCTCATATCTGCCGCAAATTAATGTAATATTTTCTTCTTTACTTAAATCGACAACTTTATCTTGGCTTAGTTTTTTACCTTTTGCAGATAAAAGTATTTTTGTTCCTGCATTTTTGTTTGTCAATGAACTGAGAGCTCTGTATATAGGCTCTACTTTTAGTACCATTCCGTAACCGCCACCATAAGGTGTATCATCAACAACTTTATGTTTATCTTCGGAAAAATCTCTAATATTAATTAAATTATATGAAATTAAATTATTTTCAACAGCTTTTTTCAGTAATGAAATATTAAAAAAATTTTCAAAAATTTCAGGAAAAAGAGATAAAATGTTAAAATTTATCAAATTAAATTTCCTCTAATTCCTCTACAATCATTTTTCTTTTTTGTATATTGATTTCCTTAACAATATCTTCAATATAAGGAATAAGTTTTTCCTGTTTATCTTGTTTTACAACAAATACATCATTACTACCTGTTTCAATAATGTTATCTATTATTCCCAAATATTTGCCATTAATGTTGTAAACTTTAAGTCCAATTAATTCAAACCAATAAAATTCGTCTTTTTCCAATTTCTGTAATTGACTTCTATGAATAAAAACTTCTCTGCCTTTAAGAAAAGTTTCAACATCATTAATTGATTCAATACCTTTAAGTTTTAATAATATATAATTTTTGTAATATTTGAAATTTTCTATAAAATAAGAAAGAAGTTTTCCTCCTTTTTCAAGGAAAACTTCTTTATAGTCGAAATTTTCTAAATCCCCAAAATAGTTAAACCTGGCATAGCCTTTTATGCCATGATTACTGGTAATTTTACCGATCTTAATAAAGTCATTTTTATTCAATTATTTCTAAAACTGCCCTTTTATTTACTTTGTTTGAAGCTGCTGCCAAAATAGTTCTTAAAGCTCTTGCTGTTTTACCTTGTTTACCAATGACTTTACCTAAATCTTCTTTTGCAACAATCAACTCAATAACAGAAGTTTTCTCGCCTTCAATTTCTGTTACTTTTACTTTTTCAGGATAATCCACTAATGATTTTGCGATAAATTCAATAAGCTCTTTTAACATTATTCTGCTCCTCCTTCTTCTTCTGGTACTTGTTCTTGCAAGATTTTTGTATTTTCAATCAATTTAGCAACTGTGTTTGAAGGTTTTGCTCCCACTCCCAACCAATATTCCAATCGTTCTTTATTGAATTTAATAATTGAAGGATTTTGTAAAGGGTCATAATGCCCCAATATTTCTAAAAATTTACCATCTCTCGGTGATTCTGAATTTGCAGCAACTATTCGATAAAATGGTCTTTTTTTCCTTCCAAATCTTTGACATCTAATCCTAACCGCCATTTATACTTCTCTCCTTTTATTTGTATTTGTTCGCTTGCATTATAGAATTTTTTACAAAAAATCAAGTATTTTTTTCATTTTCATCAATATTTTTTACTTTTAAAAAAGGTGAGACGATTTTTTTCTCTTTATTGTCATATTCGTCTATTCTTCTAATATGTTGATAAGGTATCAAAATTCTCTTTGTGTTTTCAAATTCTTTTTTCAGAGAATCCTCTTCTGGAGTAATAACTACCTTTGACGGGTCAGTTAAAATAAAATCGGATATTTCTAAAAACCCAAAAAATTCACTGTCTTTTACAGCCTGAGCTTTGATATCATATTCTTTTTTGCCTGTTACAAACTGTATTCTAAACAATTTTTTCTTTTCCACAATTTTTCTCCATTTTTTTCTTTGTAATATATTCTAAGTTTCTAACTTGTCTGATAATTCCGTATAATAGGTTTAATTCATTTTTTTCAATTAAAGTTCGTCCAAAAAGTTTTCTAATAGCTCTCATTTTAAAGTCTGGATTTTCTTTATCTAAAAAATCAATGTCCAACAGTAATTTTTCTAAATTTTTATAAAAAGTCTCCATTTCTTCAATAGAAACATTTGAGCTAATATTAATTTCTTGAATAAATTTTATTTTTTTGAAAACTTCATAACAAATTAAAAGAACAGATTGTGATAAATTTAAACATGGATATTGATCTGATGATGGAATTTCAACCAATAATGAGCAGGTATCTATTTCCTGATTTAATAATCCTATTCTTTCCCTTCCAAAAACCAATCCTATTTTATTTTTTTCAGAATGAGCTTTTAAAATAGGAGCTAAATTTTCAATGTTATAAACAGGTTTTCTGTATTTCCCTTTTTTAGCTGTTGAGGCAACTGTTATGTTTAAATCTTTTATTGCTTCATATAAATTTGGGTAAACTTCAACTTTTTCCAGAATATCTACAGCATTAACAGCAAGTTTAACAGCTTCTTCGCATAAATAATCGCATGGGTTTACAAGTCTTAAATTGCCAAAACCCATATTTTTCATTGCTCGTGCAACAGAACCTATATTACCGGGAAAAGCTGGCTCAACTAATATTATATAAAAATTATTCATTATCTGTTCTTGATATTAAAAAATTTACTAATGCAAGAATTAAGACAGTGCCAACAAGAAAAATCTGTTTCTCGATTTCAGGTTGTTCAAAAGTAGCTATTAAAATTTTTCTGACAAATGCAACCAATACCACGTTTATAAACACAACAATATTAATTTTTTTAGTTTTTAAATTTTTTATTTCAACTTCAATAAGCTCAAGCATCATCCATAAAATCAGCATTGTGCCAAGAGTGGTTATAATGCCTTTCTCAATTTCACCATGAAGAATCATTGAAAAATCTTTTACAAAAAATGCAAGTATTGCTACTGATAAAATAACCAGCATAATAACTATTATAATATTTAGAAAGTGTGCAAAATTCTCAGAAAATTTCAGAAGAGTATTTTCTAATTTTACTTTTAAAAATTTATTTTCAAGATCACGTTCTCTGGCGTTGGAATTTATTATATCAAGATTGTAATCCAAAATTTTATTTACAATATTGATTATTTTAACTCTTTCATCTACTGATTCATAATAGTTTCTTATTATAGAAGTAAGTGTATGGCGGATTAAACCTATACCCACATTTATATAATGTGGATTTACATTATTATTGGCATGAACAATACCAATTTTTTTTATAAATTTGGCATAATCTTTATCAAATGGAGGTTTAAACAATCTTTTAAGCCAATTTCTAGCATTTTTTTCAAACCTTTCCTTATTTTCTTTATCATTGAAAAAAGATTTTAATGAATTTTCTGATGTGTAAAAAGCTAATAAAGATCTTATAAATAAGTCGAAATTTTCTTCAATTATTTGAGGCAAATCTTTTATTAAAGAAAGCTCTTCATTATCAAGACTGTAATATTTTTTATAAATATCAAATGCTTTCATTTTATCCTACAACAAGTTTTATTGCATTGTTTTCACAGTTTCTAATGCATTCTCCACATTCTATACAGTCTTCCGGCCTTTTAACAGCTACTTTACCTGATTCTTCATGAAAAACTTCGTAAGGACATATCTCTATACATATTTTGCAATTAATACATTTTTCTCTGTTAATTTTCGGATACATAACTTATAATCTAAATTTTTCTAAAACAAAAAATAAGATTAATACAAAAACAACAAAAGGAATTATTATATACCATGGATTTAAAATATTCAATAGTGCAGGAAATGTCATTTTACCCATATATCCGATTTTTAAAAATGAAACTCTGAGAGAATTGTAAACTTCTCCATATATTAGTGCACCTAAAAAAATACCTATTAAACCCCAAAAAGAATCCAATCTGCCTTCACCTAAGGCAGCAGCAGATTGACCAGGTCAGCCTCCTAATAGTGCGAATCCTACTCCAAAAATTGTACCACCAACTGCAATTGCTCCAATTCTAAGTGGAGAGATATACCTTATAATATTGGGAATCAAGCCGTTATCCACCATGAGGTATAAGCCTACCATTGCTACAGCAATAGCGCTCATCATAAATTTAATAACAGTAAGGTCCTTAAATCTTAGCACATTAACAATTGTTTCAAATTTAGTGATTTGGGTTCTCTGAAGTAGAAAACCAAAAACAATGCCTATTAGAATGGGAGCAATATAATGCATAATTTCCTCCTAATAATCTTTATTACCAAAAAGTAAAAACGCTGTAATAATGCCACCTAAGAAAAAGAAACATATAGCAAGCCAACCGCTGACACTTAAAAAAGCACCACCACTTATACCTTGACCACTGGTACACCCTCCTGCCATACGGGAACCAAAACCAATAAAAATACCTCCAATAACAGCTACAATAATTCTTAAAAATTTACTATTCCCGAATCTTTTACTCCACATTTTTGGTATGAGCCTAAATTTTATATCATGTGAAAGTCTTGCAGATAAATAACCGCCTAAAAATATTCCAAGAACAACAAGAGTTGTCCAGTCAATATAAGGTTTGTAATAATGATAATATTTTAGTGTTGCTAAATGTGCAGGGAAGAATTTCTTTTCAAAAATACCTGCAAGTCTTGTAAATGCGGAGGATGCTCCAAGCGCATGATGAGAAACATAGACAGCCACTAATTCTAACAAGCCTAACAATACACCTCCTAAATATGGCGACCATCTCTTTTTGAAAATCAAACTCATTACTACCTCCTGTAGTGTAAAAAATTTGTTATTTTCATCTCTTACTAAAATTTAAACACTATACTCGACTTTACAAAAAATAATTGTTAAACCGAATAATCAATTAACAATAAAAGTTTTTTTTGTCAAATTATTTTGAGTTTTCTGATATTGAATTTAAAACATAAATAAGTTTTTTGTATAAATTATCAGGAATTTTTTTATCTTTAAAATAATATTTTTCAAAATTAGTTATAAAGTAGAGTGATTTTTTTCTTAAATTTTTATCTTTTAAAGATACTACAAATTCGTGTAAAGTTTCTCCGGTTTTTCTTTTGTAGCCTAATTTCTCAAGTTTTTCAAAAAATTTTATTAATAATATTTTTTCTTTTTCAAGTTTTTGGAAATAAAATTTCTTGAAATTTTTATAAATTGCAAAAAGTGTGAAAAATATAATTAATATCAAAGTTATAGTTATAAATATTTTTTTTAGTTTCAACATATTAAAATTAAAGAAAACTATATTTTTGACAATTGCAAACTGCTTGTTAAAATCGTAATTTATAAACATAGTAATCCAGTAATAATTCATTAAGTCAATAATTAATTTATAATTAAAATCAGAAAGATTCTTATTATGTTGCGGTAAAGTATTTTCTGCAAAAATAACAGGGTCTATTTTTACCCATTTCTGGTTTATATATGCTTCTACCCAAACATGAGCATCTTTTTGAGTAACAATGTAGTATTTGCCTATATTTGAGTATAAACCTCCTTTATATCCTGCAACAATTCTTGAAGGAATTTTAATAAGCCTGAGTAGTAGTGCAAAAGAAGAAGCAAAATATTCACAATTTCCTCTTTTATATTTAAATAAAAAATTTTCAGTAGGAGTGTCTGAAACAGGTAAATTCTCTAAAGAATATTTTAAATGAGAATTTTTAAAAAATTTTTCTATATCTTTCATGTTTTTGAATTGAGATGATAATTTAACCAATTTTTCAGATATATTTTGAGGTAGTTCCAAAAAAGCTCTTTTATCTATATTTTTTTCAAAAATATTTTCTGATAATGCAGAGTATGCTTTATACCTGATTCTTTTGTTAATTTGTTTAGGGTATTCAAATGTTAAATCATTATATTTTCTAAGTTTTTTTAAATTGATTGCAACAGGTTTATCAAGAGCAAAAAGATACCTGTTGTAATATGGTTCCAAATATATAACCTGTTCAATTAATCTTAAGTTATTAAAATTAATTTCTCCTTTAGGTATATTTTTTCCTCTTATCCATGTTTTGCCATTAAATTTATTAAGGACAATACCCCTCCAATATAAATCTCTATTTGGAAGTTTTTTCATGTTAACTCTAAAAATAACGGAATTATCTTCCTGAATAGAGGAAACATCTCCTAACCGGATTCTGTCAGTAAAACCTGTTATGGCGGTTGAGTCATTATTAAAAAAATTAAAAAAAGGAGTTTCTACTCTGGGTAGAATAATAAAGATTGTTATTGCAAGAGGTAAAGACAATAAAAAAATAAAAAAAGTTTTATAAATAATTATAAAAATATGTTTTTGATTTAAATATAAATTTTCATTTTCGTCAAAATAGGTTAAAAATACAGTTGCCATTGATAAAAGAACCAAAATAATTACAAGATAAAATAGAAATGATATGCTAATGGAAAGTAAGGCAAAACCAGCAAGAAGCAATAGACTGAGGAGATAAATCTGCATATAGTCTCTGTACATTTTTTTTTCTAAAAATTTAATTGAGAGTAAAATTATCAAAGAAATTAATATTGGTATTATAAAATTGTTAATGGAAATGTTTCTAAGAATGAAAAGTATTGATATAATGGCAAAAAGATTGAGAAAAAGTCTTTTTTTTACTTCAAATTTGAAAGATAGAACCGCTGTAATAACAAAAAATAGGATATATTGGACAGGGATATATTTAATTAGAGGTATTATCGGAATAAATGCAATTAAATATGATATTATATTTACAATATTTTTAATTTGCATGATATCTATTTTACCTTAAGAATTATAGCCATTTTATTTCTATGTGTATGTATTTCTGATTCAAACTAATATAGTGCCAAAGTTTTTAAAATTAAACTTCTTTCTTTTAATATCTCTTTGTTTATTTTTAGTAAAATTTTTATCCCTTTTTTATGAGCATTTAATATTAAATAAGTAATTGCAGATAATTTTTTTTCCAAATCGGAAATAATCATTTTATCAAAATCAATAATTAAAGATTTTCTGATTTCAGAAGAAACTTCTTTTACCATTAATTTATCTGTTTTTGCTGATGATTTCCAGTGTATAAGTTTTACAGGATCATTTTCGTTGTATTCTCTCAAATGTATCAATTCACCATCAAACCCTTTTAAATAGGGTGAATTGTAAGTCAAATCCGATTTTCTATCTTTTGAAAGTATTTCATCAAAAACAGTATATTTTTTTGGCTCAGGATAAACTAATTTTTTATAATCTTCTTTAATGTAATTAAATCTAATAAAAAAATTATAAGGAAAAGTGGAGGAAATCTGGATATTTTTTATTTCATTTATTCCTCTGAATTTGAATTTTACATGAATTATTTTTGTACAATGATCATTGACATTAATAAAAGGAAAAAGAACATACTGATTTGATATTTTTAATTTTATTAAAAAAGCTGGTAAAAATTTTCTGTTGTTTTTAATAATTATTTTTAATGGGAACTCTCTGTTTGCAAAAACTTCTTCTGGGAACTCCAACTTAACATTAAGATTGTAGATATTTTGTTTGCCGAAAAAACCTGAAATCCCCATAAAACCCAGCAACGTTGATGTTATTAAATAAATCAAATTATTGCCTGTATTAATAGCTGCAAACCCTAAAAATATGGTTAGAATAATAAATAGAAACCCAGATTTTTTTATTTTTATTATTTTCATATAGGTTGAGGAATGTTATTTAAAATTTCTTTGATAATGTCACGTTTATTAACAGATGCATATTCTTCTTTGCAAATTATTCTGTGAGATAACACAAATGGTGCAAGCATTTTAACATCATCAGGAAGTATATAGTCTCTGTCCTGAAAATATGCCAGTGTTTTAACACATGAAAGAAGGGATAATGAGCCTCTGGGTGAAATTCCGTTAAGGATGAATCTGTTTTTTCTTGTTTCATTTGAAATATTGACAATATATTCCAATACTTTTTCTGATGTGTAAATACTGTTAATTTCTTCCATAATTTCAAAAATATCTTCTTTTGTAAAAATAGGTTTCAGATTTAAAATATCTTCCCTTGAACTACCTATTTTTAAAATTTCTATTTCCTTTTTTAAACTTGGATATCCAATAGAGATATTCATAATAAATCTGTCCATTTGTGAGTCTGGCAAATTATATGTGCCGTAATGTTCCACTGGATTTTGAGTGGCAATTACGAAAAAAGGCTCAGGTAATTGGTAGGATACTCCGTCAACAGTTACCTGTTTCTCTTCCATAACTTCAAGGAATGCTGATTGAGTTTTCTGAGTAGCCCTGTTAATCTCGTCAATCAGAACTATATTGTTAAAAATAGGTCCTTTTTTGAATATAAAATTCTCTTCTGATTTATTGTAAATATTAATACCGATTATGTCAGAAGGCAGAAGATCCGGCGTACATTGAATTCTTGAAAAACTTAATGACAATACCTTTGATATTGCAAGAGAAAGAGTTGTTTTGCCAACTCCCGGTAAATCTTCTATTAAAAGATGTCCTTTGGAAAAAAAAGCAATTAAGCTTAAAGTCACAGCTTCCCTTTTGTCTTGCAAATATTTGTCCAGAAACTCGATTAATATATTTATTTTTCTGTTTTTTATGATTATTTCCATTTTTCCTAATTACAATAAAAAATTGTAAAAGACAAGTAAAACAACAGAAACAGGTGTAAAATCTAATATCCAAATTTAAAACCAAAGTTTCAAATTTTCATCCCTAAATTCAAAATAATTTTTTATTGTTTTCTTAATATGTTTGCTGAATAATTTATCATTTTCAATTGACAGATATAAATATTGATGTTAATAAAAATATAATGACAAATATATTGTGCTTATCCAACAATGAAGTATGCAACAGAGTTACAAAGCTTGCCATGTCAAATTATTATTTTCCCCTTACTTTCTCTGACAAATTAGGAAACAAAGTTATTATTGACAAAGATGAATACAAAAAATTTTCAGATGATAATATTTTTTTAATAAAGTGAATTTGTTGAAGATTTTAAAAGATTGCTACTTAAATATTAAAGAGGTAGAAAAATGGTCTATGAAGAAAAAAGAGAAGATTTGGGGCAAAAAGAAGAATTTGAAGATGTATTAGAACTTGTAGATATTATTGAAGAAAACTCAGAAGAAGTATCTGATATATTTGTCAATAAACGAGAAGAATCAACAGATGATTTTAGTTTGGAATCTAATGGAGAGACTATAGGTGAAGTTTCTGAAAAAGAAGAATTAGTTTCTGCAGAAGATGAATTTGCTGATACAGAGCCGCTGATTTCTGAAACTTTGAAAGAAGATTTATCTGAAAATAGAGAAGATAATAGTATTACAGAAGAAGAATTTGATATATTTGCTAATAAACAAGAAGAATCAACAGATGATTTTAGTTTGGAATCCAATGGAGAGGCTATAGGTGAAGTTTCTGAAAAAGAAGAAGATTTGGAGGAGATTAAAATTCCAATAGATGAAGAGACAAAATTGTTAGCAGAGGAAATAGATAACGAGGAAAAGCAGGAGCAGGAAAATTCAGAGTCTAATGAAGATGCTTTTGAAAAGACAGAAAAAACAATAGATACAGAAGGTATTGATGTGTCTGTGGTAGAAAAAAGATTGCTTGAAGCATCTGAAAAAATTATAGAAGCTATTCAGGATGCTACAGTTGAAATAGCATTAAGCATTGCTAAAGTGGCTCCTAAAATTGTGGAAGAAGTTGCAAGAGAAATTATACCCAAAATAGCACAAAAACTTATTTCAGAAGAAGTAGATAAAAAAAATAAATAAAATAAATTTATACTTTCATTTTTTTTAAAGAGGTTGTAAAGGAAGCTTTGCAACCTCTTAATTTTTTAAAAGCAAAAGGAGCAAAAGAAAATGGAGCAATATGATTTCAGACAAATTGAAGACAAATGGTATAAATATTGGGAAGAGAAAGGATATTTTACTGCAAGCACGGAAAATAACAAACCATCTTTTTCAATAGTAATTCCACCTCCAAATGTTACAGGCTCTTTACACATGGGACATGCATTGAACAATACTTTGCAAGATATATTATGCAGATATAAAAGATTAAAAGGATTCAATGTGTTATGGATGCCTGGTACTGACCATGCTGGTATTGCAACTCAAAATGTAGTTGAGAAAAAGTTGGCTGAAGAATGTTTAACAAGGCATGATTTAGGAAGGGATAAGTTTATAGAGAGGGTTTGGTTATGGAGAAAGGAGTATGGAAGGACAATTATTAATCAGTTAAAAAAACTTGGTGCCACATGTGATTGGAGCAGAGAAAGATTCACAATGGACCAAGGACTTTCAAAAGCAGTTAAAGAAGTTTTTGTAAGATTATATGAAGAAGGTTTGATTTATAAAGGTGATTATATAATTAACTGGTGTCCGAGATGCCACACAGCTCTTTCTGACCTTGAAGTGGAAATGGAAGAAAGTAAAGGAAGCCTTTGGTATATTAAATATCCAGTAAAAGATGAGGATAAATATCTGGTTGTTGCTACTACAAGGCCTGAAACAATGCTTGGTGATACTGCTGTTGCAGTAAACCCTACAGATGAGAGATATAAGGATTTACTTGGAAAAACAGTTGTTTTGCCGGTTATTAACAGAGAAATACCTATTATTGCAGATGATTATGTTGAAAAAGAGTTTGGGACAGGTGTTGTGAAGATTACTCCTGCGCATGATTTTAATGATTTTATGGTTGCAATGAGGCATAATTTGGAAGCTATTGATGTTATGACAGATGATGCTAAGATGAATGAAAATGCAGGTGAGTTTAAGGGGCTTGACAGGTTTGAATGCAGAAAGAGATTAGTTGACAGATTGAAAAATGAGGGATTGCTTGAGAAAATAGAAGATTATCAGTTGTTTGCAGGTAATTGCTATAGATGTAAAACAGTTGTTGAACCAAGATTGTCAAAGCAATGGTTTATTAAAATCAAGCCTCTTGCCCAAAAAGCAATTAATGCTGTTAAAAATGGAGATACCAGGATAATACCTGAGCAATGGGAAAATAATTATTTCGGCTGGATGGAAAATATCAGAGATTGGTGTATATCAAGGCAGATTTGGTGGGGACACAGAATTCCAGCGTGGCTTTGTAAAGACTGCAATAAATATTCCGTTTCCAAGGAATCTCTTTCAAAATGTATTCATTGCGGAAGTGATAATATTGCTCAGGAAGAAGATGTTCTTGATACTTGGTTTAGCTCTGCCCTTTGGCCGTTTTCCACAATGGGATGGCCTGATAAAACAAAAGAGCTGGAAATATTTTATCCAACATCTGTTCTTATTACAGGATTTGATATTTTGTTTTTCTGGGTTGCACGTATGATGATGATGGGATTATGGTTTATGAATGAAGTACCTTTCAAGGATGTGTATATACATGCACTTGTTAGAGATGAAAAAGGTGAGAAAATGAGCAAGTCAAAGGGGAATGTTATAGATCCTCTTGTTATTATTGATAAATACGGAGCAGATGCATTAAGGTTAACTTTGGCTGCTTTTGCAGCGCAGGGCAGAGATATAAAGTTATCTGAAAACAGAATTGTAGGATATAAAAATTTTATTAATAAAGTATGGAATGCAGCAAAATTTATTATTATGAATATAAAAGATTTTGAAAACAATGATGATGCAGCCACGTTGTCTGACATTGATAAATGGATTTTAGCAGAATTAAAAAAAGTTTTAACAGAATATGAAAAAGCTCTTGAAGAATACAGATTTAATGAAGCTGTTTCAACTGTTTACCAGTTTACCTGGCATCAGTTTTGTGACTGGTATATTGAGCTTTCAAAGGTGAATCTTTCAGGTAGTGAAATAGAAAAGAGCAATACTCAGCATACTCTTGTTTATGTATTTAAAATAATTTTACAGATGCTACATCCTTTTATACCTTTTGTTACAGAAGAGCTGTGGCATTATTTTGATAAGAGTGGTGATATAATGGTTAGTAATTTTCCTGAGGTTAGTTCTTTAAAAAAATTCGATGATTCTTTTAAAGATATTGAAAATATAAGGGAAATTATAAGTGGAATAAGAAATATCAGAGGCGAGCTTAATATTAATCCTTCTAAAAATCTTAATCTTTATTTTTTCACAGATGATTTAAATTTGAAAAATTTAATAGAAAATAATAGCCGTTATTTCAAGAAACTGGCAAATTTAGCTGAGATTAAATTTAAAAGTGGAGATTTAAGAGAGAGAGTTGTTAAGGATTTTGTTAAAGGTGTGGAAATATATATTGATATAGAAGGTGTTATTGATATAGAAACAGAAATCAACAGACTGAATAAAGAAATTAATAAAGTAAAAAAAGAATTGGATGGTTTGAATAAAAAACTTTCAAATGAAAATTTTCTTGCAAAAGCACCGAAACATGTAATAGAAAAGAATCAAACAAAAAAAGCAGAATTGGAAGAAAAGCTGAATAAAGCTGAAATGGCACTTGATAAAATAAAAAAAGTAATAAAATAAAAATGAATAAAGCTTATAATTTTAAGTTATTAGTGACTGTTTTGTATGAGTTTGGAAATTAAAATGTTTTGTTTCAGGTTTTAATTATGAATAAAATTTTTTTTATAATATTAATTACAATATTTTTATATGCTTGTGCAAATAATCAACAGATAATTAAATATAAAACTTATAAATTTAATGAATATATCCAGCTTGAAACTTTAAAATTCAAACCTTTTAAAAATTATGATTCTTTTAAAGCTAAAATAATTTTTACTCTGAAAAACGGGAAAAATTACAGTTTTTATGCATTAGCATATAAGGATTCCAATTCTGCCCGTATTTTTTGCTATACTTTTTTTGGCAAACAAGTAATTGATATTTTGTTTGATGTAAAAAATTATGTGGTTTTAGGTGGTAAACCTGAGATGTATTTAATTTGTCCTAACAAAGTTGATGAAAAGGAAAGTTTGTTTTATTTTCTTAAAGAAGTTATTTATGGAGTAACTTTGAATAACGCCAAAATTTTAAACAGATGTATTACAGGAAGTTATAATAATTATAAAGTTGTTAGTTGCGAAGATTCCAATTATAAAGATGTCTATTTTTATAATAAAGATGGAATACTTGAACGGGAATTTAATATTTCAGATAATGAAATTACTTTAAAATTAAACGGAAACATATTAAAAGTATATTTTAAAGAAAAAATAAACAATAAAGATTTTAAAAAAGATTTTTTTAAATTTGCAAAAGATTTTAAAAAATATTATATAAAAAATTTAAGAACAATTGAGGAAAATTTATTAAAATGAGAGAAACTAAAATAATTGAATATGCAAGAAATATAATTTTAAGAGAGATAAAATCGCTAAATTTGCTTTCGGAAAATATAGATGATAATTTTTGCAATATTATTAATATACTTCTTGATTGTGAAGGTAAAGTTGTCCTTACAGGTATTGGCAAGTCCGGATTAATTGCAAAAAAAATATCTGCGACTCTCTCAAGTACAGGTACACCTTCATTCTTTTTGCATCCTGCTGAAGCAATACATGGAGATATTGGAGCACTTGATAAAAAAGATATTGTTATGGCGATTTCCACAAGTGGAGAGAGTGGAGAGTTAATACAGATAATTCCAACATTTAAGCTGTTAGCAAAAAAACTTATAGGAATTACCGCGAAAAAAGATTCTCAACTTGCCAAATATGTGGATAATTTGCTTACTATTCCTGATATTGAAGAGGCATGTCATTTGAATCTCGCACCTTCATGCAGTAGTACAGTTACTCTTGCAATTGGTGATGCTATTGCTTTAACGCTCTCTTGGCTAAGAGATTTTAAGTATGAGGATTTTGCAGTAAGACATCCCGGGGGGCTTATTGGTAAAAAATTAACATTAAAAATAAAAGATCTTATGCATACTGGAGAGAAAATTCCGTCTGTTAATCTGGATGATAGTTTTAAAAAAGTAATTGTTGAAATTAGTGGAAAACGTCTTGGCTGTACAGGTGTTTTTGATGACACAGGAAAATTTTACGGCATTATTACTGACGGAGATTTAAGGCGTACATTGGAGAGTTATGACAATATATCGGAGTTAAAAGCAAAGGATCTAATGACTAAAGAACCTAAGGTAATAAATGAAAATGAAAGAGCTTTAAATGGTCTGATTTTAATGGAAAGATTTAAAATTACAAATCTGTTTGTTGTAAATGACAAGAATGAAATATCAGGGATAATACACTTACACGATATTTTGAGTTCTGGATTAAGATTGTAGAGGAAGAGTTATTTTAAATGCAGCACCTTTTTCTGAAGGCAGAAGTTCAATCATACCCCTGTGATTTTTAATAATCCCAAATACAATATATAGCCCCAATCCGGTGCCTGTTGGTCCCTTTGTGGTAAAAAACGGATCAAAAATTTTATCTTTTATCTTATTGGAAATTCCAGTTCCGTTGTCAGAAAAAATAATTTCTATTAGTGAATCATTATCTTTAAAAACATCAATACGTATTATTCCGTTTCCTTTTATGGAATGGGCGGAATTTGTTATTAAATTTTGGAATACCTGAAACATCTGGCTTCTGATACATTTTAAAATTATTTTTGAATTTCTAAAATTTCCTTCTATTTTGATTTTATTTGAAATGATTTTAGCATTTTTACAGAGTTCTAAAACATCTTCAATTAAATTCTTAATAGGCACTAATTCTGTTTTTTTAGAATCAATTTCTTGTGTAACATTTTTTACTCTTCTAACAAGATTGCTTATCCTGTCGCATAGATTTATAATTTTATTAAAATATTCCTCATACTTATCCTTGTCTTTTATTAAAAGAGCAAGTTCGCTCATTCCTCTTATTGCACCAACAGGATTGTTGATTTCGTGTGCAATACCTGCAGTAATTGTCCCTAAAGTAGCAAGTTTTTCTTGTCTAATAATCACATCCTGCAATTTTTGTATTTCAATGATTTTATTTTTCAATTCTTGATTTGCTTCTTCAAGTTTGGTTATTTTATCTTTTAAGTTTAATATTAGTTTATTGTATGCTTCAAATATGGGAAGAAACTCTGTTTTTTGGGTTGTATCCATTAAAGTGTATTTGCCGTTAATAGTAGCTCTGATTGTATTTAAAAAATTTTCAACAGGTGATAAAAATTTATTAAGAAAAACAGTGATTATAATAAATGAAAGAATTATAAATATTATGATAAGAATGATTAAATAGTTTATGGAATTTTTTGTTATTTGTTTTATGTCATTTGTATTGTAATACACTCTGATTTTGAGTGTTGTAAGTGATGTTGCTCCAGCAGAAAAAATATTTGTAAAATTTAATTTTTTTTCAACATAATTTTTACTGAATTTTTCTTTTTTTGAAGATATATACTTTTTTTTACCTATATACACAGCTATATTTTCAATAAAATTTATATTTGTATAATTTTTTAAAACAGTTTTCAGAAATTTTTTATTTTTTATTGTAACTGCGTACTTAATGTCATCTTCCATTTTATTAATAAGAGCATGACATATATTTTGTCTTATTTTTGTAGCACGATCTTTTTCTTTATTTATAAAAATAATCAATTCAGAGGCAGAGATGATGATTATTAGCAGAGTTACAAATAATTGTATTTTAGTTTTTAATTTCATTGTGAAAAATCCCTATAAAACTTACTTTTGAGCAAAAGTTTGCATTTTTAATAATTTTAAAATCAGTTGGATAAAGGATTTTACTTTTAATATTTTTTTTATTTAAAATATTTAAAATTGATTTACATATGTCACAGCCTTCCTTTAGGTAATTTGGTGAAATTACGGCATAGGCACCTAAATCCAACATGTTTTCAGAATATCCTATTATGTATTTACCCATAAGTATAGCTTTTTCAAATATAAACTGCATGGAGAAATAGTTAAAAACAACATTATCCGGTATTGCAATAAGCGCATCTGCTTTTTTTAACGCAACATTAATTTTATAGGGTACTTCACCGGCCTCTTTTACATAATACACTCTCAAATTTTTTGTTTTTAATTTCTTTAATTTTTTATATAATTTTTTGTCATGAACGACAACAGCTAACTTTTTATTTTTTAAAATCTTCAAACTACTTTTAATCATATAATTAACCGAAGGATATAATAGTACAATCTGTTTTATTAATGGAGAATTGTATTTCTCCTTTTCAGTTAAAGAATTTAAGAAAAGAAATATAGGTTTGTTAAATATTATGGCTTCTTTGAAGTGAGTGGCATTAGTGAGTATTACATCAACTTTTTGCTTGTTTGCCAATAAATCCGTGATTTTTACACTGTGTGAATGTTTCTTTATCCCAGCTATAATATCTTGGAACTTTTTTTCTTTTGGCAGTAGGGTTCCAATAAATATTTTTCGCGCATTTAGTATTTTAGCGGAGATTAAAAATAGTAATATAATAATTAAAATTTTTTTATTTGTTAGTTTTTTCATGAATTTAAAAGTTGTATTTTATTTTGAGATAAATTAGTCTGTCGATATTTTCTCCGTAATACGCTTCTTTGTGTATGTCATTAAATATATTTTCTGCATGTATTGAAATAGCTAATTTGTCATTATATAGTTTTTTTATAATATTAGCATTAACGGAAAAAATATAATCGGATTTTTCGCCTGGATACGATTTAATTGTAGGGATATAATTAGTTGTAATACTTCCGGAAATTTCAGAATAGTCAAATAAGATGCCGCCTGTTATTTTATATTTTGGAAGATAATAATTTTTGTTTACTTTAAATGTCTTATTTTTTATATGTTGCAATATATAAGATGCAAATATTTTTAAATTGTGATTTGGTTTGTAATTAATAGAAGACTCAAAGCCGTGTATTACAAAATCCATTAGATTAATATTATAAAAATTAATAACAGGAGGAATTGAATATTTGAAAAATCCGGTTGTATCCAAAGTATCGGTAAATCTATTGTAGAAAAGTGTTGTTTTAAAAATAAAATTTTTCCATTTTTTTAAAACAGAAAAATCAGTTATATAAATTTTTATAGGTCTTAAATTTTTGTTACTGTGAAGATATGTTATTATATTGACACCTGAAGGAAAATCTATATTTTTGATAGGTATTAACGCACTGTAATTTGTATACTTGGAATACATGGGAACTGATTTTATAGATTTTGTATAACCTGCATTGATTTCCAATGAACGATCATTTGATAAATATGCTAAATTGAATTTATAATTAAAATTTGAACCGCTATTTCTAATTATTTCGTTTCTAATTGCAAATTTGAAAATAAAATTTTTGAAAATATTAAATTTATAATTGAAAAAAGGTGCAATGGAATAATCATAACAAGAAGTTAGTCTTTCTATATATGCATGATAGTATTTAGTTTCAAAACCTGTTAATAAATTGTTAATAGAATATCTGAAGGAAAATTTGTAAAATTCATTGATAAATTTTGAATTTTCTATTTTGTCAGTCATACGGATTATCATATTTCCGGTTAAATCCTGATAATAAAAAGATGAATCAATATGAGGGCGTTTATAGTTTATTAATAAATTTTTAACTTCAAGATTGTTAGCCTCTTCATACATTTTTAAAGTATACATTTTATGGTTAATACCAATGGGATAGCTTTCAAGAAAATCCAAATCGTTTTCGGAAATAGAAGCTTTTATAAAAAATTTTGAATTTCCAACATATTTATCAACAGATAAATTAACCATTTTTGTTTTATTGATTCTCTTATTACTGTTAAAGTCATTTACTCCTCTGAAAAGCCCAGTTAATTTCCAATAAGTGGAAAAATTGTATCCATCTAAGGAGAAATTATACTTGTTTGACTTTTTTGAGCCAATGGAGCCTGATACATAGTCATTATTTAAAAATTGTGCATGTTTCGTAACAATATTGATTATTCCGGCAGGGGGTATATATCCGTTGGAATCTGAAGAAGATGTTTTTATAATTTCTATTCTGTCAATATCGTCTATTGTAACCGGAATATTGTTTAAGTAAGTTCTGTTGTAAAAATTTTCTGCTATTTCCATTCCATCAAGCAAAATCAAAGGATTAAGTTTTAGTTCGGGAATAAATCCTCTCATATAAACTTCATATGTGGCTCCGTTAGCTCTATGAACCAATACCCCGCCAATGAGATTTAGAAGTTCTGGAATATTTTGTACTCCTAATAATTCAATATCTTTAGCTGTAATAACCTGCACAGACGGAGATAAAGATGAGATACCTTGTGAAAAGGAATTTGATGTTGTAATATTGTAAATTGAAGAATCAGAAAATAAGTATATACATGGTGTGCAGATTGGAAAAACTAAAACAAATCCGAGGAGTAATATAAACTTTTTCATATTATTACATAATAAATTAATTATACTTTGTCAAAAAAATTATTAAAACACTAAATTTTTATTTTTTTAAGAAATTTTAATGAAGTTTGTTGACATAGTATATCTGCTATGTTAATAAAGCTGGCTTAATTTGGCAAAGTAGCTATAATTATTAATGTAAATTTTGGAGTTAACGAATGTTATCAGAAAAAGTAACATTAACATTGCCTGACAAATCCACAGTGGAAGTTGACAAAGGATTATCAGGTGCGGAAATAGCAAAACAAATCAATAAAAAGCTTTTTAAAAAAGCTGTTGTTTATAAATATAATGGTAAATTGTACGATTTGGCAGAGCCTGTTAACGAAGACGGAGTAATTGAATTTATTACTGAAGATTCTGAAGAAGCTATTGAAATTTTAAGACATTCTGCTGCTCATGTTATGGCTCAGGCTGTTAAAGAGTTGTTCCCAAAAGCAAAAGTTACAATAGGACCTGCTATTGAGAACGGATTTTATTATGATTTTGATTTTGAAGATGGTTTCACTCCTGATGATATTAAAAAAATTGAGAAAAAGATGGATTATATTATTAAGCAAAATATTCCATTTACAAAAAAAGTTGTTACTAAAGAAGAAGCAATTGATTTCTTTAAAGAGCAGAATGAAGATTTTAAAGTTGAAATAATAGAGGAGCTGCCTGAAGATGAAGAAATTAAGCTGTATACCCAAGGTAGTTTCACTGACCTGTGCAGAGGGCCGCATATTCCTTCTACTGGTAAAATAAAAGCTTTTAAACTTTTGAATATAGCAGGTGCTTATTGGCGTGGAGATGAAAATAATAAAATGTTACAGAGGATTTACGGCACAGCTTTTTTTTCAAAAGAAGATTTGAAAAAATATCTTGATTTTCTTGAAGAAGCCAAAAGAAGAGATCACAGAAAGCTTGGTAAAGAGCTTGAGCTTTTCAGTATAAATGAGGATGCAGGAGCTGGTTTTATTATATGGCATCCGAAAGGTACTCTTCTTAGAATGGCAATAGAAGATTGGGAGAAAAAAGAGCACCTCAAAAGAGGTTACGATATAGTAATGGGACCTCAGATTTTAAAATTGGATTTATGGAAAAAATCTGGACATTATGAGAATTACAGAGAAAATATGTATTTTACAAAAATAGATGATGACGAATATGGCATTAAGCCTATGAATTGTATCTCCCATATGCTTATTTACAAATCAAAGCTCAGAAGCTACAGGGATTTGCCTGTAAGATTTTTTGAATTAGGCACTGTTTACAGACATGAAAAATCTGGTGTATTACACGGACTTTTGAGAGTAAGAGGCTTTACACAGGATGATGCTCATATTATCTGTACTCCGGAGCAATTGAATGAAGAAATTACGAATATTATAACTTTTGTGAAAGATGTAATGGATATTTTCGGATTTTCATATTCAATGGAGGTTAGCACAAGACCTGATAAATCAATAGGCTCTGATGAAGATTGGGAAAGAGCTACTTCAGCGCTTTTTAAAGCTTTGGAGTTTAATAATTTAACATACGATATTAACGAAGGTGACGGTGCATTTTACGGGCCTAAAATAGATGTGAAATTAAAAGATGCAATTGGCAGAGAGTGGCAGTGTGCTACAATTCAATGTGATTTTACATTGCCTCAGAAATTTGACCTCACATATATTGGAGAAGACGGTTTAAAGCACAGGCCTGTTATGCTTCACAGGGTTATTTTAGGCTCTATTGAAAGATTTATAGGTGTTTTAATTGAGCATTTTGCAGGTAATTTCCCTGTTTGGTTGTCACCAACGCAGGTAATTGTTTTACCTGTTTCAGAAAAATATATTGATTATGCAGAAAAAATGTATGAATTTTTAATAAAAAATGATATAAGAGCTGAAATTGACAGACGAGGAGAAAAATTAGGCTTTAAAATAAGGGAAGCTCAGCTTAATAAAATTCCCTATATGATAATAGTAGGAGAAAAAGAGCAGGAAACAGATACAATTTCCGTTAGAAAAAGAACAAGAGAAGATATTGGAAACATTAAAAAAGAAGATTTTTTAAATTTAATAAAAGATGATATTATAAATTTTAGGAGGTGGTAAAATAGCTAGGCCGAGGCATTTTAAAAAAAGATTTGAAGATGAAACACCGATAAATGAAAGAATTAGGGCAAGAGAAGTTAGAGTTATTGACAATGACGGCACGCAACTTGGTATTTTAAATGTTAGAGATGCAATAAACAGGGCAATGGAGAAAGGGCTTGATTTGGTTGCAGTTGCTCCAAATGCAGATCCACCTGTGTGCAGAATAATGGATTATGGTAAGTATAAGTATGAGAAAAATAAAAAAGCCAAAGCAGCTAAGAAAAATCAGACAATAATCCAGATTAAAGAGATTAAGCTTAGACCGAGGACTGATGAACATGATTTTAATTTTAAAGTTAAACATATGATTAAATTCCTGAAAGAAGGCTCAAAAGTTAAAGTAAATATATTTTTAAGAGGCAGAGAAATAGACAATTCTGAAGTGGCTTTTAATCTTGTTGAAAGGATACAGGAAGCTGTAGAAGAGTTTGGTATTCTTGAGAGTAGGCCAAAACTTGAAGGTAGAATTATCAATCTTATGTTTAGCCCAAAGAAAAATAAAAAAGGAGATAAATAATGCCTAAAATAAGAACTTGCAAAACAGCAGCCAAAAGATTTAAAAAAAGTGGCTCAGGTAAAATTGTTAGAAACAAGGGATTTAAAAGTCATATCCTTGAGAAAAAGAGTGCTAAAAGAAAAAGAAGATTATCAGGCACAACAGTTGTTGATAAAACAAATGCAAAACAACTTAAAAAATTGATGCCTTATTTGTAAATTTTAATTAAGGGAGGAATATAAATGCCAAGAGTTAAGAGGGGTGTTCATGCAAGAGCACGAAGAAAAAAAATACTTAAATTAGCCAAAGGTTATAGAGGTGGAAGAAGCAAAGTATATAAAGAAGCGTTGGTTTCTGTCTATAAAGCACTTTCAAATTCTTACAGGGACAGAAGAGCCAAAAAAAGAGAGTTTAGAAAGTTATGGATTACAAGAATCAATGCTGGCGTTAGGGAATTTGGTTTATCATACAGCAAATTTATAAATGGTTTGAAAAAAGCCAATATTAATCTCGATAGAAAGATTTTAGCAGATATGTGTGTAAATGATCCGCAAGGATTCGGCAAATTGGTTGAAAAAGTTAAAGAAACTCTTCCAGCTTAGTTTGCGGAGTCATTTTAATGGAAAAAAAACTGAAAGAGATTATAAATCAAGCTGTAGACGATGCAAAAACTGTTAATATTAAGAATTTTAACCAATTAAAAGCTAAATATTTAGGCAAAAAAGGACTTATTACAGAGCAATTAAAAAAAATATCAGAACAGCCTAAAGAAAAAAGAGCTGAAATTGGTAAATTGTTAAATCAGGCAAAAAACAGTATAGAAAAGGTTTTTCAAGAAACTTTTAACAGATTAAAAAGAGAAGAAAAAAACAGAAAACTTCAAGCTGAGAAAATTGATATTACTTTACCTGGCAGAGAGATGCCAATAGGTAATTTGCATCCGATAACTTTGGTTTTAAATGAAATAGAAGAAATATTTAAATTACTTGGATTTGATATTGCCGAGGGACCTGAGGTAGAGACTGATTTTTTCAATTTTCAAGCTTTAAATATACCTAAAAATCATCCTGCAAGAGATATGCAGGATACTTTCTATATAGATGATGATATAGTTTTAAGAACACACACATCACCTGTGCAAATCAGAGTTATGAAAGATACAAATCCGCCTGTTAAAATCATTGCACCGGGAAAAGTTTACAGATGTGATATGGATATGACTCATACGCCTATGTTTCATCAGGTGGAAGGTTTGTTAGTTGACGAAGGGATTAATTTTAGGCATTTAAAAGGTGTTTTGGAATATTTTTTAAAGTCGATTTTTTATAAAGATATTGGTATTAGATTCAGACCAAGCTACTTTCCTTTTACAGAGCCAAGTGCAGAAGTTGATATTGAATGTATTTTTTGTAAAGGGGACGGATGCAGAGTTTGCTCCGGTACTGGTTGGCTTGAAATTTTAGGGTGCGGCATGGTCCATCCTGAAGTTTACAAATCAGTTAATTATGATTATGAAAAATATTCAGGTTTTGCATTTGGTATGGGAGTTGAGAGAATAGCAATGTTAAAGTATGGTATAAATGACTTGCGGTTATTTTTCGGCAATGATTTAAGATTTTTGAAACAATTTTAATCTAAGGGCAAAAGATGAAGATCAGTTACAACTGGCTTAAAGAGCTTATAAATGTTGATTTTACACCTGAAGAAATTGCAGAAAAAATTACATCAGCTGGAGTTGAAGTAAATTCTGTTGAGCCTCTTAATTCATTTTTAAAAGATATAGTAGTTGCACAAATAGAAGAAATTTTGGAAGTTCCAGATTCTGATAAACTTTCTTTGTGCAAAGTCAACAATGGTGAAGAGGTTTTGGATATTGTTTGTGGTGCAAAAAATATGTCAGTAGGAGATAAAGTTGCTCTTGCTCAAATAGGTGCTGTTTTACCTGGTAATTTTAAAATTAAAAAGAGCAAAATCAGAGGCGTTGTTTCTTATGGTATGCTCTGCTCTGAGCAAGAACTTGGATTTGCGGAAAATTCGCCGGGAATAATGATTCTTGACAATAATACTAATATTGGTGAAAACATAGGCAAAGCTCTTAATTTATTTGACTATGTAATTGATTATGAAATTACACCAAACAGAGGAGATTGTCTTTCTGTATTGGGCATTGCAAGAGAACTTTCAGCTATTACAGGTATTCCTATCCAACTACCTAAGACAAAAGCAGATGAAATTGATGAAGATATTAGCAAATATATTGAAGTGGAGATTGAAAATCCTGAATTATGTCCAAGATATACGGCGAAATTTATTAAAGATATCTCTATTGGCGAATCTCCATTATGGTTAAAAAACAGATTAATTGCAGTTGGTCTAAGGCCGATTAATAATATTGTAGATATTACAAATTATGTAATGTATGAAGTTGGTCAGCCTCTTCATGCATTTGACTATAGTTTTATTGAAAATAAGAAAATAGTGGTTAAAACAGCTGAAAAAGGTTTGAAATTCAAAACACTTGATAGTAAAGAGCATGAACTTTATGATTTTAATCTATTAATTTGTGATGGTAAAAAACCTGTGGCACTTGCAGGAATTATGGGAGGAGAAAACTCCGAAGTTTTAAATACCACCAAGGATGTTTTATTGGAATCTGCTTTTTTTGAGCCTGCAAATATTAGAAAAAGTGCTAAGAAACTCGGGATTCAAACTGAAGCAGCCTACAGATTTGAAAGAAGCATTGATATTGACAATGTACCTTTTGCTGCGAATAGAGCAGCTTATTTAATGTCTAAATTTGCCAATGGCAAGGTAATAAAAGGGATTGTTGATAATTATCCATTGAAAAAAGAAAAAGCAGAAATTAATTTAAGAAAAAAGAGGTTATGGAGTTTTACTGGTGAGGACATTGATTTTAATAAAGCAAAGGATGTTTTAAGAAATCTCGGATTTAACATTGTAAAGGATAATCAGGAAGAAGTGACAGTAAAGGTACCTTCTTTTAGGAATGATATTTTTCAGGAAGTTGATTTAATAGAAGAGATATTAAGAATTTACGGATATAATAAAATTCAAGGTGAGCTTCCTCCGTCAATTGTTTACCCTGAATATAAATATGATTTTGTTCGTTTTACAAAGGAGTTAAAAGAATTCATAAAAAATGCGGGTTTTTCTGAGGCAATAAATTACAGTTTTATTGCAAGTAAAGATAATAAGTTATTCAATACAAACAATTGGGATGAAGTTAAACTTATTAACCCTTTAACTGAAGATTTGGAAGTTTTGAGGTTTTCAATTTTACCTGGTTTATTAAGAAATATCAGAGATAATGTTAATTTTAAAAATGAAAATATCAAGTTATTTGAGTATGGTAAAACCTTTTACAAGGATTTGGATAGAGAGACAGGTGTAGGGGAAAAAATTGAAGTTGCAGGTGTTTTAGCAGGAGATTTTTATGAGCCTAATTGGAGTTATGAGAAAAGAAAGGTAGATTTTTTCGATTTAAAAGGCTTGGTTAATTCTATTTTGAATAAGTACAATATTTCCAATGTAAAATTTGCATATCCTGATGCGGACAAATATAAATTTTTAAATTGCAATAAATCTGCTGTAATCCTCATTCATAATGAACCTGTTGGATTTATTGGTGAGTTGAATCCAAATATTTTGGAATATTTTGAAATAGATATTGAACCTGTTGTATGTTTTTTGTTGAATGTTGATAAAATTTTTGATAAGATTAATTTTAATATAAGTTTTAAAGAGATTCCTAAATTTCCATCTGTTGAAAGAGACTTGGCATTATTGATGGATGTTGATATCAAATGCCAAGATGTATTTGATATAATTAAGGAAGAGGGTAGGGACCTTGTTGAAAAAATATTTATCTTTGATCTGTATAAAGGCAAAGGAATCCCTGAACATAAAAAAAGCGTTGCTTTTAAAATAATATTCAGAGATTTGAAATCTACCTTAAAAACTGAAAAGGTGAATAAGATTATAGATAGAATTATCAGAAAATTAGAAGAAAAGCTTAAAATACAAATTAGATAAGGGAGGAGTATTTAAATGACAAAAGCTGAACTTGTAGAAAAAATTTATGAGAGATTAGGATTAACTAAAAGGGAATGCTATAATCTTGTGGAATCAGTTTTTGATATAATGAAAGAATCATTAATTGAAGGTGAAAATTTAAAAATATCATCTTTTGGTTCTTTTATTGTAAAAGAGAAAAAAGCAAGAAAAGGCAGAAACCCTCAGACTAATGAAACTATTACCATTTCAGAAAGAAAAGTTATTGCATTTAGACCAAGTAAAATTCTAAGAAATGAAATTAATCAAAAATAATATAGTTTTAAAAAAATTGTTTTATAAAATAGGGGAGGCCAGTGAAATTGTTGGAGTGGCTCCCCATGTTTTAAGATATTGGGAAAAAGAATTTAAGATTGGCAATTTCAGGAAATCAAATACAACTCAAAGGCACTTTTCACAGAAAGATATTTTAACTTTTTTAAAGATTAGAGAGCTTCTTCATGAGAAGAGATTTACAATAGAGGGAGCTAAAAAAATCTTAAAAAACTCAAAGAAAAAAAAAGTGAATAAGAATTTTATTCTTGAAGAACTTAAAGAGATTAAATCTCTACTTTCAAAAAATTACGGAGCGTAGCGCAGCCTGGCAGCGCACCTGAATGGGGTTCAGGGAGTCGGAGGTTCAAATCCTCTCGCTCCGATTTTATTTGCGCCTGTAGCTCAGCTGGATAGAGCGGCGGACTTCGAATCCGTAGGTTGGGGGTTCAAGTCCCTCCAGGCGTGTTTTTTTATTTTCAAATATTCCTCAAACATCTTCTTGATATTATTAATCTTTTTTGAAAAATCAAAACGGAATATAACTGTCCAAACTGAGCTGAAAAAATGACCAATGAAGGCAGAAAAGCGACCAGCTGGGAAGCCAAGGATAATAATTCTTGAGTTGATATTAATAGGCTATGCAATATGCAATAAAAAAATAAAAAATCTAAATGCAAAATTGTAACCAGTGATTGGGGTTAAATTTGCGATTTTATGACTGGGATAGTATAAGGAATCCCTAATTTGAAAATAAGGCGTTTTTTTCTATTTTGATTTTTCTATCTATTGATTTTTATATGTTATAGGGGGCATAGTGGATTTTGGGTAAAAAACAGCAAAACATAATATGCCTATTTTTGTGTAATTATCTGCTGATTATCTGATTACTATTTATATATATTTTTCCTGTGTTTTATTTTAATTATTACAATAGTTATCTCTTGTTGAAATATTTCATAAATTATCCTATAATCCCCAACTCTATATCTGTAATACTTAGATAAATCGCCTAACAGTTTTTTCCCTGAATAAGGATTTTTTACAAGTTTTGTTTTTATGGTTTCCAAAATTTT
>CAZBLP010000013.1:0-11028 GCA_964492825.1 uncultured bacterium
ATATTCTAAATTAGAAAAAATTCTTCTTGCAAATCTTTTAAATAATAATTTGAACAAATCAAAAAAAATAATTCTTGAAAAAAAGTTAAATAAATTTAATAATATTATTTTATAAAATAATAGAGTTAGAAGTTTTATTATAATAGCAGAGTTTGGCAGCACTTTAAGTACTGCCAAAAAAGAGTTATCTGAAAATTTGCTTAAGCTAATTTATTTACAATATCAATACCATAATCTATAGCAGCTTGTTTGTCAGAAGGTTTAACAACATTTTTTAATTTTAATGAGGAATCTACCAAATCCATTTTAAAAATATTCCGCATTGTTTCATATATTCTTTGAGGTGCTTCTCCGCTCCAGCCATAAGCACCAAATGCACCGCCGATTTTCCCCTCAAGATTAGCCTGCTCAGCAAGAAAGAGGAAAGTTTCCATTGTACCCATCATTTTTCCATGGTACGTTGGTGCACCAAAAATCAGTGCATCGTAGTTTTCAAGTATTGCAGCATCTTTGATTTCTTTTATATCTTTCATATCAACATCAATGTTTTTTTCTCTAATTGTATTTGCTATTATTTCAGCAATTTTTAGAGTTTTTTTCGTTCTTGTTGTGTAAGCAATTAATACTGTTGACATAAGTTCCTCCTTTTTAACTTACTTAATTTTAAGCATTTTTGCCACTGCTTTTCCTGCTTCAAAACATTCCTGTAAGTTTTCTGGTTTGGGAACATTTTTAACTCTAAGTTCATCTCTGACTATTTTAACACCAAAATCTTCCAAAATTCCTCGAAGCTGTTTAGGTGACTCACCACTCCATCCGTATGAGCCAAATGTAAAACCAATAAGATTTTGAGGTTTTAATCCTTTAATATAAGACATTGCATCCTGAATAGCAGGAAACATCATATTATTGATTGTAGGACCGCCAACTATTAGTATTCCTGCGTTAAGAATCTCTGTAATAACATTACTCCTGTGATCTCTTCTTGAATGCATTAACTTAACCTTGGCTCCTCCTGCAGCCAAACCTTCACCAATTGCTCTTGCCATTAATTCAGTACTGCCCCACATTGTATCGTAAAGCACAACAGCTTTGTCTGTAGACTCCTGTTTAGCCCATTTTTCATACAGAGTAACTATTTTAGAAATGTCTTTGCCTATCCAAAGAGGGCCATGATCAGTTGCTATAATATCAATTTCAAGGTTAAGTCTGTTAAGAGTGTCTAATAGTTTTAAAATTAATTTGGAATAGGGAAGTAATATATTTGCATAATATTTTGCTGCTTCGTAATATAAAACACTTTCCTCAACTTCATCTGAAAATCTTTCAAAAGTCGCAAGGTGAAGGCCAAAACCATCTTGAGCAAATAAAACTTTGTCATTGTGTATATATGTAATCATGCTTTCAGGCCAGTGAAGCAATCTTGTTTCGTAAAAAGTAAGTTTTATATTGCCAAGTTCAACTGTTTCACCATTTGCAACTGGAGTTAAATCAAAATCAAAATCAAAATGTTCTTTTAAAACTTTTGTCCCCATTTTTGATGTAAAAACTTTTTCAGGTTTTACTGTTTCAATAATGTCTGTTAAACATCCTGAATGATCCATTTCTGCATGCTGAGAAATAATATAATCAATTTTTTCAGGTTCAATTACTGAAGATATTCTTGAAAGCAATTCATCTTTGAAAGGAGCTTTAACTGTATCAACAAGAATATTTTTATCTCCTATTATTAAAAAAGCATTATAAGTAGTGCCTCTGCCTGTTTCATAACCGTGAAAATCTCTTATTGACCAATCAATTGCTCCTACCCAATATACATGTTCGCTGATTTTTATTGCTTTAAATATATTATCCATTTTTCCCTCCTGACAAATCAGTAGTAGTTATAAATAATTTAGATTGAAATGTTGTTAATTTAAAATTATTTAGGGAAAACAGCCAAGATTATAGCTCTTTCACCTATACACCGAACAAGGTGGGGAACTGTTGAATCGTAATAAATGCTGTCACCTGGCTTTAAGACATCTTTATTTTCTCCAATAACAATTTCAACTTCGCCTTCTAACACATAGATAAATTCCTCACCTTCATGTGCGTAAGGTTTTTCATTTTTTATAGTTTCAGGTTCCAAAATAACAATAAATGGTTCCAACTTTCTGTTTTTTTTACCCATGCCAAGTGAAATATAATTGTAACCGTATCTTGTAATTCCGTCTTTTGATGCAAATCTTGCAACCTTTTCCCCTTCACCTTTTTTAGCAATGCAAAAAGAATCTTTACCTTCAACGCCAAAAAAAGTTCCTATGTCTACTTCAAGAGCTTTTGCTATTTTAAAAAGAGTGCCAAGAGAAGGTGATTCAAGATGATTTTCTATTTGTGATAGAATTGCGGAAGAATATCCTGTTATTTTACTTAATTCTTGTAAAGTTATACCTTTATTTTCTCTTATGTTTTTTATTTTTTCACCAATATTTATTTTTTCCATTTTTACACCTCTTAGAAAATTTATTGTGGTTCAATGTTTAAAACTGGATATTATTATAACCAAAGTCAATAGCTTTTATGTTATCAGGTATAAATTTCTGATTTCTTTCAGATATAACGTTGCTTAATGATTTTTTCAGAATATTTAGTTCAACTACTTCTGTGAGTTTTACAAAAGCACCTATTGCAATCATATTTGCAAGACGTGGTGAGCCGCTTATATTCATTGATAGATCATTCATGGGAATTTTTATTACTTTAATATCATTACGATTTATTTCCTTTTCATCAATTAATGAAGAATTAAAAATCAATAATCCCTTTTTTTCCAATCTTGGCTGAAATTTATCAAGTGACGGTTTGTTCATAATTATCAATGATTTGGGATTACCGACAATGGGACTTCCAATTTCTTCATCTGATACTACAACAGTACAATTTGCTGTGCCACCTCTCATTTCCACACCATAAGAAGGGAAAAAAGTTACGTTTTTACCAGAATTCATAGCAGCATATGCAAGAAGATTGCCTATTAGCATAACGCCCTGTCCTCCGAATCCTGCCATAATAACATCAAAGTACATATATTCCACCTCCGTTTTTATAGTTCATCAATTACATTTTTCTCTTTGAATGTTCCAAGGGGATAGTATGGTATCATCTCTTCTTCAATTCTTTTGTTTGCTTCAAGAGGAGAGAGACCCCAGTTTGTAGGGCAAGATGATAAAATTTCAACAAAAGAAAACCCTATTTTTTTATTTTGTATTTCAAAAGCTTTTAAAATAGCTTTTTTTGCTTTTCTTAAATTTGCAACCTTGTCAACTGCAAATCTTCCCGAAAAAGCAACACCTTCGAGTGTTGCAAGCATTTCTGCCATTTTAATGGGATAACCGTCTCTTGCAAAATCTCTGCCATAAGGCGATGTAGTACTTTTTTGTCCAAGAAGAGTTGTAGGTGCCATTTGACCGCCAGTCATGCCGTATATTGCATTATTTACAAAAATAACAGTAAAATGTTCACCTCTGTTGGCTGCATGAATAATTTCAGCTGTTCCTATTGCAGCAAGATCGCCATCACCTTGATATGTAAAAACAAATTTGTCAGGTTTGGCTCTTTTGACACCAGTAGCAACAGCAGCAGCTCTGCCATGAGGTGATTCAACAACATCAATATTGAAGTAATCGTATAAAAACACACTACATCCAACAGATGCAACACCTATTGTTTTTTCTTTAAGCCCGTAATAATCAATTGCTTCTGCAATTAGTTTGTGTATTATTCCATGGTGACAACCAGGGCAAAAGTGAAATTGTTTATCTTTTAAACTTTTAGGTTTTGTATAAACTGCTTTCATTATTTTCCTCCATTTTCCATTATCTCATTTAACAGTTCTTCAGGATTTACTATGCTGCCTCCTGGACGTGCGTATAGGTTTACTTCAGTTCCTTCTGAAACAGATAATTTTACATCTTCAACCATTTGTCCCATATTGGTTTCAAACACAATGACTTTTTTTATTTTTGACGTAAGTTTTTTAATAATTTGCTCTGGAAAAGGAAATAGGGTAATAGGTCTTAACATTGTCACTTTTTTACCTAAATCTCTTGCTTTAAATAAGGCTGTTTTAGCAATTCTAGCACAACTTCCAGTGGCTATTAATAAAAGTTCTGCTTTTTCATCTCCATTAATCTCAAAAAGAGAATCCTCATTTTTTAATTTTTCATATTTTTTCCATAAGTGTTTTATATGTTTTTCCATTTCTCCGTCACCTAAATATAGAGACTTAATACATTTCCCGTCTCTCTCTTTGGCTCCGGTTAAAGCCCATGACTTATTGTATTCATTAATAGGCTCAGGTGGTATTCTGTAGAGAGGTTCCTTAATCTGGCCGAGAATTGCATCAGATAATATTATTGCCACCATCCTGTATTTATCAGCAAGATTAAATGCTTTAAATGTGAGGTTATAAAGCTCCTGAACAGAATGAGGTGCAATTACTATATTCCTGTAATCACCATGCCCTCCACCTTTAACAGATTGAAAATAGTCGCCTTGAGTAGCATTGATGCCTCCAAGACCTGGCCCTGTTCGGGTCATATTTATTATTACAGCTGGAAGTTCATCTCCTGCAAGATATGAAATACCTTCTTGCATTAATGAAATGCCAGGGCTTGATGATGAAGTCATAACTCTAACTCCTGTGGCAGCAGCACCTATTAACATATTAACAGAAGCTACTTCACTTTCTGCTTGTAAAAAATGACCTCCTATTTTAGGAAAGTGTTCTGCCAAATATTCTGGGATTTCATTCTGAGGCGTAATAGGATAACCAAAATAATGCCTACATCCTGCATCTATAGCTGCCATTGCAATAGCTTCAGTACCTTTTGCCAATATTTTATTTTTTTCTGACATTAATTCCTCCTTTATTTCCAAACTTCAATTGCAACATCAGGACATATATTTGCGCACATTCCGCAACCTATACATTTATCTCTGTCAGTAACTTCAATATATTGATAACCTTTTATATTAATATTTTTACCAATTGCCAAAATCTCTTTAGGGCAAACAGTTGTGCAGAGTTCACAACCTTTGCAAAAATCAATATGAATTTTAATTTCAGCCATTTAATACTCCTTCTATAACAGATTTGATTTTCTCAGAATTCAGGCCGCACTTTTCTCTTAAATAGCTCTGTGTGCCATGCTCAATAAATGTATCATCTAAACCTAAAATTTTAAAATTTTTAAAATTTAAAACACCATTTTCAGCGGCAAGCTCCAATATTGCACTGCCTGCACCACCTGCTTTAGCATTTTCTTCAACTACAATAATATTTTCAAATTGTTGTAATTTATTAATTAAAATTTTATCCAACGGTTTAATATACCTCAGATTAATCAGTTCAACATCTTTATTATTAAAAGAATTTACAGCTTCAAAAACTTCATTAAAAAGGTGTCCAACTGATATTACAAGAATTTTTTGGCCTTCTTGAATAATTTCACATTTACCTATTTCAATTTTTTTAAATTCTTTATCTATTCCTATACCTCTACCTGTACCTCTCGGGTACCTAATAGCCACAGGCTGATTAAGTTTTGTGGCTGTGTAAAGCATATGTTGAAGCTCATTTTCATCTTTGGGAGCCATTAAAATCATATTGGGTATATGTCTCAAATATGAAATATCGAAAAGTCCATGATGAGTAGGGCCATCTTCTCCTACAATACCTGCTCTGTCAAGTGCGAAAATAACGTGAAGATTTTGAAGAGCTACATCATGAACAATCATATCATATGCACGTTGTAGAAATGTAGAATATATTGCAACAACAGGAATAAAACCTTGAGTTGAAAGGCCAGCTGCAAAAGTAACTCCATGCTGTTCAGATATCCCCACATCAAAACATCTATCAGGAAATTTTTTGCTAAATTCCTCCAACCCTGTACCAGAAGGCATAGCAGCAGTGATGGCAACTATTTTTTCATTATTTTTTGCAAGTTTGACAATTGTATCTGAAAAAACTTGGGTGTAGGTAGGAATAATACTTTTTTTCTCACTAACACCAGTATCAATTTTAAAGGCTCCTATGCCATGAAACTTTGTAGGAGAATTTTCAGCAAATTCATATCCTCTGCCTTTAGTAGTGTAAATATGAACAAGAACAGGTTTGTTTAAAAATCTGACATTGTCAAAAGTCTCTAAAAGCAATTCTATGTTATGACCATCAACAGGTCCCACATACTGGTATCCAAGTTCTTCAAAAATAATACCAGGTGGAATAACAAAGCCTTTAACTGAAGTCTCAGCATGTTTTATAAATTTTCTTAGAGATTCTCCTACTCCTCCTGGAATCATTTGTAATGTTTTTTTTATATCATCTCTGATTTTTGTTATAACTTTTCCTGTCATTATTCTGTTCAAATAAGAGGCAAGTCCGCCTACATTTTTAGATATAGACATTTTATTGTCATTTAAAACAACTATGAAATCTTTATCTGCGGTACCTGAATAATTCAATGCTTCCAGTGCTATTCCTGCGGTTAATGAGCCATCTCCTATTACTGAGATTACCTTGAAATCTTCATTAATGAGATCTCTTGCAGTTGCAATACCTATGCCTGCTGATATGGAAGTGCTACTGTGTCCTGTTCCGAAAACATCATAAATACTTTCTTTTCTTTTAGGAAATCCGCTTATACCGTTAATCTTTCTAATTGTGTGAAATTTGTCTTTCCTGTCTGTTAAAATTTTATGAATATAACTCTGATGTCCTACATCCCATATAATTTTATCATAAGGAAGATTGAATGTGTATAACATGGATATTGCAAGCTCTACAGCTCCAAGATTGCTTGCAAGATGCCCTCCGTTTTTTGAAATAACTTCAATAATAAATTTTCTCAAATCTTCTGCAAGCAGAGGCAGATCTTCTCTGTTTAATTTTTTAAAATCATTGTAATTAGCTATTTGGTTAAGAATTTTCATTAATTTATTCTCTCTATAATAAAATCTGTAAGACTGTTTAAAACAGCTCCTTTTTCTTTTAAAAAGTCTATCTCTTTTTTAGCTTGAGCAGTTAAATTATCAGCTATTTCTTTTGACCTGTCAAGTCCAAAAACAGAAGGATAGGTTGTTTTATTTTTTTTCTTGTCACTTTTGCTTTTACCAAGTTGTTCCATAGAAACTGTAATATCCAATATATCATCAATAATTTGAAAAGCCAAACCTATGTTAAAAGCAAATTTTTTAAACTTGTTTATTATGTGGCTATTATTTGTTGATAGCCTTGCTCCTGCAAAGATAGAAGCAATAATTAGTTTTGCTGTTTTATTAATATGAATCTCCTCTACTACAGACTCTCCAGCACAGGCGTTCTCATAAATAAGGTCAAGAGATTGTCCTCCGACCATTCCATTTGCTCCTGCACATTGAGCTAAAAAATTGGTAATATCGAGGATTGCGGAATAGTTAAAATTTTCAAAAAACTCTTTATTGGTAATTATATTAAATGCTTCTGTTAAAAGAGCGTCACCTGCAAGAATAGCCATGCCTTCTCCGAATTTTTTGTGGTTGGTTAGCTTACCTCGTCTGTAGTCGTCATCATCCATAGCAGGAAGGTCATCATGAATAAGGGAGTAGGTATGGATAAATTCTATTGCACAACCAGCTGTAAGAGCATCTTGAAGATTGCCTCCAAGACTTTCAGCTGCAGCATAGGTTAAAATAGGCCTTAATCTTTTCCCACCGGCAAATAAACTGTAGAGCATTGCTTCTTTAAGCTGTAACGGTGTATGTTGAAGAATAATATCGGTACATTCTCTCAATCTTTGTTCAACGATAATTTTTTTATCTTGTAAATAAATATTAAAATCAGTCATCTTCAAAATCTTTAATCTCTTTGCCAAGAATAACTTTTACCTTTTCTTCTACTTTGTTTAATTTTTCATTGCATTTTTTTGAAAGTTTTAGACCTTCCTCAAAAAGTTTTAGAGATTCTTCAAGAGGTATGTCTCCTTTTTCAAGTATATCAACTATCTCTTCCAATCTTTTCAAGGAGTCTTCAAAAGATGTTGCTTTCATAAACCTCTCCTGTTTTATTCATTGGTTCTTTTACCATTAAAGAGAGTAAAAATCAAATATAAAAGATATTGCTTCATTTTTTTTTATATGATAATGGGCTATTATGGAAGCACTAATTATTATAGATATGACGAGAGACAATTTAACAGGTCTTATGGGAGAAAGAGCAGAGAAAATTATTCCAGTTATTAATAAGCTTACTGATTATTTCAGACAAAAAAATAACTTGGTTATTTTTGCCAATGACAGTTTTTTAAAAGATGATTTTTTATTTAAAAGTAAAATGTCTCCTCATTCTCTTAGATGGACAGATGGAGAGAAAGTGGCAACTTCTCTGAATGTCAGGGATACTGATATTGTACTGCCCAAGAGGAGATTTTCAGCTTTTTTCAAAACAGATCTTGATCAAACTTTAAGGACTTTTGGGGTTGAAAAAGTTTATGTTTGCGGAATTACTTCCATATTCTGTGTTCTTGCTACAGCATTTGATTCAATATGTCACGATTTTTACACTGTAATTATTGAAGATGCCACAACAGCTCACAAAGATGAAGTTCATGAACAGGTAATGAATTTTTACAGGAAAAACCCTTTACAGCCTCTTTTTGAAATTAAAAAAAGCAATGAAATTATAACATAGGTGATGTAATGTTTGAAAGTTTAAGTGAAAAATTAGATAAAGTTTTTGATAAAATAAAAGGAAAAGGTGTTCTTTCAGAAGATGTTATAAAAGAAGTTCTCAAGGAAATAAGGCTGGTTTTGCTGGAAGCAGATGTTAATTATAAAGTAACAAAAACTTTTATTGCTTATGTGAAAGAAAGAGCACTTGGCCAGGAAGTTTTAAAAAGTCTAACTCCTTCTCAACAATTAATCAAAATAGTCAAAGAAGAAATGGAGCGGATTATTGGCGGAGATGAGGATAACAGTTTGAATCTTCATGCCAAACCACCTATAATTTACATGCTTGTGGGACTTCAAGGCTCGGGTAAGACTACTACTGCAGGTAAAATAGCAAATTTCTTAAGAACTAAATACAGGAAATCTCCTTTACTTGTACCTGCTGATGTTTACAGACCAGCAGCTATTCAGCAATTGGAAAAAATATCAAAGGAACTAAATATTACCTGTTATCCTTCAAAAACAAACGATGATCCTGTTAAAATTGCAAAAAATGCAGTAGATTTTGCTCTTAAAAACAGTTGTGATACAATATTGGTTGATACTGCAGGACGACTTCATATTGATGAAAAGTTGATGAATGAGCTTGTTCAAATAAAAAAGGCTGTTGCCCCTACGGAAATTCTATTTGTTGCTGATTCAATGACAGGACAAGAAGCAGTGAATATTGCCAAAGAATTTGATGAAAAATTAAATATTACCGGTATTGTGCTTACAAAACTTGATGGTGATGCAAGAGGCGGAGCAGCTTTGTCAATTAGAGCAATTACAGGTAAGCCTATAAAATTGATTGGTAAAGGTGAAAAACTCAATGACATAGAAGAGTTTCATCCTGACAGAATGGTTTCAAGAATTCTTGGTATGGGTGATGTTTTAACACTTATTGAAAAAGCCACAGATTCTATAGACGAAGAGGATTATGCAGAACTTGAGCAGAGATTAAAGAAAAATATTTTTACTTTTGATGATTATAAAAAACAGTTGCAGCAGATTAAAAAATTAGGTTCTTTGGAATCTATTTTAGGTATGATTCCTGGTTTATCCAAACTTAAACAAATGAAAAATATGAAAATTGATGATAAAGAATTTTTAAGACAGGAAGCTATTATTAATTCCATGACTAAATTAGAACGGAGAAAACCAGAAGTTATTAATGGTAGCAGAAGGAAAAGAATAGCTAAAGGTAGCGGAACAACAGTGCAGGAAGTTAACAAATTAATGAAAAATTATTTTACTATGAGAGATATGCTCAAAAAATTCAATAAAAAGAAATTCAAAGGTATGCCTAGAGATTTTCAAAGTATGTTTAAAGGGATGCCAGGTTTTTAGCATCAACAACCATTTCAATATCTTTAATATCGTTTAAATTCAGACTGTTAAGCAGTGATGTTACAGATTTGTTTAAAACAGGGTGAATAAAATCACTGTCAATTTCATTAAAAGGAATTAATACAAAAGCTCGTTCATGCATTAATGGATGAGGAATTTGAAGATTGTTTTTATCTATAATCCAGTTATTATAGAAAAGAATATCTATATCAATTGTTCTTGGTCCCCATTTTATGAATCTTTTTCTGCCTAATTCTCTTTCTATGGTTTGCAAAAATTTTAACAGTTCAAAAGGTGTAAACTTTGTAGAAATTTTTAGTACTGCATTAAGAAAAACATCCTGCTCTTCATAGCCTATAGGCGGTGTTTTGTAAATTGAAGATATTTTAATTAATTTAATGTTTTCATTTAATAAAATATCTTTAATAGCTTTTTTTATAAAAGCTAATTTGTCACCTAAATTACTGCCTAAACCTAAAAATGCAGTGTTATTATTGCTTGTCCTGCTCACTGTTTGATTCATCTTTTTTAGGAGTCACATCAATCTCATCTTCACCTTTTGTGGCTTTTTTAAAATTTTTAATGCCTTTTCCCAGACCTGCTCCTATTTCCGGAAGTTTTCCAGCACCAAAAATTATCAAAACTATAACCAAAATTATTAATAATTCAGGCAAACCTATACCAAACATGTTCCCTCCTATTTATAAGTGTATTGGCGGAAGCGTATGGGAATCGAACCCATCTTCCGCTTTTCAGCGGAACACTGGATTTGAAGTCCAGGCTGGTCACCAGTACCAGATACGCTTCCAATTGCTTTTTACAATATATTTATTAAAATTACAACAGATAAGTTGAAAAAAAGAGAAGAGTGAATTTGATTTAATGAGAAATTAATGTTAAAAAGTAACAATGTTGCATATTCTTTATTTAAAAAATAAATTTGACCTG
>CAZBLP010000013.1:11128-38248 GCA_964492825.1 uncultured bacterium
AAAGGTTAACAAATTTAAAACTAACGTATTTTCAATTTTAATTTCTACACCTATACCCCCAAAATAATAATATTATATATATTAATAAATCTACTTGAAAAGCAATAATTTTTCAAGTTTGAAATATTACTGATTACTTAGCATATTCCACTGCTCTCATTTCTCTTATTACAGTAACCTTTATCTGGCCCGGATAAGTTAAATTTTCTTCAACTTTTTTTGCTATATCTTTAGCTAATACAAAAGCATGGTCATCTGAAATTCTATCGTTTTCAACAATAACTCTGACTTCCCTACCTGCCTGAATTGCATAAGATTTTGAAACACCGTCAAAATTATTTGCAATATTCTCAAGTTCTTCCAATCTTTTAATATAGCTTTCATACATTTCACCTCTTGAGCCTGGCCTTGCTCCTGATAATGCGTCTGAAGCCTGAATAATAACAGAATAGATTGAAGTTTTATCAACTTCATCATGGTGGCTTGCTATTGCATTAACTATTTCAGGTGATTCTCCATACTTTTTGGCAAGATCTCCACCTATTATTGCATGAGAGCCGGGAATCTCATGGTCAACAGCTTTGCCAATATCGTGCAGTAAACCTGCTCTTCTTGCCTTTTTCCAATCAAGACCCAATTCAGATGCAATTATTCCTGCAATAAATGCTGTCTCAAGAGAATGTTGATATATATTTTGTCCGTAACTTGTTCTGTAGTTTAATCTGCCTAATAATTTTACCAGTTCAGGATGCATTTTGTGAAGTCCTACTTCAAAAAGTGCTTTTTGTCCCAATTCCCTGATTTTTTCTTGTAATTCTTGCTCAGTGTTTTTTACAACCTCTTCAATTCTTGCTGGATGAATTCTGCCGTCAGTTATTAATTTTTCAAGTGATAATCTGGCTATTTCTCTTCTTACAGGGTCAAAACATGATATAACTACAGCTTCAGGAGTGTCATCAATAATAAGATCAACTCCTGCTATACTTTCAAGAGTTCGAATGTTTCTGCCTTCCCTTCCTATAATCCTTCCTTTCATTTCGTCATTTGGAAGAGCCACAACAGAAACTGTTTTTTCTGCAACAAAATTTGAAGCATATCTTTGAATTGAAAGAGCTAATATTTCCTGTGCTTTTTTGTTGGCATTTTCTTTAAATTCTTCCTCTATCTCCTGTAATTTTTTTGCAACCTCAAATTTAGCTTCATCTTCCATTTTCTTCATAAGTATTTCTTTGGCTTCTTCTACTGTAAAACCGCTAATTTTTTCCAATTCTTTATTGATTTCTCTAATTTTTTTCTCTAAATCTTCTCTTAGTTTATTGGTTTTTTCCACTTTTTCAATAAACTCTTTTTCTTTTTTGGAAAACTCTAATTCTTTTTCAGAAATTATTTCCTCTTTTTTTGCTAAATTTTCTTCTCTTTGAAAGATTCTTTTTTCTAAAGTGTTTAATTCTTCCTTTTTTTCTTTAACTTCTTTTTCCAGCTCTGATTTAGCCTGTAATATCCTGTCTTTTGACTTTATTTCAGCTTCTTTTAAAATTATTTCAGCTTCTTTTTTAGCATTTTCAAGGATTTGGCTTGCTTTTTTGGTGGATTCTTCATATCTTGATTCCAATAATTTTTTTGCAAAATAGTAGCCACCAGCAACACCAACAATAATGCCAATTAATATGCTTAAAATTTCCATTATAAAATCCCTCCTTTAATTAACTTTTTTAGAATGATAAAATTTTTATTTTTTCGTTATTCATTTTTATTCTTGTTATTTGAAGCTCTAAAAGAAAAGGATGTTTTTGAAGAGATAGCCCGGACTACAGTCCCAGAAACAAACTACTGAACCTGACAATGTCAGGTGGGAATTCTGTTGATGCTTTAGGCTTCCTACTCGGGGGCAGGCTTGCACACCACATCAAGTGAGAACTCCCGTTCTTATGATGTTGGCTCAATAATTATATTTCTGGTAACTAGTAGCCCAGGTCAATTTATAACCTCAGAAATTTTGTTAATTAGCAAATCTATCTTTTTGAAGAAATTATATTGCTCAGCAGTTGTTGATAAAGCAGCTAATATAGCCAATTTATAAGTAGTGACTGTGCCACCTTGTCCCTGAATTTCTGAAATTTTATTATCAAGCAATTGTAAAATATCAGATAGTTCTTTATCAGAAATATCTGTCTTTATTGTATGACTTTGTCCCAATATATTTACTTCAACTGATCTCTTCAAAAACACCCTCTTTTTTTAGAACTTCAATTAAATTATCTAATTTATTTATTGCTGCTGTTTGATTCTGTTCATACTGCTCTATTAATTTATTTTTTTCTAACAACTGCTGTTTTAATTTAACATTTTCTTCTTTTAAATATTTAAACCGGGTAATTAATTGATTTATTTTATCTTCTAATAAATTTATTTTATTTTCCATGTCTTAATTATATTCAAATATTTAATTTTTGTCAACATATTTACAATTTTTATTTGGACATTCAATTTTTTCGCCCTTTTTTGTGATTTTTTTAATTAAGTATGGGCTGCCACATTCAGGACACATTTTATTTATCGGCTCATACCATGATGCAAATTTACATTTTGGATAATTGGTGCATCCATAAAAAACTCTTCCCTTTTTGCTTCTCCTTTCAATAATATTTCCGTCACACCCATCTTCTACACAAGGCATAATAGTAATCTGTTTGGTAAAATTACATTCAGGATAATTTTCGCATGCTATAAATTTACCGAATTTGCCATATTTTATAATTAGACTGCCTCCACATTTTTCGCATTTTTCATCTAAAGTTTCATTTTCAACAATTTTTAATTCACCATTATCATCGATTTTAAATTGTTTAGTATTTTTGCAATCAGGATAATTAGAGCAAGCTAAAAATCTACCATTTTTACCCCATTTGATAATCATTTTATTACCGCATTTTTCGCATGTGAAAGGTGAATCTTCAACTATCTGGCTGATATACTGCATTGATTCATAAGCTTTGGAAAGGGTTTTTTCAAATTTTGAATAAAATTCCTTTAAAACTTTTCTCCAATCTTCTTTACTTGTCTCAATTTCATCAAGTTTTTTTTCAAGGTCAGCAGTAAAATTAATATCAAAAATATCTGGAAAGTTTTTTACAAGGAGTTCATTAACAACCATTCCAATATCTGTTGGAAAGAGTTTTTTATCTTTTAAAATCACATATTTTCTTTCCTGAATATTTTGTAAAATAGGAGCGTATGTTGAAGGTCTTCCAATGCCTTTTTCTTCCAAAGCTTTAACAAGAGAACTTTCAGTATATCTGGGCGGTGGCTCAGTAAACTTTTGTTCAGGTTTTAATTCCACTAAGGTTAATTTATCATTTTCTTTAAGTTCAGGTAAAATTTTGTCATCTGTTTTTTCATTTATAACTTTCAAAAACCCTTTAAATTTTAAAACAGAACCATTAATTTTGAAAGTATATTTATTTTGGCTGTCTTTTATTTCCACAGTAGTTTGGTCAAACAGAGCAGGCTTCATTTGGCTTGCAACAAATTTACGCCATATTAAATTATACAGTTTATATTGGTCAATTGTAAGATATTGTTTTATATTGTTGGGTTCCAGCAATACATTTGTTGGCCTTATAGCTTCATGGGCATCTTGGACATTTGATTTTTTAGATTGATATTTAACAGCTCGTGAAGGTAAATATTCTTTGCCGATTTTTCCTGAAATATATTTTCTGACATCTTTAATTGCAGATTCTGAAGTTCTAACGGAATCTGTTCTCATGTATGTAATTAAACCTAAAGTACCTTTACTACCTAAATCAACTCCTTCATAAAGTGTTTGAGCTATTTGCATTGTTTTTGCAGGTCTGAAGTTTAATTGTGACGAAGCTTCTTGCTGTAGTTTGCTGGTTGTATAAGGAGGTGGAGGTACTCTCTTTCTTTCTTTTTTGGTGATTTTGGTAATGGAAAATTCCTCTTCTTTGAGGAAATCAAGAATTTTTTGAGCTTCTTTTTTATTTTTAATTTTTTTGTTAACTAATTTTGCTTCTAATTTCTCTTTTTTTTTAGTTTCAAAAAGAGAAATTATATTCCAATATTCTTCAGGTACAAAGTCTTTTATCTCATTTTCTCTCTCACAGATTAACCTGAGAGCTACTGTTTGGACTCTACCGGCACTTAATCCTCTTCTGACTTTTTTCCACAACAGAGGACTAACCTGATATCCTACTATTCTGTCTAAAATTCTACGAGTTTGTTGAGCATTGAATTTTGATTCATCCAAATTTTGAGGATTTGCCAATGAAGCTTTTACAGCCTCTTTGGTGATTTCATAAAACAAAACTCTTTTAAAGGCGTTTTTATTTTTTTTTAAATAATTAGCTATGTGCCATGCAATTGCTTCACCTTCTCTGTCAGGGTCTGAAGCGAGATAAATATTTTCAGCTTGTTTGGCTTCTTTTTCTATGTTTTTTAAAACTTTATTTTTCCCTTCAATAACAACATATTTAGGCGCGAAACCATTTTCAATGTCAACGCCTAATTCTTTTTTAGGTAAGTCTTTTACGTGGCCGTAAGAAGCTGTAATATTAAAATTTTTACCTAAATATTTTTTTAAAGTTTTGGCTTTTGCCGGTGACTCTACAATAACTAAATCCATTCAATCCTCTCTTTTCCATTTTTAATTAATTATAAAGAACTTCTCCATCATTTTCGACAACATAATTAAATAATTTGTTGTTGGAGTTATATGCTGTTAGTGCTGTTAAAAGTTTAATTTCTTCTATATCCATTTTAATATCAAGATCAGCAATAATGACTTTTTCCAGAATGTCTTCAAACATGTCATTGTCAATTAGCCCTTTTTTCTTTAGAATATACAGGTAATTAACAGCTTCTTTTGTTAATGAATTGGATTCTTCATAAGTTAAGATTCTAATGTAATTTCTGCTGTCTGCAACGTCAACACTTCTGCTAATATCCATTCCCAAGGATTCCATCCAATAAATTGCAGCATCAATATCTTTTAATTCAAAGCCCATATCCAAAAGGTCATTGATTAAATCTTCCTCATAAATAGCTTTATGATTCGCAATATACTTTGCAATAAGATTTAGAATTTTATAAGTTTTATTTTTCAATTTTAGCCTCCATTTAAAAATGAGCATTCATTATACAAATAAAAAAGGTACAAGTCAATTTTTTTCTTTTCTGGCATTAAAATAGGAATAAATCAAGCTTAAAAACGGACAAAGATACCTAAAATATGACAAATAGACAGCTTTGTTAATAAAAAATCAAAGATTACAATATTGCATAATACGCAACATCTTGTTTTGAAAGGTGTTAAAAAAATAGTTTCAAAGTAAGATTCAAAGTGAATCTTCAACTTATTGAAAAAATTAAAAGGATTCGTTTTTCATTAATATTATATATAATTTTATAATAAATTTTTTTCAAGAATATTTTATAAAATTTTTAAAAAAAGTTTTAATTGATTTTTTAGGAAAATTTATATATTTAAAAGCATGATTAAAATTGCCAAATGGAGACAAAACAATTCAGATATTTTTCTTCAAAAGATTCTAAATAGAAGTGATATTGATTTCAATTTTTATTATGCTTCAGTTAAATCAATTATAGATGAAGTTTTGGATAAAAAAGATAAAGCTATTATAAAATTTACAGAAAAATTTGACAATTTTAGATTAAATGAAAGCAATTATTATTTTACAAAGGATGATTTTTCATGGGCTTATAAATCATTAGATTCAAAATATAAAAAAATTCTTGATAAAGCAGCTTATAGAATTGAGAAATATCATTCTAACCAGAAATTAAACAGTTGGTTTACTTATGAAGATGATGGCACTATTTTGGGACAGAAAATAACGCCTATTGAAAAAGTTGCCCTTTATGTGCCAGGTGGTAAAGCTCTTTATCCCTCTACTGTTCTTATGACAGGAATTCCTGCAAAAGTAGCTGGAGTTGAAAAGATTTTTATTACATCGCCAATATTTGACAAAGATAAAAGTAAGTTGATATTAGCAGCAGCTCATTTAATAGGCGCTGATAAACTCTACAAAGTAGGCGGTGCACAGGCTGTAGCTGCAGTTGCCTATGGCACTGACTGGATAGAAAAGGTGGACAAGGTGGTTGGGCCCGGTAATATATATGTGGCTGTTGCAAAGAAGCTTTTATTTGGTGTTATTGATATAGATATGATTGCAGGTCCAAGTGAGATTTTAATTATAGCTGACTCATCTGCCAATCCTGAATATATAGTTGCTGATATGTTTAGCCAAGCTGAACATGATGAGCTTGCATCATCAATATTGGTTACTGACAATGAGGAGCTGGCAGAAAAAGTTAAAAATAAAATTGCTGTTAATCTTTCAAAATCACGGAGAAAAGAGATTTTAGAAAAATCTTTAAAAAATCATGGGGTAATTATTATTACAGAAAATATTGAAGAGTCAATAGATGTAGCCAATAAAATTGCACCTGAGCATCTTGAAATTTTAACAAAAGAGCCATTTAAAATTTTGCCTAAAATCAAAAATGCTGGAGCAATATTTCTTGGCGAATATTCACCTGAGCCTATTGGAGATTATATGGCAGGGCCTAATCATGTGCTTCCTACTTCTGGAACAGCTAAATTTTTCTCACCTTTGGGAGTTTACGACTTTTATAAAAGAAGCAGTATAATTTCATTGTCAGAATTATGTTTTAATGATTTAAAACAATATGTTTATGATTTTGCAAATGCTGAAGGTCTGTTTTCACATGCAGAATCAGTAAATGTTAGAAATGGAGATAAAAATGAGGGAAGCTGAAGTTATTAGAGAAACAAAGGAAACAAAAATAAATTTGGAAATTATTATAGATGCGCCTAATCCCAGTTACAATATAAAAACATCCATTGGTTTCCTTAATCATATGCTTGAGCTTTTTGCAAAACATGGTAATTTTTCCATTAATCTTAATGCTATTGGTGATGTGGAAGTGGATTATCATCATACCATTGAAGATATTGGCATTGTTCTTGGAGAAGGTTTTAGAAAAGCTCTTTCTGATTTTAAAGGGATTAAAAGATACGGTAGCAGGGTGATTCCTATGGATGATTCTCTATCCATGGTAACAATTGATATATCTAATAGACCTTATTTAGTATATAATACTAATCTTGAAAAAGGAAAGGTAGGAGAGGTTGATATTGAGCTTTTTGAGGAATTTTTTACAGCTTTTGCCAATAATCTGAGATGTAATCTGCATATTAATAATTTTTACGGGAAAAATAATCATCATATACTTGAATCCATCTTCAAGGCTTTTGCATATTCAATGAGAGAAGCTGTTACTATTATCGGAGATGAAGTTATTTCCACAAAAGGTATATTAATATAAACGGGGTTAATTAAATGCAAAAAGTTTTAATTATAGATTATGAAATGGGCAATCTTAAAAGTGTGGAAAAAGCTGTGGAAAAGGTTGGTGCTCAACCTTTGGTATCTTCTAAACCTGAGAATTTAAAAGAAGCTGATAAAGTAATTTTGCCAGGGGTAGGAGCTTTTAGAGATTGCATTAATAATTTGAAGAAATATAACTTTTCAGAAGCTATTAAGGAATATATTAAAACAGGCAAACCGTTTCTAGGCATTTGTCTGGGAATGCATGTGTTATTTGAAAAGAGTTATGAATTTGGTGAGCACAGAGGATTGGGATTAATAGAGGGCGAAGTTGTTAAGTTTGAAAATTTGGGAAATCTTCCAATTCCTCACATGGGATGGAATAGTATAATTATTAAGAAAAACAGCAAGATTTTAGATAATATCAAAAGTGGTGACTTTTTCTATTTTGCTCACTCTTATTATGTAACACCCAAAAATAGCAGCGATATTTTAACTGCCACAGATTATGGCATTGAATTTACTTCATCAATTAACAAGGAGAATATTTTTGGAGTTCAATTTCATCCTGAAAAAAGTCAAAATAAAGGATTGCAGATTTTAAAAAATTTTATAAAGGAGATGTAATGAAAGCCAGAAAAATATTTTCATTAATTTTTGTTTTATTTTTACTTGTTTCATGCTCTCATAAAAAAGATATTAAAAAAACAGAGTTTATTATTAAAAAACCAGCAAAAGTTGTTGTTATGCCTTTTGTAAAAGTGACAGATGAGTTGCAGAGCAGAATTAAATGTAAGAGTCCTGATAAATTAGTTGTTTGCAGTTACAAAACTGAGCAGTTCAGATTAATAGGGAGAAAACTTGCTACAAAATTTTATTTTGCATTGGAAGACAAAAGAAAAGATTATGAGCCTGTTGATTTGGATGATGTGGAAAATGCATTTCAGAAAGATATTGTCCAAATTAATGTTAATGAAATAGCTGACAGATTTAAAGTTGATTATATAATTGAAGGTTATGTGTATAAATTTATAGAACGAAAAGGCAGTGAATATTCAGTTGAAGAGCCAGCAATGGTCCATTTTGTTGTAGTTATCAGAAATGCTATTACAGGCGAAGTGGTATGGCAGAAAGATTATTATGAAAAACAAAAAGAATTGAGTAAAAATCTTTTAAATGTTTTTAATTTTTTCAAAAGAAAGGGGCGATGGCTTACTGCTCTTGAGCTTGCGGAACATGGGATAAATAAAATAGTCAATGAATTACCTTAAAGATATTTTCTTTATATTAGGCACAAAATCACCAAGAAGAATTGAGTTTTTGAAAAATTTGGATTTGCACTTTGAAGTTGTTGCTTCAGATTTTAATGAAAAGTTACCTGATAGTGCTGAACCAATAAAATATGTAACAAGTAATAGTGTTCAAAAAGCTTGTGCCATAGCTGAAAAAATTCCTGATAAATTAATAGCCTCATTTGATACAATAGTAGTACATGACAATACTGTTTTAGGTAAGCCATTGAACAGAAATCATGCTTTTGACATGCTTAATCTTTTGTCTGGAAAAACTCACAAGGTTATAACTTCCTATACATTATATCAAAAACAATATAGTTTAAATCGTACAAAGTTTGTTATTACTGAGGTAACTTTTAAATCTCTCAAAGATGATGAAATTAATTGGTATATTAATACTGATGAGCCTTATGACAAAGCAGGAGCATATGCTATTCAGGGTATAGGTGCATTTATGGTAAAAGGAATAAGAGGTTCTTATACTAATGTTGTGGGTTTGCCCTTATCTGAATTTTTGGAAGATTTATTGAAAATCAAAGATATTCTGAAAATTGGCATGTAATACAGAAACAATTTTGAAAAATGAGATTAGTCAATTCGTATACTTTTTAAAGATAACAAAGAAGTTTTTCTGAACCAAACTCTTTAGCAAAAGCAAAGAAAAAGCATGTGAAGTAGTTATTATCTTTTATTAAGATTGATTTTGTGGGAAATATCCTTTTTCCTTAGCTATTAAGTCATAATGCACAGTTACAGCATCTTCTATTATCAAATCTGCAAGATATTCTGCTTCTTTTTCTTTTACAAATTTTATATATCTTTTACATTTGTCGCATAAATAAACACGATATTGAGGGTCATTTTCATCTTCAAAATATTTTAATTTTTCTTGGTCTCTGTTTTTACAAAAAGGACAAAATATCCTTTCTATTCTCCAGTTAAATCCGCAAAAGCCACATTCTACAGTTTTTGTAGAATCTTCTTTAATTATACCGAAAAACGGTTCATTACCGCAAATAGGACATACACCTTCTTTCCAAGACTCATATAAAACAGGTATATTTTCAACTAATTTTTTAAAACATGGCCTTAGAGAATTTAAAATCATAAATTTTAATAAATTATAATCATTTTCATCTAAATTTAAATCAGATGCACTTTGATTGTTTAGTTCATTTAAGAAACTGGTAAAAATTGTAAAATCAGAATTTATGAAATGAAATTTTTTAATTGTTTTTTCAAATTTCTTATTTTTTTTCAACTCATTGCAGAGTTCGCAAAAAAGCTTAAAAGAAGCCTCCATGTCAATATTTATATCCTTAAACTCCAGTAAATAAATCCCTTTTTTTATTTTATCCATATCACTTTTATTCAAATTAAAAGGTTTTACTTTTGGTTTTAGAGAAAATTTTTCCCTGCAAATTAAAATTATACTATAAAAGTCTAAAATTTCACTATAATTAGGATATCTTTTTTTTAGAAAATCTACTCTTTTCCTTATTTTATCCATATCACCTCCATATTGGTTCAAGGTTCAATTGGGATTTAGTAATTTGTAATCAGTAATAATTAGTAATCAGCTTTTATTGTCTGTCCCTAAATACCAAAAACTAAAATCCTCCTCCTTTTGGAGGAGGAGATATTGCTAATAGGGTTTAAATGGGGTTGCTGCAGCTAAGTGTTTACTATAATTTGTCGGTTTGTCAAGTGCAAGATAAATAACTCTAATATCGCCAGAATCTACAAGCTGAGCAGCAGGCCATTCTTTTTTCACCTCTTTTAACCTTTTATTTGCTAGATTTAGCATATCTTTCCTATCCCCGAAATTCATTGCGTTGTTTGGACAAGTTTTAACGCAGAGTGGTTTTAATCCATCTTTTACTCTGTCAATACACATGTCGCATTTTGATTTTTTGCCTGTTTTTTTATCTTCTCTTGGAATGTTATATGGGCATGCAGTTATTAATACTTCAAAAGGAACTTTTTTTAGCAATTCAACGTTAAATACAACAGCTCCTGTTTCTTTATCTTTAATTATTGCTCCTTTGACATATCCGTCAGCAGCATCTTTACAAGCTGGATAAATGCAGTGTCTGCACTGTTCAGGAAAAAACAACCATCTGAATTTCCCATTAATTTTAGATTCTTTAAAATGAACAGTTTTGTAAGTGTAAAAATTCAGATCAGGAGGATTTTCATAAGAACCTGTTTGTTCAGTTTTAGTTGCAGGAAGTTCATGCCATTCTTTACAAGCTATTTGGCAAGCTTTACACCCCATACATACACTTAAATCTATAAAAAAACTTTTACCTTTATCTGATAAATTCATTTTTTACCTCCTTCATACTCCATGAATTATAGTTTCCTGATATTAACCAAGAAAGATTTTGTCTCAGGTATCATAGTGTTTGGATCTCCAACTGAAGGGGTCAACAAGTTTGCAGCATCACCACCACCTTTTGGAACTTCCCATCCAAAATGCCATGGAAGTCCAGCCACATGAACTTTTTTCTTTCCAATTTTCATTGGTGCTAATCTCTTTGTTACCATTGCAACAGCTTTTAAATTTGCTCTTGGAGATTCAACTAATACCATTTCTCCATTTTTTATTCTTTTTTCTTTGGCAAGTTCCTCACTTATTTCAACGAATACTGCAGGCTGAGCTTCAACAAGCCATGGCTGCCATCTTGTTAAAATTCCGCTTTGCCAATGTTCAGTAAGTCTGAATGTTGTGCAAACAATTGGATATTTATGATAATCTGCATATTTATCATCAGGAGTGTTAAATGTTTTTACTACTGGATTAGATTTCTGCCTGTTTAATAAATTTTTCTTTACAGGACTTTCAAGTGGCTCGTAAAATTCAGGGAAAGGTCCATCAGCTCTTCCTGGGCCGAATACCTGTCCAAATCCGTGTTTTCTCATAATAAAAGGATGTCTGCCTTTACCAGTTGCAATAGGAGGCCAACCACCATCAGGAACATCACCGTGCCATTTGCCGTTTTTCCATACAATTACAGTTTTGTCAGGATTCCATGGTTTGCCGTTTAAATCCACAGATGCCCTGTTGTAAAGTATTCTTCTGTTAACCGGCCAGCACCATGCCCATTTTGGAAATAATCCAATATTTTTTTGAATATCAGTTTGAGTTTTGTCTCTTCTTTTAGCCATATTGCCTTTGTTAGTGTAACTGTTACAATAGAGCCAATTCCCGGAGCAAGTGGCGCCGTCATCAGTTAGATATGCAAAACTTGGCACTTGATCGCCTTTTTTGAATTTTTTACCTTTTACAACAGTATCTTTCATAAAATATCCATTTACAATTTTTGCAACTTTATCTGAATCGTATTTATTTGGCCAGTTAAGCTTTAATATTGGTTCAGGAAATACACCTCCATCTTTTTTATATAGCTCTTTGATTTTATTCATAAGATCCACCATAATTTCTCCATCTCCAGGGAGACCATTAGGTGGATTTGCTGCTTTGTATCTCCACTGCATCCATCTGCCGCTGTTTGTTATACTACCTTCTTTTTCAACTGATACTGCGCATGGCAGGAAAAAAACCTCTGTTTTTATTTTTTTAGGATTTTTACCTGGTCCTTTCCAGAATGAACCAGTTTCATTTTCAAAAATATTAACATTGACCATCCAATCTAATTTTTCCATGGCATCTCTATTTTTTTGAGCATCTGCACCACTAACTGCAGGATTTTGTCCCCATGCAAAAAACCCTTTTATCTTTTCTCTATACATAGCATCAAATAAAGATAACCATGAATAATTGGTCTTATTATCTAACTTTGGTAAATAGTTGTAGCAAAAATCATTTTCTTTTGTAGCATTGTCTCCGTAAAATGCCTTTAATATGCTAACCATATATTTGGGATAATTACCCCACCAGTTTGCACTCATAGGATCTGAAGATTTAGGAGTAACTTTGTTAAGATATGTTTCTAAATCCTTCATAGAGGCTTTTGGTACTTTTAAATATCCTGGCAATATATGAAAGAGAATTGCATGGTCTGTTGAACCTTGAACATTGGATTCACCTCTGAGAGCATTAACTCCACCACCTGAAATACCAATATTGCCAAGTAACAGTTGGATTATAGTCATTGTTCTGATATTTTGAACTCCTACTGTATGTTGTGTCCAGCCCATTGCATACATACAAGTACCAGCTCTGTTTCCTACACCTGTGGATGAATAAATTTTATAAACTTTTAATAAATCTTCTTTTGGGGTTCCAGTAACAGCGGATACTTTATCAAGAGTGTACCTTGAAAAATGTTTTTTCAACAATTGGAATACACATCTTGGATGTTTCAGAGACTTGTCTTTTTTAGGTACACCGTTTTCATCAAGCTCAAATTTCCAGAAAGATTTGTCGTAAGAATGAGTTTTATCGTTAAATCCAGAAAATAATCCGTTCTTAAAGTCAAATTTTTTATTAACAATAAAGCTGGCATTTGTATATTCGCTAACATATTCCTTAAAATATTTTTTGTTTTTAATTATGTAATTTATCATCCCGCCGAGAAATGCTATATCTGTGCCCGGTCTTAAATGTGTATAAAAATCAGCAAGAGCAGAGGTTCTTGTATATCTTGGATCAACATGTATCAAAGTAGCGCCCTCTTTTTTAGCTTTTAACACCCATTTAAAAGATATTGGATGATTTTCTCCTGCATTGCTCCCCATAATTAATATTACATTGGCGTTTTTTATATCTATCCAGTGGTTTGTCATTGCTCCTCTTCCAAACGACTCTGCCAGAGCCGCAACAGTTGCGCTATGTCAGATACGTGCCTGATGCTCTATATATACCAGACCAAGTCCTCTCATCATCTGTTGTATTAAGTAGCATTCTTCATTATCAAGGGCTGCACTTCCAATGTGAGCTATTGCTTCTACCCTGTTTACAATGTTTCCATTTTTATCTTTTAAAATAAAGTAGCTATCTCTTGTTTTTTTTACTCTTTTAGCAATTTCAGTAAGAGCCCAGTCCCATGTAACTTTTTGCCATTTATCGCTGTAGGGTGCTCTGTAAAGTGGCGTTGTAATTCTGTTTGGATTATTTGCAAGTTGAAAAAGAGATGCTCCTTTTGAGCATAAAGCACCTTGGTTAATAGGATGTTCAGGATCACCTTCTGTATTAATAATTTTTTTTGTAACAAGGCTTGTATGGCATATTATACCGCATCCAACAGCACAATAAGGACATATTGTAAGAGTTTCCTTTGCCATACTTATCTTGGATGCTTTTGCCTGAGCATAAGCCTCTTTTGTAAAGTCAACTCCAAGTGAGGTTAATGCAAGCCCTGCTGCAGTAAGGCCTGTAAATTTTAAGAAATCTCTTCTTGTTATTTTCATGGAATGCCTCCTTTACCTTTTATTTAAATGGAACAGTAAGTTTTTTTAGCTGTTCCTCTGTAAGAGGTTTAGCATATAATCCCCATTGCTCTACCACTGGAGTGGAATCTGGGAGTTTATACCAATTGCCATTTTTGTCTTTTTCGAGAAATACCCAGTAAAGTTTACCTTTTACAGCTGGAGCAATACCATTCCATGTAATAAGTTTATTATTTTTAAAAAGAGTCATAGGAATTTTTTTATTAGCTTTTAAATATTGCATAGATTTATTATTATGGCAGTCTTTGCATGTTTTGGCTTTTTTTCCTATTGAATGATCCATTCTGGGGGCATATACAATAAATTTTTTCTTCTTATACACAATAGTCATAACACTACCAGTTGTAACTTTGTCACCGTAATTAACAAGCAAAGCCCATGTTTTATGAGGGATTGAAACATTTCTGCTCCTTGTTTCACCAAAATGACAGTTATAACAATTTGTGACAGCAGTGACGTGACATGCAACACAATCTAATTTGCCTCTGTGTATTCTATGATCCCTTATTTCTATTGTGTATGGTTTGATTTCCTTGAATTTACCCAAATTAGCTTTTGCTCCTTTTTTATGACATCCAATGCAGGTAGTTGAAACAGCTCCGGGATCTCTCATTGTTTTATAAGATTTTCCATCTCCCATAATGTCAGTAGGTCCGTGGCAGTCAGTGCAAAACATTTTTGAACCTATTTCATGAGCATCTTTTACTTTGTTTTTTACCTCCATTACCAGAGTCTTATTTTCCCGTCCATGACACTTGAAACAGGTTTTCTGGTTTTTTGCCTGTGAAGTTGAAAAAACCATTTTGCCTTTGACCTTTTTAGCATGACATACATCACAGCTTTTAGCATGGCATTTTTTACAATCAAGTTGACTGTATGGTTTTCCTATAATTCTAATAGCACCATTTTTAGCTTCATAATGATATCTCATACCTTCGGAAAAATAATGAAGACTGTTGCAGTAAAAGGATTGCATTTTACATGTTTTAGTTTTACCAAATGAATAGGAATAGGAGAGGCATATAAAAACTAACACGAAAACCATTAAAAATTTTTTCTTTTTCATTGTTACCTCCTTTTCCATAATTTTGCATACAATATATAAAATACCCCATACTATGGTATATTGCTCCAAAACATCAAAAAGTCAAGTTTTCAGATAAAATTAACCTTTTGAAATCATGTGTTTTAAGCTGTTATTTCAATATGTTACAAATATGAATGAAAATTAATTTGCTTGTGATGTTTTTCGTATACAAAATGCAAAATATTTTGAGTTTATATTTCAGATTCCAAAAATTTATAATGGTTTTCAATGAGTCTTAAGAAGTTTTTTTTATATAGGTTAGAAAGTTTATAATAGGTAATTTTTGTTGTAAATTTATCTATTGAAATAGTCGAGTTTTTCTGTTAAATCTTTGAAATAAAATTTTTCCTGAACAGGTAAAACAATGATTAAAGATAATATAAAAAGAATTTTAGAGCAGATGAATATTGCAGCTGAAAAAGCTGGCAGAAATATTGATGAAATAAAATTAATTGCAGTATCAAAAACGTTTCCTGCTGAAAAAATTATGGAAGCTGTAAAAGCTGGATTAAGGGATTTTGGCGAAAATTATGTTCAAGATTTTCTTTCAAAATACGATAAAATAAAAGAAAATTTAAATTGGCACTTTATAGGTCATTTGCAAACAAATAAAATAAAATATATTTATGATAAAATTTATCTTCTGCACACACTTGATTCAATAAAACTTGCTGAAAAATTAAATAATAAATTGGAAAAAGAAGGTAATATTTTAAAAGCTTTGGTTCAGGTAAATATTGGAAGAGAGATGAATAAACATGGTTTTTTTGAAGAAGAACTGGAAGATTTTTTTGAAAAACTTTCAAATTACAAAAATCTTGTAATAACAGGCTTTATGACTATTCCGCCATATTTTGAAAATATAGAAGATGTTAGACCGTTTTATCAAAAAATGAGGAGTCTATTGGACGAATTTTCAAAATATAACAACAGCAATAATATTCTTCTGAAAGAATTGTCAATGGGTATGTCACATGATTTTCATATTGCAATAGAAGAGGGTGCTACAATGATTAGAATTGGTACTGCTATTTTCGGTGAAAGAAAAGGTAAGTTAAAATGCCGTTATAATGGAATATCTCCATTAAATAGATAGGTTAAACGCACTAAGGTATTTGTTAATTTTTTTTACCATTTTTTCTTTTCTTCTTTTGTTGAAATTAAATCTCACTGCTTCAAGGTCAAGAATGTAAAGTTCCATTTTATTTTTATCTAAAATAAGATTTCTTATGTTAAAATCTGAATGATAAATATTTAAAAATGCAAATTTATCAACCAAATTTTTTAATTGAGTCAATATATTTTTCTGAATTGCAACATCAGGTTTAGTAGATAGATATTCCCATAAATCAATGCAGTTATTAATTGCAATTGTTGAGAAAAATTCATCATTTCCATTAGAATAGAAAAAAACCGGCACAGGAGTTTTTATATTATTTTTTAAAAGAAATTTTGCTACTTTATAATTTTTTAAACCATAACTTTTTATCTTTTTAAGCATTAAATTAGGATAATTAAAATTTTTTACAAAAATATTGTAATTGTTATGTTCTATTTGCCATATTTTGCGTCTCTCTTTTTTTCTGTGAAAATCTGGAGTTTTATTTTTCAGTAATTTTATTAAATTTTCAACATCTCTTTTTTTAAAATTATTCTCAAATTGTTCATTTATTATTAATTGCATTACATTCTACCATTATTTTTAATTTTGTTTCTCCTATTTTTTTACATATTTTTAATTGTTCTTTAATTTTGTTAAAATCACTTTTGTATGAAACCAAATAAAAATTATCAAATTTTTTCAGAGCATCAATATTATCAATCTGTTGATAATTTTCTGCGTAAAAAGCAATGCCTGTGATATTTCTTCTGTAGCTTATTATAGGAACATCCTTTTTTATATATACTTTTTCCAAAAATTTTTCACTTTTATTTTCTGATAAAAATGTTGAGCCGATTATAAAAACAGTGCTTAAAAGTAAAAGCTGGAACAAACCTAATTTAAAAACAGTATTATGGCTTCTGATTATAAAAATCAAAAATATTCCAAGAATCGACAAAAATATAATTAAGGTTTTATAGTCAGGCAAAGTATAATTGTTTATTATTAAAAATAATAGTAATGCTATAAAAACAATTCCATATAGAAAGATAAAATATTTTGATTTGATTTTTATGCTAATATCATTTGTTAATTTTGCAACAATACATGCAAAAGGAAAAGCTGCTGGTAAAATATAAGAAAGAAGCTTTGATTTTGATAAAGAGAAGAATATTATAATTGTAAAAAAATATATAATATTTAATTTCATAAATTTATTTTGCTTCCACAAAGTTTTTAATTTGAAAATTTTAAAAACAAAAAAAAGTGACCACGGAAAGAATATTACTGGAAAAAATTTCAAATAGAAATATACAGGCTCGGGATGTCTGTATCCTTTTATAAATCTTCCAAAAGTTTCAGTTGCAACAAGAGATGCAATATTAAATGAATGATTTACTTTCATACCTACTATGAGCAGATAAAAAAAAGGAGTTAATGATAATAATAAAATCGTCAACCAGAACTTAATATTGTATAATTTTTTAATATCTCTGTTTGATAACATAAATATTATTAAAATAATCAAAATCAAATATGCAACAGGTCCTTTTGCCAGATTTGTAAGAAGGTACGATATATAAAAAAGGTAAAGTAGAATTTTTTTATTTTTTTCATAATATAAATAGAAGAAATATATGGAAAAGATAAAAAAAGCAGAAACAATTATATCTGTGTTGCAATATTTTCCAAGATAAAAGAATAGAGGTGTTGAAGATAAAATTATTGCAAAAATAGTTTTCTCTTCTGGAAGGAAATAATTTCCCAATACTATTACACCAAAAAGAATAATTAAAATTGAGCATATAATGTGCGGTAATCTTGAAAAATATTCATTTGGTTTAAATAATTTGTATGATATTGCTGTTAGCCAATATGTAAGAGGCGGTTTGTTGATTCTCAGCTTACCGTTAAAATAGGGCACAATATAATCATTGCTTACAACCATATTTTTTGCTGTGGCTGCATATCTCGGTTCGTCAGGATCTATTAATCCGTAGAAAGTAGAAGAGAGATTAAAAGCAAGGATAATTATGAAAACAGTGAGTATTAAATTTTTCATAGTTTAAGGAAGTTATCCAAAATTTTTAAACCATATTTTGTAAGAATTGATTCAGGATGAAATTGTATACCCCATATCATATATTTTTTATGTTTAACTCCCATAATCTCTCCGTCGTCAGAATGTGCAATAACACTCAAATCATTAGAAATAGTGTTTTTCTCTATTACAAGCGAATGGTATCTTGTAGCTGTAAAAGGTGAGGGTATGTTTTTGAAAATAGGGTTATTGTTGTGAAAAATTTCAGATGTTTTGCCATGCATAACTTTTGAAGCTCTGATAATTTTTGAACCGAAGACCTGCCCAATACACTGGTGTCCTAAGCATACGCCTAAAATAGGCAGCTTATCCTTGAAAGCTGATATTATTTTCATGGAAATTCCGGCATTATCAGGAGTGCCTGGACCAGGTGATATTACAATTTTATTGTATTTTGAAAAATCAGTTGATTTAATATGAAGTTGATCGTTTCTTACAACATCAATTTTAGCACCTAAAATTCCGAAATATTGAAAAAGATTAAAAGTAAAGGAATCGTAATTATCTATCATTAAAATTCTGTTGTTTGTCAATTTAAAACAATCTCCATTAATAATTTATATCAGCTAATATCAACAGTAGGAAGTTTAACCTGAGGCTCGCCAAGAGTAAAATCTCCTTTTTCTATCCATGATTTTAATATTTCTGCAATTTGTTTTGCTTTTGTATAACTTGACAATGGAAAACAAGGTATTTCCTTTTTGTCAAAATTTATAGAGCCAGATTTTAATTCTCCGTAAGTAACATATTTTAAAACTTTTTCCTCTTTATTAGGATAATCGTGTCCGTAATCAATAAGAGGAGCATAAATATCATCGTCTTTAACAGCAGTATATTTGGCAATCTGCTCATTTAAAATAGGAACAGGTATGCCTATGCCTACAGACATACTGCAACCATAACCTAAAATACTGACACCTTTAATCCAGTTTGGATCCATTTTTTTCATATCTCCTGTAACTGCAATTGTACCAGATCCCTCTTTAACCACTCCGTTTTCACTCCGTGGCACATCAGGTGAATGCTGTGTTCCGCACCAGGTAACAACTCCTGTGGTGCCACCTAAAAATATCTTTGTCCCTGTGCCGATTGTAAGATAATATGGGTCGTTTAATAATGGAGATAACTGGCCGGCGCTGCAATAATTCACATTATTAGCATTGGGCTTTAAAACTCCCATATATGTATAAATTGTTTTGGAACTGAGATTAATAGCTACGTTATAGTTTTGATAGCAGTTACGCGGATTATACAAAAAAGCGTTTCTCAAATCATCAATAGTAACAGAAGTTTCATAATATTTTCGAGGATAACAGTCAGTACCGTAGGCTTCTGCAACAAGATGAACTTCTTTTCCTGCAATTAGATCTTCAATAACATGTCCGCCGCCATATTTAAATTCGCCTGGATGGTTATGATTTAAAGGGTCATTTTTGGTAACTTGAGTAGCACCTATAAAAAAGTCAACTGCTGCAATACCGCCATAGCATAAAACATCATTGAGCCATACATTGGTTGCTTTTATTTTAGGTTTTGTGTGGCCGAAATTAATAAAAGCACCTGAGGAGCACATTGGAGCAAAAGTACCTGTAGTAACAACATCAACTTTTGAAGCAGCCTCAACAGGACCGTTTTCTTCAACAATATCTATCATTTCTTCTGCAGTAACAACAAAAGCCTCACCTTTTTTTATTTTCTCATTTATTTCCGCAATTGTTTTGTTAACTTTCATAATTTTCTCCGTAATTTACTAATTTGTAAATTTCATACAGTTTTTTTATTATATTTTCAATATTGTCCAATTTGATTGAATTAGGTCCGTCACACAGAGCTCTTTCAGGAGTGGGATGTACTTCCAAAAATACTCCGTTTGCACCTGCTGCAACAGCTGCTTTGGCCAGAGGATATACAAATTCTCTGTTTCCTGAAGAGCAGTTATCAGCGCCTCCTGGAAGCTGTACTGAATGAGTTGCGTCAAATACCACAATATCCGCAAAACTCTTCATTATAGGAATATTTCTCATATCAACCACAAGGTTGTTATATCCGAAAGTATTACCCCTTTCCGTAAGAATAATTTTATTGTTGCCTGTAAACTGAAGTTTTTTAACTATGTTTTTAGCATCATAACCTGAAAGAAACTGTCCTTTTTTCACATTAACTATTTTGCCAGATTTCCCTGATGCAAGCAATAGGTCTGTTTGGCGAGATAAAAAAGCAGGAATCTGAATTATATCAACTATATTCTTCACCTCATTTACCTGCCATGTTTCATGGATATCTGTGGTAACAGGTAATTGAAAAGTATTTTTTATTTTATTAAGAATCTCCAATCCATTAACAATTCCCGGTCCTCTGAAAGAATTAACCGAGCTTCTGTTTGCTTTGTCAAAAGACGATTTGAAAATATAGTTAATATTCAATTTATTGCAAATATTTTTAACTGTTTCAGCTACTTTAAAACAGGTATCTATATCTTCAATAACACAGGGACCTGCTATTATAAAAAAATTTTTTTTTAGATTATTATAAAATTTTTCCATCTACTTATACTCTATAGCAGCTTTGAGAAAAGCTGTAAAAAGAGGGTGAGGGTTTACTGGTTTTGATTTGAATTCTGGATGAAACTGGCATCCCACAAACCAGGGATGATTGTCTAATTCAATTATCTCAACAAGCTCTTCATCTGGAGATTGCCCAACTATTTTCAGACCTTTTTCCACTAATATATCTTTAAAATCATTGTTAAATTCATACCTGTGTCTATGTCTTTCAAATATTTTTTCTTTTTTGTATGCTTGATATGAGAATGATTTTTTTTCTAAAACGCATGGATATGCCCCTAATCTCATTGTACCTCCAAGAGCTGTAGATTCGTCCCTTTGTTGAAGTTTTCTGTTTTGATCAAGCCATTGCTCCAAAAGGAAAATAACAGGATATTTTGTCCTTTTATTAAATTCTGTGCTATGTGCTTCAGATAATCCTGCTACATTTCTTGCAAATTCAATAACTGCAAGCTGCATTCCGAGGCAAATTCCTAAAAACGGAATTTTATTTATACGTGCATGTTTAATGGCTTCTATTTTTCCGTCAATGCCTCTTTCTCCGAAACCACCTGGAACTAAAATAGCATCAATATCCTGAAAACTTTCTTCACAATTTTCTGAAGTAATTTTTTCAGAATCTATATATTTTATGTTAACCTTGCAATTGTTTGCAATACCGCCATGAACCAGAGCTTCATGCAGACTTTTATAAGATTCCTTCAATTCCACATATTTACCTGTTAGTCCTATGGTAACATTACCTTCAGGATTTTTAATAAGATATACGATTTTCTCCCATTTATCCAGTTTAGGTGCACCTGTCCATATGTTTAATTTTTCAATAACTTTATCGTCAAGCCCCTCTTTATGCAGATTAAGTGGGACTTCATATATGCTTTCAACATCAATTGCAGTAATAACTGAATTTTTCTCAACATTACAGAATAGAGAGATTTTCTTTTTTATATCGTCGTTTAGAGGCATTTCAGTTCTGCAAATAATAATATCAGGCTGAATACCAATGGCTCTGAGTTCTTTAACGCTGTGCTGTGTGGGTTTGGTTTTTAATTCGCCTGCAGCTTTTAAATATGGTACAAGAGTAAGATGGACATATATAACATTGTCTTTTCCCAGGTCGCTTTTAAGTTGTCTAATTGCTTCAAGAAATGGTAAACCTTCAATATCACCTACTGTACCGCCTATTTCAACAATTCCTACATCTATATTTTTTAAACTTTCCAAAATAGCTGATTTAATTTCATTGGTAATATGAGGAATAACCTGGACGGTTCCTCCGAGATATTCACCTCTTCTCTCTTTATTAAGAACTGATTCATATATTTTTCCTGTTGTATAATTGCTCTTTTTAGAAACAGTAGCATTGGTAAATCTTTCATAATGCCCGAGGTCAAGATCGGTTTCAGCACCATCGTCAGTAACATAAACTTCTCCATGTTGATATGGGTTCATTGTCCCAGGGTCAACATTAATATATGGGTCTAATTTGGTCATTCCAACTTTCAGGCCCCTTGCTTCAAGTAATGCTCCAAGAGAAGCTGCTGCCAATCCTTTACCTAATGATGAAACAACACCACCTGTAAAAAATATTAATTTTATTGGTTTCAAAAGAACCTCCTGTGAATTTCTTCAATTAAAAAAGAAAATAGCAAATGATGTAACAAAAATCAAGATAATAAAAATTTTTTAAATTAATTCCATAAAATATTTTATTGAAATATTTTCTTGACTTGTTTTTAAAAAAAAGTTAGCTTTAAATAATACATATTTTGATTTGTACTCCTTGAAAGGATATAAATTTGAAGTATAAAATATTTTTGCTGTCTTATATATTCTTTTTTTTCATATTCAGCTTTAAATGTATCTCTGCTGCTCAAAACACCTTTTCAACAATAAACCTTACCATTGGTGAGATTTTTTCAGAAAATTCTTCTGTAAAATCATTCCTTGGGGTTATTTCAGGGCCAATTCAGCCTCCAGAATCAGGTATTCATGATATTTCTGAACATCTGAAAGATATTGGTGTCACCACAATTCGTAACAATGATTACTTTGATGACAGAATGGATATAGAGGGGATATTTAACTGTGGCGGCGATACTTATCCTTCTTGGGAAGGTTGTGATGCTGAAGATGATTCATACTATAACTGGGGACCGAGTGATGAACTTTTTCAAAGTTGGGTAGATGGCGGCTTTGAGCCGTTTTTAAGACTTGGCGGTGAAGTTCAAAATGCAAGCAAACATCATGATTTTAAAGGACCTCAAAATACCACTCAGGAAGACAACTGGATTATAGCAGCACAAAAAGTGGTTGATCGTTACTTAAACTGGAACGGAGTTGAAAATACTTTTACATATCTTGATATTTGGACGGAGTTTCCAAGTGATAGTTTCTGGGACAGAAGTAATTCGGATTTTTTTAGTTTCTGGATTAAAGTATTTCAAACTTTTAAAAAAGAATATCCGCAATTAAAAATAGGCGGGCCCGGTTTTATTGCAGGTCAAGCCATGAAAGTAGTTTCCGGTGAAGATAGTGTCGCAGAACAGTTCCTTGAGTTTTTATACGAAAACAATGTCAAGCCTGATTGGATTGGCTGGCATCTTTTTTATAATTCTCCTGAAACATTTTATGGTGTTGCACAGGCTTATTATGAATTGTTACATGGGACAGGTATGTTTTCTGATGTATCATGGGCAGGAACAGGTTTTTTTGATGATGTGGAGCTGATAGTAGATGCTTATGGAATCTCTGCTATGAATGCTTCTGTTGATGAAATTGATGCAGTATACAATAAAAGCTTAGGAGCAGCATATAGAACCGGAGCATGGATAGCATTACAGTATAGCCCGGTAACAAAAGCTTTTCTCTATAGAGCAGGTGACCCCTCAACAACTCCGAATTCTCCAATAGAGATAAATGGTAATTATACAGGACTTTTTTATGGAGATAGTACAGGTACGTACAAACCTGCTGCTTATGCTTTCAAACTATGGTCAAAGGTTGTAAATGGATATTCAACACTTTTAACCACTTCCTCTTTTTCAGAATCCAGAGAGGTTTGGTATTTGGCTGCAAAAAACAGCCAAGGAGAAATAGGAATTTTGATTACAAATATTTCAAAAAAAGATGTTCAATACTCAATTTCATTTGACAATGGCACTTCAACGGAATCTTACAGAATTACATATTTTCAGGTGGATAATACAGATAACGGAGAAACAGTTCATTCTTTTGCAAATAACACAATGACAATTCCAGCGGAAACAGTTCAACTTGTTGTTTTGACCCCAAAACCTTCAATTGAAGCAAAATTTAACAAAGATACTTATGATTTAAGTGATGAATTGATATTTTCTGTGGAAGTAGATAATGTTAGTTCTAATATAGACTTGTACGTTGCAATAGTTTTAGAAGACGGAACTTTTTTTACAATTGGAGATTCTTTTATTTTAAGCGAATTAAATGAGCTGATTCCTTTTTTAACAGATGTTTCAGAGTCTAAAAGTATAAATATTTTTGATGTGGAAATAACAGAAGATATTGCAGCAGGAGAATATATTGGATGTGCTCTTGCAACTGAATCTGATTCAGACCCTTCTAATACTGAGAATTGGTTGAATTATAACTGCTCAACTATAAAAATCGAGAATTAATATTAGCCACACCAGATATATTTTAGTCACACCAGATATCTTATTGTAATAATATAGGGAGGATAAAATGATTAAGAAAATTATAATTATCATATCTTTTTCTTTATTTTGTTTTACTGTTGTGAATGCTGCTCCACCTGTGTTTGGTGTTATTGGAGAAGAACGACTGCTTAATTCGAATATTCTTGTAACTGAAGGTGAACATGTTAAGTTTCAAGTTAATGCATATGATCCTGATGGAGACGAATTGGTTTTTTCTGCTAACAATGTTCCAGAATGGGCCAATTTTGACAATACTACGAGGATTTTCAGCGGAGTTGCTCCTACTTGGGCATCTGATTATGAATCAAGGAAAACACAGCCTGGCTCATATGAGATAACTTTTTATGTTACAGATGGAGAATATACTATTTCAAAAACAGTTTTTATTTATATACTTGATAAATCCTGGACATCTAAAACTGTTGCAGAACTTGTAAAAAACCGTCCTATATCTGCTGGTGGCGATATAGGAACTGAAGTAGAGTTAATTGATCCAAAAGAAGAAACAATATCAAGTTCCTTTGGCGGCGGTAAAAGTATAAAAAAAGTAACTTTTGGTTTTGTAAGTCAGGTTCCAAATATTGATGGTGGAGAAAATGACTGGGTAGCAAATACAAATTATGCATATCTTCCTGTGGATACTCCTGCTGTAGAAAATGTAGGAGCTGTAATCGAAGGAGGGTATGCAGGTGATTTCGGTAACAAATACCTTGCTGAAAAAGCTTGTGCTGAGCTTGATATTCCGGTGTTAATAATTGATATGGATTGGGATTTTACTCATGGAAGCGAAATTATGTCCAAATGTAATGAGAAAAGTATAGAAACCGGTGAACCTGAATATCTGTTTTATTCTTTTAGTCCCGCACATTTTTTAAGAGCTACTGATGCTCTTGTAACTGTAATAAAAAAATATACTAATTGGACAGTATCTTATGATGATTTTAAAGTTGTTTTTACAGGTCATTCTAAATTTGGCAAAACTTGTTTAAAAGCTGCTGCTGTGGATCCTGAAAGAGTTGTGGGATTTATGGCAAGCGGAAGCGGAACCAGTGACAGCGGAGCTACAAGAATACTTGGCAACTTACAGGGGGCAAGTAGTTTGAATCCTGAAGCTAGCCAAACATACCTGGGGACAATGATGAGATATTATACTGAAAACTTTCTTGTAGAAAGTCAGCTTGACACAGATGTAAAAATGCTTAATGTTATGGGTACAGATGACTCAAAGAATGATCCTGAAGAGTATACTCCCAAGTATACTTTATTTGTTACTGGACATGAAACCAAACTTGCAAATTATTCTACAGGCACTATTCCCAATGCACCTCATACAACCCAAACTTCCCAGCATAGCATTTTCTGGATTATGTGGCTTGCACATTGTTTTCTGGATCGTCCTTTAACCAGCATAGAGGATATAAAACATTTTAGTAACTCAGGCAGTATTTCTGTTCAAGCAAAAATTAGCGGGGAACCAACAATTAAGGGTGTAAAAGTATGGGCTACTAAACAAAATGATCTTAACATTAGTGCGTGGAATGATTTTGAGGCGTATACCATGACACTTAGCAACGGCCTATATAGCGCGGAGATACCCTCTGATTCAACTGCTTATTTTATTGAAGTTTCTGATGAGGCAGATGGTGTTGATGGACTTATTACTTCTTATCCAATACCTACAGATAAAAATTACCCTTGTATTCCTCAACCACCGGATGATATTACAAATTTTCAATATGAAACCAGTTCTTCATTGTTGAATCTTTCTTGGGAAAAGCCAGAGAGTTCAGATTTTAAAGGTGTTGTTATCAGGTCAAGCACAGAAGGGTATAAGGAAGTTTATAATGGCGAGAACGTTTATGATGACAACGGAACATCCACATCCACTGAAAATAAAAACCAAAATATATATTTTACAGCATACACTTATGATGAAAGAGGAGATTATAGCAGCGGGGTTTCATTGAAAGCATGCCTTGCTGAAAAAGGAGATAGTGCACGTTTTGATATGGAAACAGGGATTCTTACCATTCCTGAAGTTTCAGTGGACTCAGAGAGTTATTACGTGAGTATGACTTATTCAAATGATATGGATTTTTATATAACAGAAATAGGAAAATCACTATGCTCGGAAAGTTCTGCAACATATGATATTAGTACGTTAAATTTATATATTCCTGAGGTGGTAGTGGAAAATGACACATATAAAGTGGATATGCAGTACAAAGAAGGAAGCATTTTTTCTGTAACTGATGCTACACCTGCAGAGTAGTTTTTCGTAGGATAACATTTTGTAGTTATTAGAATAAGTTATAACTTAAATTACTTTTTTGAGAGTTTGTAAATATTGAGTATGAATAATTTCAAAAATCAAAGGTTTGTATGAGATGTAAAATTATAAGTAATCTAAAGTAATTATAGCATATCCTATATTAATTTTCTTTATTTTTAAGTCAAATTATTT
>CAZBLP010000014.1:0-36559 GCA_964492825.1 uncultured bacterium
TGATAAATTTATGAAGTTATTTTTTAGATAAAAAGAATACAATGATTAATTTGTAGTTGTTATTTCTGATTTTTATAAAAAACTTCTTGATTTTTTTATATTTATATAATAATTAAAATTTAAATTTAATATAAAAAAATTTTTAAAAAAAGCTTGACAAATAAAGGAAAGATAGCTATATATCCCTTCGTTTGAGGGAAATAAAAAAAAGGAGTAGCCCATGACAAAAGCTGATTTTATTTCAAAGGTAAGTGAAAAAACAGGTTTTAGCAAAAAAGATGCAGAAAAGGCTGTAAATGCATTTATGGACGTTGTTAAAGATGCACTAAAAGACGGTGAGAAAGTTAGTCTTGTTGGATTTGGTACATTTGAAGTTGTTCAAAGAGCTGAACGAAAAGGAAGAAATCCTCAAACAGGTGCAGAAATTACTATTGCAGCTTGTAAAGCTCCTAAATTCAGAGCAGGAAAAGCTCTTAAAGAAGCGGTATCTTAGATTCTCGTTATTTTATCCATTAATAATTAAATGGGCGGATAGCTCAGCTGGGAGAGCACCGGCCTTACAAGCCGGGGGTCACAGGTTCAATCCCTGTTCCGCCTATTTTTTTTTGCGGGGGCGTAGTTAAGCTGGTTATAACGCCGGCCTGTCACGCCGGAGGCCGCGAGTTCGAGTCTCGTCGCTCCCGCCATTTTCTTTTTTAACAAATCAAAGGTAATATTTTGGATAAAATAGTTCTGTTTATTATTCTAATATTTGTTATAATCTATCTTTTTATTCATTTTAAAAAAGAGATTAAAGATAAAAAAAGCTGCAATGGTAATTGTAGTCATTGCAGCTTTAATAAAGATTTCAATAAAGAAGATTAGATTACATTTGTTTCTCTTAATTTTCCAACAAGTCCTTTAACAGAATCGTATGATTTCCTTAGCTGTGCTTGTTCCTCATCGGTTAGTTTAATTTCTATTACTTGTTCGACTCCATTACCTCCTATTTTTACAGGCACTCCAATATAGTAACCTGTTATTCCATATTCACCTTCAAGGTAAGCTGCACAAGGTAAAATTCTTTTTTTATCTTTTAATATACTCTCTGCCATTTCTATTACAGATGCTGATGGAGCAAAAAAAGCAGAGCCAGTTTTTAAGTAATTTACTATTTCAGCACCACCTTTTCTTGTTCTGTCAACTATTCTGTCAATAGTTTCCTGATCCATTAAATCAGTTATAGGAATACCTGCAACAGTAGAATATCTTGGTAGAGGAACCATTGTGTCGCCGTGACCTCCTAATACAAAAGCATTTATATCTTCAACAGAAACATTAAGTTCTTCAGATATAAAGGCGCTCATTCTTGCAGAGTCGAGAACACCAGCCATTCCCATTACTCTGTTTTTGGGAAAACCACTAACTTCTTTTGCAACATAAACCATTGCATCAAGAGGATTTGATACAACTATAATATAGCATTCAGGTGAATATTTTGCTATCTGTTCTGTAACTGATTTAACAATTTTGGCATTTATAGCAAGAAGATCATCTCTACTCATACCTGGTTTTCTTGGGAGTCCTGCTGTAATAATCACAACATCAGAATCTTTTGTATCTTCGTAATTATTTGTTCCGATTATTTTGCTGTTAAATTTTTCTACTGAAGATGCTTCAAATAAATCAAGACCTTTACCTTGCGGGATTCCTTCCACTATATCTATTAACACAATGTCTCCAAGTTCTTTGGAAGCCGCCCAATGGGCTGCTGTTGCTCCAACAAATCCAGCACCAACAATGGTGATTTTTTTTCTTTTAAACATTACATCCCCCTTTCTCCTTTATGTTTTATTGTTTTTTGTCAAATTTTAAAAGTTTATATTCGAGAGAATCAACAAGTGCCTGCCAGCTTGCTTCAATGATATTTTCAGACACACCAACGGTAGTCCATTTATCTGCACCATCTTCAGACTCAATTAAAACTCTAGTCAATGCTGCAGTCCCAGCATCAGGAGATAAAATTCTAACTTTATAATCACTTAGCCTAACTTTTTTAATAACAGGATAGATATTTATTAATGCTTTTCTTAAAGCATTGTCCAGAGCATTAACAGGTCCATCACCCATTGCAGCAGTATGTTCAATTTTATTGCCAACTTTTATCATAATTGTAGCTTCTGTAAGAGGTGGTTGACCTTCTTTGATTTTTTCATCAATTACTCTAAATCCTATTAAATCAAAAAATTTATGGTATTTGCCACTTGCTTTTCTTGCAAGAATTTCAAATGAAGCATCAGCTCCTTCAAATTGAAAACCTTTATTTTCCAAATCTTTTACTTTTTTAAGTACTTCCTTTGCTATTTGACTTTTTTCATTTATTTTAAGTCCAAGTTCTTTTGCTTTGGCAAAAATATTACTTTTTCCTGAAAGGTCAGAAACAACGACCCTTCTTTTATTACCGACAAGTTCAGGGTTAATATGTTCATAGGTTTCTGCGGCTTTCATAACCGCACTTACATGGACACCGCCTTTGTGTGTAAAAGCACTTATGCCGACAAATGGTTGATGGCGAAAATGTCTTTTATTTAAAATTTCATTCACAAATCGAGAAAGTTTTGTAAGTTTTTTTAATGATTTTTTACCTTTTAGGCAAGACTGTTCTAATTTTAAAATTAAATTGGGAATTATTGAGCACAAATTGGCATTACCACATCTTTCGCCAAATCCGTTTATTGTTCCTTGAACCATTGTAATCCCTGTTTGAACTGCCACAAGAGAATTTGCAACAGCAAGTTCACTATCGTTGTGTGTGTGAATACCTAATTTGATTCTATTATTAATAAATGGTTTTATTTTATTAATAATTTCCGTTATTTCATTAGGCAGGCTTCCACCGTTTGTATCGCAAAATACAATCCAGTCAGCTCCACCATCTACTGCAGATTTTATGGTGTCAATTGCATATTGCTCATTTTTTTTAAAACCATCAAAAAAATGTTCTGCATCATATATTACTTCATCATGATATTTTTTTAAATACCTGATTGACTCATTAATAATGTCAAGATTTTGTTGTAAAGAAATTTTTAAAGCATGAGTTACATGAAAATCCCATGTTTTTCCAAATATTGTTACAACAGGAACTTCCGCTTTTATAAGAGATTGAATTGAACTATCATATTCTATGGAAATATCAGCTCTTTTTGTACTGCCAAATGCAACTAATTTTGAATGATTTAAATTCTCTTTTTTCATTTCCTGAAAAAAGTCCATATCTTTTGGGTTGGAACCAGGCCAACCACCTTCAATATAATCAAAATACATTTCATCTAATTTTTTTGCTATTTTAATTTTATCTTTTGCAGAAACAGAAATATCCTCTGCCTGAGTTCCGTCTCTCAATGTTGTGTCATATATTTTTATAAAACCCATGAATCACTCCTCATTTTTTCCAAGATTAAAACCATCATGTAGTGTCCTTACAGCAAGTTCGGTATATTTTTCTTCTACAATGCATGAAATTTTAATTTCAGAAGTGCTAATCATCTGTAAATTAATATGCTCATCTGCAAGTAAAGTAAACATTTTGGACGCAATCCCGTAGTGGCTTCTCATACCAACACCAATAACAGATACTTTTGAGATTCTATCATCACCTATAACTTCTTTTGCTCCAATTTGCTTTGCAACTTTTTTGCTAATTTCCAATGCTTTTTTAAAATCAACTTTTGTAACAGTAAATGTTAAATCAGTACAACAATCTTCCTCTGAAATGTTTTGTACAATCATATCTACATTTATGTTGCTTTCAGCAATGGCATTAAAGATTTTAGCAGCAATGCCAGGTTTGTCAGGTACTTTTATAATAGAAATTTTTGCCTGATTTTTGTCATATGCAACCCCTGTTACTAATGGACTTTCCATTTTTTCATCCTCCTTACATACTATTGTGCCTGGATTATCTTGAAAAGAACTTCTTACCTGCAATTTAACATTGTATTTTTGAGCAAATTCCACTGATCTTAATTGTAACACTTTTGCTCCTAGACTTGCAAACTCAAGCATCTCTTCATAACTTATACTTTCTAATTTTTTAGCGTTTTTACAAATATTAGGATCAGTAGTATAAACTCCGTCAACATCTGTATAAATATCACATCTGTCAGCGTCAATAACTGCTGCTATTGCAACAGCACTTGTATCTGAGCCTCCTCTACCTAAAGTGGTAATATTCCCTTTGTCATCCCTTCCTTGAAAACCTGCAACTACAGCTATATATCCATTGTTAAGTGCATTTAAAATGTTTTTGGATTCAATGCTCAAAATTCTTGCTTTTGAAAAAACATTGTCGGTTATTATTGGAATTTGAAATCCTAAAAATGATTTAGCTTTATAACCTAATTTCTTTAATGCTAGTGATAATAAACCAATAGTAACCTGTTCACCAGTTGAAATAATAACATCATATTCTCTATCATCTACAGCATTTTCATCAATACTCAAAGCAAGGTTTACTAATCTGTCGGTTTCACCTGACATTGCTGATACCACAACAACCACTCTGTTACCGGCCTCCACTTCTTTTATAACTTTATTTGCAACATTAAATATTTTTTTTATATTTCCTACAGATGTTCCTCCAAACTTTTGTACCACAATCCCCATATGTTTCCTCCATGTGTAAAAGTAGATTATTTATTTTAAAATCAATAATTTTCTTGTTTTGTCATTAATATATTCTATTTTTATAAGATTTGTTGTAAACTCTAAACATTCAGGTATATTATCTATCCATTCAATAATACAAATGTTATTACTAAAGAAAAATTCTTCATACCCTATTTCTTCCAATTCTTCAATAGTTTTTAATCTGTAAAGATCAAAATGAAATATTTTAAGTTGATTTTTACAAAGATATTCATTTAAGATTGTAAAAGTTGGGCTAGTAACTTCATTAACATTAGAGCCTAAGTATTTTACAAGAAATTTTGTAAATTGTGTTTTTCCTGTGCCAAGCTCACCAATGAGACCTAAAATTGTGTTTCTTTTTAGCTTGGATGCATAATTTTTAGCAAAATCTTCAAGCTCGGTTAAATTGTTAATAATTACCATAGTACCATGAAGGATAACTTTTATCAGATTTATCAAAAGTAACCTGCAATATTTTTCCGGTCTCAATATTTTTTATAAAAATTTGCCTGTTAAATCTTATTTTTCTTGTGAATAGCAAAAATTTATTATTTTTTGAAATAGATGGAAATTCTTCTGAATAATCACCAAAAGTCAGTTGCTCATAATGCATTTCACCAACACCCATTCTGCATATTTTAAATTTACCGTCAATTAATGCTGCAAAATAAATATATGTATCATCACTACTCCAGGAAGGGTATGCACAATATTTAGAAGTATAAGTCAATCTTGTCAGAATATTTTTATTTAAATCAAATATATAAATTTGAGGTGTCCCTGTTCTGTTAGATACAAAAGCTATTTTGTCTCCCTTATGAGACCATACAGGTGAAGATTCATTGAAAATATTATCAGTAATTTGCTTTATAAGTTTACCTTTTTTATTGAGAATTACTATTTCAGAATCTCCTCCTTTTTCTAACATTGCAGTAATTTGTTGATTATAGTTAATATCTGGTGAAGCTGAGAAATGTCCTGTCCTTATTAATAAACTTACAGTTCCAGTTACAAGATTTTTAACAAAAATTTCAGGCTTGCCATTTTTAAAAGATGTGAAATATAAATAATTTTCAAATATTTTAGGACTTAAATTTATACTGTTATTTTTAACCAATTGCTTGATTCCTTTTCCGTCATAATCCATGAGGTAAATTTGCTTGTTGCCGGTTTTATTAGATACAAATAAAATTCTATTTTCAAATATCCCCTTATTTCCTGTTAATACCTGTAAAATATTATTGCTTATTTTGTGAGCTATTTTTCTATATAAAGTTTTTTTGCCATAAAACCTTTTATATAAATTATTTTTTTTGAGGAAAATGTCATAAATTTTAACAGTAACGTATATTTCATTATTGTTGAGAGGATTAGTGCCTAATTCTCCGCTAATAATAAATTCAGCTTTATTAAAAACTTTTAAAATTTCTCTTGGCAAAGTAAATTGAAAAACATTACTTTTTTCCCATTTAAAAATATTGAAATTATCTGAAATAATCAGGTCATTATTTATAGTATTAAATATTTTTTGAGATAAACTGTTTAAACTGTTATTATTATTTTTGAATTTCACTATACAAATTGGAATCTTGCTTTTCTCTTTAGCACTGACATCCACATCTATTTGCATTTCAGCATTTAAAATATTTGTAAATATAGTTAAGTATAAAAATATTAACAATAGTTTTCTTAAAAACATATTGTTCTCCTTTTTTAGTTTTTATTGTTCTGGTGGTGTAAGTGTTAAAATTATATCAATATACTTGTCGTTGATTATTGGTGGTAAAGGAATTCTGTGCATATTTAATTTTTCTATTGCAATTAAAGCTGAATCATTAAAGAATTTATTTTTAGACTTTTCCAAAATAACAGGTTTTCCTATGACTTTGCCGTTTTTATCAACTCTAAGCTTAACTTTTATTTTTAAATAAGGTAATTCTTCATCTTTAATAAATTTGGGAAAGTTCCACAATGATTGAATAAGATTTTTAATCCTGTTGCTATAAAAATATGCAGCTTCTTGCTTTAATCTTTTCCTTTCCTCTTCTTTTTTCAACAATTCTTCTTTTCTTTTTTCTCTTTTTTTTATTTCAGCTATTTTTTTCTTTATCCTTGATAAATCTAATTTCTTAACTTTTTTTACCTTTTTCTTTTGTTTTTTTGATATTTTTTTCTCTTTTTTTATAATTACATTGCTTTTATTTGTATTTTTTTTTGTGGTTTTGATTTTTGGTTTCTGTTTTTTTTTGATTTTAACTGTTTTCTTGGTTTTATGTTCTTTTTTAGGTTTTTGTGGCGTTGTTTTTTTCTTTTCAGGTTTTGGTTTAGAATGTATTTTAGGTTTCGGCTCTTGTTTGGCCTGAATTTTTGGAATTATTTTAGGTTTAGGTTTCGGCTTAGGCTTAGGTTTTTCTACGATTTTAACTAATTTTACTTTGGTAATGTTTTTTTTTAGTTTTATATTTTGAATGTCAGAAAATAGGAAAAAAGATGGTTTTAAATGAAAAACAAGATAGGTATGTAAACAGAATGAAAAAATTATAAAGATAATTAATCTATTATGATCTTTCATTTAATAACCTTTTAAACAATTTAACTTTATTAAGTTGTTTCTTCAATACTACCATTTTGATATGGAGTATTTAAATTTTCAATAAGAATCGTTGAATAAGCGGCGATCCCTTCACCACGTCCGGTAAAACCTAATTGTTCTGTAGTAGTTGCTTTTATATTAATTTGATGTGTTGATATATTTAAAATTTCTGCTAAATTTTTTTTTATTTCTATTTTAAAACTTTTTATTTTAGGTTTTTCACAAATTATAGTAATATCAATGTTGGAAATTTTATATTTGTTTTTAATATATCTTTCATATATATCTTTTAAAAGCAAAATACTACTTATATTTTTATATTTTTTATCATAATCTGGGAAATGTTCTCCAATATCTCCATTTCCAGTAGCTCCGAGTATGGAGTCAATTAGTGCGTGAGTTAACACATCAGCGTCAGAATGTCCTATTAATCCAAGTGAGGAAGGTATATCAACTCCTCCTAAAATAAGTTTTCTGTTTTTGGAGAATCTGTGAACATCAAATCCTAAACCTATTCTATACATTTAGTCACCTTATATTGTATTATACTAACAAACTAACACAAAAATGATGAGAAATCTTATAATTAAAGTTAAATTTTTATTAAATCTTCTTTAGTGGTAATTTTTATATTTCCTTTTTCTCCAGGAATAATCTTAACTTTTTTTCTGTAATATTCATAAATCTGAGAATCATCAGTAAAATTAATGTCTAAATTTACAGCTTTTTTATACAGGTCAATTAAATCTTTTTTAAACCCTTGAGGAGTTTGTACAGCCATATAAATCTCTCGTGAAACAGTGCCTACAACATAATTTTTTGAATCAACTATTTTTAAAGTATCTTCAATTTTAATTCCTGGGATAACACAGTTAAATTCTTCTAATGAACCTATGATATTTGTGATTAAATTTTCTGTAACAAAAGGTCTTACTCCATCATGAATTAATATTTTACTATTAATATCCGTATCATTTTCAATTGTCAATAATCCGTTAAATACAGAATGCTTTCTTTCTTCTCCACCTTGAACAACTTTCTTTAATTTATTAAATTTATATTTCAAATATTTTCCTATTTTCAAATCATCTTCCGGTAATACCAAAATAATAGAATTGATAAGCTTGTGATTATTAAATTGTGAAATTGTTTTTTCCAGAATGGTTTCTGTATCTATTTTAAAAAATTGTTTTTTAACTTCTTTTGAAAATCTTTTTCCTGAGCCACCAGCTACAATAATAGCATAATTCATTATTTTATTTTAGTGAAAATCATTCGGCCAGCTGTTGTTTGAAGAATACTTGTTACAATAACTTCTAATTTTTCACCGATTTTATATCGTCCATCCTCAACAACTACCATTGTGCCATCATCTAAATAGCCTATTCCCTGTTCTTTTTCTTTACCTTCTTTTATAATTTGGATATTTAATGTTTCACCTGGCAATACTACTGGTTTGAGAGCATTGGCAAGAGCATTTAAATTGAGTACTTCTACACCTTGAACTTCAGCTAATTTATTAAGGTTATAATCATTTGTAATTATTTTAGCTTCCAATTTTTGGGCTAAGAGAATCAATTTGCTATCAACTTCTTTTATTTTAGGAAAATCTTTATCTGTGATTTCAACATTTACATTTGTCTGCATTTGCATTTTCTTGATAATGTCAAGTCCACGCCTACCTCTCACTCTTTTAAGGGAATCTGAAGAATCTGCTATATGTTGCAACTCAATTAGAACAAATTGAGGTATTAGCAATGTCCCGTCAATAAAACCTGTTTCACAAACATCAGCTATTCTTCCATCTATAATAACACTTGTATCAAGTATTTTTATTTTACCTTTTGCTTTTTTCCCTTTTAAGATTTCCTGCAAATCAAATTCATCACCTTTTTTCATACCAACGGAAATACCAACGTAAAAAATAAGAACTTGAATAAAAGTTATTACATAGTTATAGATTTTTTGGTCTAAAATAAAAGTAAGGTCATTTTTAGTAACAAGCCTACTAATAACGAGTCCAAAAAATGCCCCAACAAGACCACCTATAAGCTTTTTTAAAGTAAGTCTTTTTAAATATTCTATTGCAAAATATGATAAAAAAGAAGTTATGATGCTTCCTAAAAAAGCGGCAAAAGTATAAGTACTATTGTGGAAGAATTGATTAAAGAGAAGAGTTATCGATGCTATATATAATACATAAAAAATTAAATAACCTAATTGTTGCAATTTAACCTTCTTTTATGATTTTGTTTATTTGTTCAACAATATCTTCTTGTTCTGATCCTGTTACAAATGATATTTCCTGTGAAATCAAATTAACAGCCATTTCAAACATTCTTTTTTCACCAAAGGAGAGATCTTTGGTTTTGCTAAGGACAATAAGGTCCCTTAAAACTGATGCAACTTCATAAATAGAACCGCTTTTAAGTCTTTCATTGTAATCTTTGAATCTTTTGTTCCAGGTTATGTTTTCTATTTTAATGTCTTGTTCTTTTAAAATTGAAAAAACTTTATTTATCTCATTTTCCGTAATAAGATCTCTCATACCGGTAATTTTAAGATTAGTTGTTGGTACCATTATTTTAAGACCTGAATCAATAATACGCATAATATAAAAAGAAAGAGTTTCACCATTAATCTCTTTCTTTTCAATAGCTTCTATTTCTCCAACTCCATGTCCAGGATATACAGCTTTATCTCCTATCTGGTATTTTGACATTTACCTCCCCTTTAGAAATATAAAATTCTAATAACATAATTCAGATTAAAAATCAACTGTTTGTAATTTAATACTTTGTTAGTATAATGAAAAGAAAGTTATAGGAATAAATATTGAAATAATTAACTTACTGGTTTGCTTTTTAATATTAAGCTTAAAAATTCTGCTGATTTTGATTGAATAAACATATCTGCTATTTTTGTAATAGGAGTTGGTTCTAAATTTATTTCTACTATTTTTAAATCAGAATTTTGTTGTTTTCCTTGAAAAGGGAAAGATGCCACAGGTTGAACTACTCCTGAAGTTCCAACTATAATTAAGAGTTCAGATTCTATTATATTTGAAATTGAAGTATCCAAATCAACATAATTTAAAGATTCTCCGAACCATACCACTGCTGGTCTTAAAAGATTATTACACTTTGGGCAAAGAGGAGGAAAATTAACTGGAACATCCCAATTTTCTTCATTGTAACTGCATTTTGTGCATTTAACTTTCCATATAGAACCATGTATTTCAATTAATTTTTTATTTCCCGCTCTGCTATGGAGACCGTCCACATTTTGTGTAATTAAAAGAAATTTGTTTTTAATACATTCTAATTGTGCAATAAAATAATGGGCTTTATTGGGCTTACATTTTGAAATAAGATTTCTGCGCCAATTGTACCATTCCCATACCAACTTGGGGTTTTTCTGGAATGCAAATGGTGTAGCAAGTTCTTCAGGTTTAAAGTTTTTCCATAAACCATTTTTACCTCTAAAAGTAGGTACTCCACTTTCAGCTGATATTCCTGCGCCGGTTATTACAGTTATTTTTTCGCTATTTTTTATTAAACTTAAAAATCTTTTTTTGATTTTATCCATATTTATACCTCTTAATAAAAATTATACTTAATGTATTCTTTGTCAAATTCTATAATATTTTTTATTCTTAAGTTTTCCAATACATGTTTGTCACATAAAACATCCTCTGGCCATTTCCTCTGAAAATTATCAAACTTGGTTTTATTAGTTGCATCAATTAAAATTTTTTTACCTCTAAAGATTATATCTCTTTTTGCGTCTATATTGTTGGTGATCCTCCATACAACCATATAGAGATTATCCAAATTATTTTTATCTTCATCTAAAACAATTAAAATTTTAATAAATTTCAATAGATTATCAATTTTATTAAAAAATTCTTTAATACAATACTTTTTATTTATTTTTAAAAGTGTTATATGATTTTTTGTATCTTTGTAGTATTGATTTAAAGATGTTACATTTTTATCAATTTTCTGAAATTTTTGCAAAAGTTCCTCTTTACTTATTTCTTCAGTAGATTCATCTTCAATCTCATCCCCTGTGCAGTCGATTCCAAGTTTTGAACCATAAGCAAAATTGTCTGAACTATGATCAAGAGCATCCAAGATACCTTGTGTTATTAAAATATTATCGATGTTTAATCTGTTTAATATATATTTTGTAATAGCATTATAATCTGTTAATTTAGGAGCTCCTTTACCTACAAAAAGTGCATGTTTAACAAAACTCATTTGGCCAATTCCCCAAAAAGCATGCATAATCTGCTGAGCGTGACCAGGATAACGGGTTTTAATTTTTGCAATTATAAGATTATGAAAGACTCCGTTTTCAGGCATGTGGTAATCAATTAAATCAGGAGTTGTTGTTTTTAAAAGAGGTAAAAAAATTCTCTCAGTAGCATATCCCATAAATTTATCTTCTAAAGGAGGCTTGCCAACAACAGTGGCATGATATATACTGTTTTTTCTGCAGGTTATTGCAGTTACATTAAGAAAAGGATATTTCTCCTCATTAGTATAATATCCAGTGTGATCTCCAAAAGGTCCTTCAACCTTATATTTATCAGGTTCCACAAAACCTTCTATTACAAAATCAACATTTTCCGGAATGTATATATCATTTGTAATTGATTTTACCATTTCCACGTTTTTACCTCTTATAAAGCCATATAGAAGCATTTCAAAGACACCAACAGGTAGAGGGGCTTGTGCGCACCAAATATATAAAGGGTCTCCTCCAATAGCAATGGATACAGGCATCTTCTTGCCAGCTTCTTTATACTCATGAAAAAGAAGGTTACCATCTTTATGGATTTGCCAATGAAGACCCATAGTAAAGTCATCAAATATTTGCAGCCTATACATTCCTAAGTTGTTAATATTACCATCTAAACTTTTTGTGTAAACTTGGCCCATTGTAATAAACGGACCCCCATCTTTTGGCCATGTTGTTAATATAGGTATCTCTGATAATTTTGCTTTTTCACCAAGTTTGATAATTTCCTGACAGGCTCCTTTCCTGTTTGTTTTTTTAGGAAAAACAGATTTTAATGAGAAAAGAGTTTTTATTAATGATAATTTATCTTTAAAAGATGAAGGTGGTTTTAGATGAAGATAGTGTTCTATTTTATATGCAATTTCTTCAACATTGCCTATAAAAAGCTCAACAGTTTTAAATGAACTAAAGATATTCATAAGAACAGGAGTAGAAAATTTTTTATTTCTTTTTTTATCAACAGGATTTGTAAATAATAAAGCTTTGGAATCAGGGTTTTTTATTTCCAAATAGGCGATGTGTGGAATTTCCAAATATATATCTAACTCATTATCTATAATTTTTAATAGATTTTCTTTTTTTAAAATATTTAATAATTCTTGAGAGTTCATATTATGCAACTTTTAATTCAAAATTTTGCTTTTAGGTTTAATGTGTTACTATAAAGTATAATTAGACTAATAATTTGAGACTGTCAATTATAAAATATTCTGTTATTCGTATTAAAAGAAATTCTTGATAAATTAATATTTTAATGTTACTGAAAGTCAAATTTAAATTCCAGGGAGAATCAACAATGGAAAAGAAAATAAGCATTTTATTGTTAGTTTTTTCAATATGTGCTGTTTTTTTTATTTCAGTTCATCAACGATTTTATCAATATAATGAGTGGAAAAAGAACAAAAATATATATTTTGTTGATCAATATCCTGCTGTTACGACACTTGATGCGTATTATTGGTTGAGATACGCTCAAATAAAGGCAAATATTAAAAAAAAACCTCAATTTGATTTGAACGGTTATCCTGAAATTCATAAATTTCCAGATCATATTCCGTCATTAAGCCTGTTAATAGCAAAATCTTACAAATTTTTTAATTCAGATGGTTATAATCCTGTTTATGTTGGAGGAATTAAATTTATAAATTTTGTATCAGGACTTTTCATAATCCCTTTGATACTTTTTTTGTATTTTAGTGGCGGAGGGTTCTCAGGTATTTTAGGAGGATTAATAGGAACTTTTAGCTGGGCTTATTATGTCAGATCATGCACAGGGAGAGTGGATACAGACGGTCTTGTGCTTTTTGCTCCAATAACAATAGCTTTAATTATGCTTATTTCAGTTATTTCAAAGAAAAAAACGGTTAAGTTTTTATTTTCTGGTTTATCCGGATTATTATTCTTGATATTATCAAATTTCCACGAGGCTATCCATGTAGGTTATATAGGATATTTAATTTTATTTATACTGTCTTTATGGTTTAATAATAACAGAAAATTTAATAAAGATTTGGGTATATGCATACTGTTATTTATCTTATTTTCCAATCCCTTGAATCTTTTTTACGGTTTTAAATATCTTATGAACTTTTTAGGTTCAAGTTATTTCTTTAACTTTGCTTCAAAAGAGGTTGAGCATGGTATTAAAATAGTATTACCAAATATTATTTCAACTATTACAGAGACCCAGAGGTTGTCATATGACAAGATACTTAACATGATGTTTACAAATAAGTTCTTAGCAATGGTAGGATTGCTTTCTTCCATTGTATATTTTCTTAAAAATTATAAAAAAAGCCTGTTATTACTGCCGGTATTTGCAATAGGATGTTTATCTTTTTTTACATCAAACAGGTTTTCAATGTTCTTAGCGCCATTTGTAGGAATAGGGCTCGGATATATAATCTCTTTGATTATTTATTATATTTATCATTTTCTTAGGAAAAAAGAGCATTTTTCAAAATCAATAATTGAAGTTGCCTGCTGTTTTATTTTGTTTTTTGTAATTGCCAGGTATACAGCTTATTCCTATGTGCCAAGGCCTTCTATTTCTGCTCCTATAATTAAATCTTTTATAGATATGGATAAAAAATTCGGAAATAACAAAGCTGTATATACATGGTGGGATTTTGGCTATGCATTGATGGATGTAGGTAATTTTTATACTTATCATGATGGTGGCAAACATGGCGGTATTAGAACCTACCTTGTTGCAAAGGGAATGACGATTGATAATCAGCGGAACCTCTATAATATGATTGGTTATTTGGATGATAACGGTTTTAATGCAGTGTCAAAAATTATTGAAGAAAACAAATCATCTGATTATATGCTCTCAACTCTATTTAATTATTCAAAGCCTGTATTCAAAAGAAAAAAGGATATTTACATTTTATATACTAATGATATGATTGGCAAATATAGTTCTATTTCATTTTTTGGAAACTGGGATTTCAACAGTAAAAAAAGTAATCCTGATTCTTATCAACAGCTAAGGTGTTCTCAATTAAAAGATAATCAGCTTTATTGCGGAAATATAATCATAAATCTTAATAATGGTATAGGTAAAATAGGACCTAATAGACAATTTAATATTAGGAAGAGTTTTTTTATTGATAATGGCTATATTATAAGAGAAAATAACTATAATAATAAAAATGGCTATTATCTTGAACTATTAATGAGAAACAACAACATTTTTTCCATATATATTATTAATGACAGGTTATTCAGGTCAAACTTTAATCAGCAATATATATTGGGAAAAGTTGACACTAGATATTTTAAAGAAGTTTACAATAATTTCCCATTTGCAAGGCTATTTAAAGTTATCAAGCCATAGTTTTTTGACTTCAAGTTTTCCATTAATCTCAATGGCAAGTCTTAATTGGAGAGGATTTTTGCATTCTCCGGGAAAATATAGATAGCCATATGTTATCATGTTAGGTAATATCTGTTTATCCCTGATATGTTTTTCCGAAATATCTGTTGCAACTTTCTCGTCGCTGTTTTGATATGCAGAAATTCCTCCTATTGCAGCTCCGGCAGCTGCACCAACAGCTGCACCTTTACCAGTAGATTCAGCAACATCCTTATCTGTAAGGATTCCTATTGCAAGTCCGCCTACAGCACCTAACAAACCTCCCAGAATTGAAGGCTTGGCACTGCCTGCAATGGTATTGCCAATTTCAGTGTTATTTTTAATTCTGTTTAATGCTTTTTCATAGGAAAGTATGGGCCATGCATTTTTATCCTTATCTATAAGAAATGTTTGTGAGCCTGCAATAATTGCAGCATGTTTACTGTTATTTTCAATTGTAATTTTTATAGGCAAAACATTTGCTCCATGAATATCAAAACCAGCTTCTTTGCTGTTGACAATATATGCAGTTACCTTCATCCCACTTCCAAATATAACGTAATTTGATGAAGCTTCAGGTAATTTTACAGGTGTTACAGTATCATGGTATTTTGCACATCCAACAATAAAAAAAAGTAGCAAAGAGAATATTATGGAAAAAGTTGATAATTTCATTGTTTACCTCCAATTTTATGAAAAGCATAGACTAATTAGTAAATTAATTATTTATACTGGATTCTTCGCCTGTTCTTTCGCTTTGCTCAGAACGTTGGCTCAGAATGACGTATTTGAAGTCATTCTGAAGGAGTAAGGCGACTGAAGAATCCATAAGTTGCTAATATTAAACAATATTTAGTCAAATATTTAAATAATGCCATGCAAAGCTCATTATTAATTATGTAGCATGCGGATTTTTATACTTAATTCTCTGTGTTCTTTCTCTACGAGAGATTTTTTCTTTATACTTATAGTATAATAATTATTTGTAAAATTCAAAATAATTTTTTTTAATAATTTTTATTGAAAGATGTATAAGCAATTGATAAGAAGATTTAAAAACTTTTAAAAGGATATATATGCAAATCAAAAAACATTCAGTCTTACCTGCGCCACTTGCTGGAATTACAAATGAACCCTTCAGGTTAGCATTAAGGTCATTAGGAGTAAAAGTTACTTATACGGAAATGATTAGCTGTGAAGGAATAGTTAGAAATCAGAGTAATACCTTGAATATGCTAAAACTAAAAAAAGAGAAAGGAAATGTTGTTGTCCAACTTTTTGGTTCAGAGCCTTTGACTGTCTATAATGCCGCTAAATTATCTCTAAGTTTTGGCTATAAATTTATTGATATTAATATGGGTTGTCCTGTAAAAAAAGTTATTAAAAAAGGGGCTGGTGTTAGTTTAATGGCAAATCCTAATAAGGTTAAGGAAATCTTTTCAATGCTTAGGAATTTGCCGGTATATATTTCTGCTAAAATAAGATTAGGAACAACAAAAGATAAAGTTAATTATCTTGAAATAATAAAAATACTTTACAACGAGGGAGTTAATGCAGTTACTTTACATCCGAGAATAGGAGATGAATTTTTTAAAAAACCAGCACAGTGGGAATGCATAAAAGAAGCAAAGGATAGATTTCCAGAGTTTTTTATAATTGGAAACGGGGACATAAATAATCCTGTTGATATTGAGAGAATGTTTATATTTACAAATTGTGATGCAGTTATGGTGGGAAGAGAGATGTGTGAAAATCCTTTTATATTTAAACAATGGGATGAATATACAACTGACAAAAATTATTATAGTTATGGCTTAGAATCCAAAATTATTTTTTTTAAAACTCTGTTTGAATATTTGAAGTGTTTTTATGATAATAGAAAAATATTAAATTTAAGTAAAAAATATCTGTTTTTTCTAACAAAAGGTTTGCCTCATAGTGGTGAGTTTAGAAAAAAATTATCAAAAATAAAAAATTGTGTTGAAATTTTAAATGAAATAAGTTATTTGAATAGGAAATATTATTAAAGGATAGGTTAAATGGGTGACAATGGGAGAAATTCCTCAATTAAAGATATTGAGAATTATACATTAGAGGAGATTTTAGACTATAAATTTGACCATCTTGTCAGGCATCTTAGTAATGGCAAATCAAACAACCATAACCTCTACCAAATCACCATTGAATTATTTGAAAAATTACTTATAAAAAAAGTTTTTGAAAAAGCGGATTTTAATCAGTCAAAAGCTGCTGAAATACTTGGTATTAATAGAAATACTTTGAAAAAGAAATTAATTAAATATAATATTATTTAACATTTTTAAATATTGTTAGTGTAACCTATTTGAATTTGCAATTTTTAATTATTCATTTTCCATTTTTCATCTATTCCTATGCATCATACATGTTCCATATGCCGCATGGACATACAGCAGCACAAAACCCGCATCCTATACACAAACTGTCGTCAACCGAATATTCGTAAGAACCATCTTCATGCTCTATTCTTGTTATGGCATTTTGGAAACATGTTTGTTCACAAATCATGCAATCTCTGCAAAGACCGCAGGACATACATCTGTTTGCTTCTTCGTCTGGTGATTCGCCGCTAACTTTTGTCTTTTCATAGTATTGATATTTTATTTTTTCATAATCAGCTGGGTTTCTGTTATCCCATATAAATTTTTTACCTTCAAGTTCAGCAATTACTAAATAAGCTGCTTTTCTGCCTTCTCCCAAAGCGTCAGTTATTAATCCTTGTGAAGTTACATCTCCAACAGCTAATATTTTAGAATCAGTGGTTCTGCCAAATTCGTCAGCTTTTATATAGCCTTTGAAAAGCTCTACACTTTCAGGTAAATAATCAAGCTGAGGAGTTTCTCCTATTGATATGAAAACAACGTCTGCCTCTAAAAATGAGCCATCTTTAAAGTATATTTTCTTTTCATTTTTATCAAATTTTTGTGTGAATTTGGGATATAATATTTCTGTCCCTTTTTCTTCTGCCAATGCTTGCTCTTTGCCAAAACTTAAAGGTTTTTGAATATCAACAGCAGTTACTTTAACAGCACCTAAATCATAAGCTTCGCAACATATATCCATCCCAACATTACCAGCACCTATAACAACAACTTTTTTCCCTTCAAGATCCATTGGATGACCAATATTTATGCCTTTTAGAAAAACTATTCCAGGAATAACATCTTCATAACCTTCAAACGGAATAACTCTCGGTGCATGAGCACCAGTAGCTAATATTATTTTATCAAAATTTTTATAAATATCATTAAAAAGTTTTTTATCCACTTCAACACTGTTTTTAATTTCAATACCAGTAGATTTGAATCTTTCAAGTTCTTTATCAAGTATCTCTTGAGGTAATCTATTTCTTGGAATACATTGATATATTTTTCCGCCTAGTTCTTTTTCTCTTTCAAAAATAGTAACTTTATATCCCTCTAATCTCAGTCTCCAAGCTGCGCCCATACCTGCTGGACCCCCACCAATAATGGCAATTTTTTTATCCTTTTCCTTTTTTATTGCAGGAGTAGGCAAATTAAGACTTAATCTTCCGAGATATGCAATATCAACAGGTTCTTTTAAATGTATTCCTCTTGAACATGCATCCATACATGGATTAGGGCAAACTGTACCGCATACTGATGCTGGAAACGGAGTATATTCCAGTACTAATTTTAAAGCATCTTCTTCTTGTCCGTTTCTGATTAGCCATGTTCTTTCCTGAGTAGGGATTCCTGTGGGGCAGTAATATGCACATGGTGCGTTAAATTTTCTATTTTCCCATTTTGGTATCCTTCTTCTATCTTCTCCGGTGACAATAAATGGTAAAATTGTTTCATCAATTTCTATTAGATCACCAAAAATACCACCTTTGCCAACTTCTTCCTCCCATATATTACTTTTAAAAAATTTTATTGGCATTGGTGCTTTATATCTTGCCTGTCTTTCCTCAGGAGTAAGAGCAATAACTTTTTTCCAATCTTTTATGGAGTTAGTCAGTTCTTCATAATATTCTTCTCTTTTAATAGCTTTTAAATAGAGCTTCATATTGGTAATCAGCCAATCCCAATCTTTTTCTTCTAATTCAACCACTTTCACATCATTTTCGCTAAAACCGTAAGCATTGCCTCTAAAATAGATAACACCACCAACCATTCCTACGCAAGGTCTGTAGCCAAGAATATTGTCGGAATTTCTTGGATTAACTCCACAAACAACAGCAATACCTCCTGCTTTAAATTCAGCAAAAGAATCACCAACATCTCTAAAATACCATGATTGCAATGGTTCAAATCTAGGATTTCTTTTTGTCATGGTGTCACATCTTGCTCCACCGCTTCCCTGAACATATAAAATTCCTTGTGCTCCTGCATTGTGTGCACCGTTGGTAACGTCACCAAGTACAGTAATTTTAGCACCACAATTAATCCAACCTACATCATCAGATGCAGAGCCATGAACTATAATTTCAGTGCCAAACATTCCCAAACTTCCAAGCCGCTGTCCTGAAGAACCAAATACTTCAATTTTAACACCTTCTGGTCTCGGCCAAATTCTCCCGCCAATCCCATGTTGGCCGTTTGCAAAAACTTTTATATAATTGAATCCATCTTTAACTTTTTTTTGTATTTCAAATTCCAAATCTTTGGATGAAACTCTTTTGCCATCTATTGTGCCTTGAATCTCTATAACTTTTTGACTCATTCTTTTCTCCCTGTTTTAAAGATTAACAAGCATAATCTATTTTTAATCTTTCAGCTATTGCTTTATCTTGAACAGACAATCCATCACTCATTCCAATAGGTAGTTGAGTGCTTCTACCCATTGGTGCAAATATTTTTTTAAGTTCTGTATTAGCACTTTTAAAAACTTCAACAACTCTTTCTGCGACTTTTTCTGCATCTAATCTTTTATATAATTTGGGATTCTGAGTTGTAATTCCCTTTGGGCATATACCAAGGTTGCATACGTTACATCTGTTTCTTTGGTCGCCAAGACAACCTGCAGCAGCCTGCATAATATATTTTCCAATACTAACTGCACTTGCTCCGAGCATAATAAGAGCTGCTGTATTTGCAGCCAAATTGCCATCTTTGCCTACACCACCTGCAGCTATAAGCGGAAGTTCATTCTGTTTGCCGCTTGCAACAAGGTCAAGATAACATTCTCTTAAATTTGAAGCTATAGGATGCCCCATTTTGTCCATTGAAACATTGTATGCTGCACCTGTTCCGCCATCTTCTCCATCAATTGACAGAGCTGAAGCGAACTGGTTTCTTGCAAGATTATTCAAAACAGCTTTAGCTGTTTTAGTGCCTGATATTTTAGGATAAACAGGTACTCTGAAACCAAAAGCCATGCTCATTGAAGTAATCATTTTAGCAACAGCTTCTTCAATGGAATATTTTGTTTGATGAGTAGGTGGTGAAGGTAAATCAACACTTGTGGGAACACCTCTGATTTTTGCAATTAGAGGAAGGACTTTTTGCGCCATAAGTAATCCACCGTCTCCAGGTTTTGCACCTTGCCCGTATTTAATTTCTATTCCTGCTGGATCTTCTTTCATATGAGGAATTGCATGGATAATTTCATCCCAGCCAAAATATCCTGATGCAATTTGAAGAATCATATATTTAATAAATCGTGATTTTAAAAGTCTTGGCGGAACTCCACCTTCTCCTGAACACATAACAACAGGAATATTTTCAACTTCATTTAAATATGTAACTCCCATGATAAGCCCTTCCCACATTCTCGGAGAAAGAGCACCCATTGACATTGAGCCTATCATTATAGGAAAAATTTCTCTAACTGGAGGCACAAAAGCTGTATCTTCAAATAATATTTCATTGTCTTCTTTTTTAATTATTAGTGGCAAATTTTCAGCTGGTAAAATTCTGCCTAAATATGTTCTTATATTAAATTCGTGCCGTTGTGCATCAAGAGCAGGGTCAGTAAGCATTGAAATACGGGTAAATTTGAGTTTATCAAGAGTGGACATATCAGGATCATTTCTTCTTCCACCACGTCTGTAAGAATACCCACCCTGATTTTTATGAATTAAAAATTTATGAGCAGGATTAAATTCAGGATATATTGCATCATTTGGGCATACTGCTGTACAAGTGGCACATCCAGTGCACCATCTTTCCACATCTGGAACCTGTGTTATACCATGAAATACCTTTCTGACTGTTGAAGGTGTTGGAAAAGGTCCTTCACTTTCTACTATTCTTTGAACATACACAGTAGGTTCTATAGCTTTTGTAGGACAAACAGACGTACATTTCCCACATCTTGTACATTTGTTTGAATCCCATTTAATTATGTAAGGTAAATCTTTTATTGATATGTGATAGTTGTGGTCTGGCCTAATTTTTGATTCCATACATTTATCTCCTTTGCACCTGGTTTAACATAAACCAAATCATATTTCATTGGAAACACATCTTTTGACATATCTCTATTAGGAATTGCAGACGATAAACCGCAAATTTCAGACATAAAGCCTATTTTCCCTTTAATACCACCTACAACTCCTGGTCTTAATTTTTTAGCATCCTGTACCATAAAAACTGTATTATCTTTATCGCAACCTATTACGCAATTTGGCCCGTCAATAGTAAGCATTCTCAAACTTCTTCTCATTAATTTTATGACTTCAATGTCTTTTCTGTTGCATGAATCAATCTCATGATCAAGCATAGGAGTAATTATATCTTTATAATATTTTAAAGGATAATTTAAGATAGTACGTGAATAGTGTAAAATATGGGCGAATACTTCGCTGTCACTGTTGTATCCTATATATCCTGGAAATCTTCTGCTCATTAAAAATTCCCTAATAGGTACAAATGCTGTGTTTTCTCCGTTGGTCATTGTAAAAAATCCCTGAATGAAAAAAGGATGACATGCATAAAGATTAATAGCATAATTTGTATTTTGTCTGCCTTGAGCAAAAATAACTTTTGCTTTTAATGAAGAATCTTTGTCTAATCCGAAAAACAAACCTACTTCAAGAGGATCGCCAACTTCTTTTAAAACTATTGTGTCTGGCCAAAATGAAAACACAGTAATTGACTCGTCTTGTAATCCTAAACTTCTTATTTCAAGCCTTGTTTGAAGTAAAAATTGTTCTTTTTCTTCTTTTGATTTATCTCTGATATAATCGGGATATTCATATGCTTTAACAAGATAATGTTCTCTGGGTTCTATTTCCATCCATGATTCAATGTGTTTTGGAGCTTCCCATCTATATTTTATTTCAAAACCTTTCTGATTCATAAATTCTTTTAACTTATCATATCCTTCGTTAGAAGTAATACATGAAAGAATAGGATATTCTTTCAGATTTTCAAATTCTCCCCCTAAGTCTCTTAACACCAGTCCCAGCCCGGACCCGTCATGTCCTTCTTTCATTGTTTCAAGAGCTAAAATATTTTCAAAAGGAGAAAAATAGCTATCTGAAACTATTGCACTTAATCTACACATTCATCATCTCCTTAAAACAGTTTGTGAAAAGGATAAAAGCATTAACAAAAAAAAGTCATTAAGTCAAATTTTTTTTAAATTTAAAAATCAGTTGACTTTTTCAATAGATTAAGTAAAATCTCATTAATGGAACGGGTAAGAATAAATGATATTTTAGATAAACTTATCAATATCTATCCTCCTGAAAAAATAGCTATTGTAAATAAAGCTTATATTTACACAGCAAAGGTTCATAAAGGACAGGTGAGACTAAGTGGAGAGCCATATCTTGTACACCCCATTGCCGTAGCGAAAATCTTAACAGATATGAATATGGATATCCCTACAATAGTTACAGGTCTCCTTCATGATGTTGTTGAAGATACTCATTCTACTATTGAGGAAATTGAAAAGCTTTTTGGTAAAGATATTGCAAAACTTGTTGATGGTGTCACCAAGATTAGTAAATTAAATTTTAAATCAGCACATCGAAAAATAACAGAAAATTTTAGAAAATTAATAATTGCATCAACAAATGATATTAGAGTTATTATAATAAAACTTGCTGATAGGTTACACAATATGAGGACTCTTCAATTTATGCCCCCTGAAAAGCAGATACGAATAGCTCAAGAAACGCTTGATATTTATGCTCCTCTTGCTAATCGTCTTGGTATTTCATGGATTAAAAGCGAGCTTGAAGATCTTTCACTTAAATATCTAAAACCTTCTGCGTATGAGGCTATAAAAAATAGAATTGATGAAATTCAAAAAGAGAAAAATAAATACATTACAGAGGTTATAAAGATAATAGAAAGAAATTTAAAATTTCATAAAATTGAAGGCAAAATATCGGGAAGATTAAAGCATTTCTACAGCATTTACAAAAAAATGGTTAAGAGAAATATAGATATAAGTCAAATTTATGATATTTTGGCTTTTAGAGTAATAGTAAAAAATGTTCCAGAATGTTATCAAGTCTTAGGAATAATTCATTCTTTATGGAAGCCTGTACCAGGAAGGTTTAAAGATTTTATTGCCATGCCTAAAAGCAATATGTATCAGTCAATACATACCACAGTAATTGGACCTTTTGGAGACTTTATAGAAATACAGATTAGAACTGAAGAAATGCATAAAATTGCAGAAGAAGGAATTGCAGCTCATTGGCTCTACAAAGAGAACAGAACCAAGGATGATGAAAGTTTCAGGGTTTTTAACTGGCTTAGACAGGTTATGGAGCTAAAAGATGATATTAAAGATGCTAATCAGTTTTTTTCAACAATAAAAACAGAAGTTTTATCAGATTCAGTATATGTTTTTACACCTGCAGGCGAATTAATAGAGCTTCCAGCAGGTTCGACACCTATTGATTTTGCATATGCAATTCATACTGCTGTTGGTAATAAATGTGTTGGTGCCAAAGTAAATGGAGTGATAGTTCCTCTTAAATATGAGCTTCAGACAGGTGATAGAGTAGAAATTATCACATCTAAAAATGGGAAACCTAACAAGGATTGGCTGAAATATGTAAAAACATCTAAAGCAAGAAGTAAAATCAGGCAGTTTATAAAACAGGAAAATTTTGATACAAATATAACTATTGGAAAAGTTTTGTTAGAAAAAGAATTTCAGAAGAACAGATTGGATTTTGATGATTATAAAAAAGAGATACCAGAAGTTATGAAATCTTTTAATTTTGTTGATGAAGATACATTTTATGCTGCAATAGGATATGGTAAAATTTCTCCTAAACAGATTATCCATAAATTGATACCTGAAGAGCCTAAAGATAAAATATTAAAAAAGGAAATCAAAGAGGAAAGCAAATCTCAATCCACAGGCATTTTGATAGATGGCATAGCAAATTATATGATTTCTTACGGTAGATGTTGCAATCCTTTACCTGGAGATGATATTATAGGATATATTACAAGAGGTAAAGGAATAACCATACATCGTACAGATTGTCGCAATGTTTTAAATCTTGATCCTGAAAGAATTATTGATGTATCTTGGGATAAAGAGAAAATTGATAAAAGAAACGTCAAGATCAGAATAATAGCTGCCGACAGAAAAGGTTTATTAGTCGAACTGAGTAATGCTATATCGAATTTAGGTTTTAATATGACTAATGTTCATATAGACACTACTGAAGATGGAAGAGCTATTGCTGATTTTTTTGTTGAAATGAAATCTACCAAGGATTATGTCAATCTTCTTAACAGATTAAATAAGGTAAAAGGTGTTATTAATGTTGCTAGAGGGGAATAAATAGAGGCTTTCTTATCCAAAAATACAACCTATATAAAATCATTTGAAATCTGTTTACAAAATTATTTAAAATTGGTAAGATTAGAAATATTAAAAAATAAAGGAGGATGAAATGAAATTTTTTATTGATACTGCTAATGTTAATGAGATAAATAAAGCACAAGATTTGGGTTTAATTGACGGTGTTACAACTAATCCAACGCTTGTTGCAAGGGAAAATAGAGAATTCAAATCTTTAATAAAAGAGATTTGCGAAATAGTCACTGGTCCGGTTAGTGCAGAAGTAATTTCTCTTGAATATGAAGGCATGGTTAAAGAAGCAAAAGAGTTGTCAAAATTAGCTGAAAATGTTGTAGTCAAGATTCCAATGACTGAGAATGGATTAAAAGCCGTAAAAACATTGTCTGAAGAAGGTATTAATACAAATGTTACTCTAGTGTTTTCTCCACTTCAAGCTTTACTAGCAGCAAAAGCAGGTGCCACATTTGTGAGCCCTTTTATAGGAAGACTTGACGATATATCACATACAGGCATGGAACTTGTAAAACAAATTATGGAAATTTATTTTAACTATGGATACGACACTGAGGTAATAGTTGCAAGTGTCAGAAATCCTCTCCATGTTCTTGAAGCTGCAAAAATGGGAGCTGATATTGCTACAATACCATACAAAGTGTTAATGCAGTTTGTAAAACATCCATTGACAGACATAGGAATAGAGAAATTTTTAAATGATTGGGAAAAATTGGGGAATTAATATTTTCCCCTGTTTTTTAAATATTTAAGTTTAAAAATAATTTTTTCAATTATATATTTCCCTTTATTTTTTTTAAATTTAACAGTTACTTTTTTCTTTAGTTTTTTAAATAATTTCAGTTCGTTGTACATATTTTTTTTAAAATAGAACTTTTTTCCGTTAATTATGGCGATACTTTTTACATGATCAATTTTGGAAATAATCCCACTATAAATTTGAGTTTCAGAAACAGCTAATTTGGCAAATAATGGTGGAACTAATAGAAATAAAATTAAAATAGAGGAAAGTAATTTTTTTTTCATGTTAAACTCCTTATTATCTTTTACCAATTTTGAAAATTTTCCCATCTTTCTATGTGGATATTTAAACTTTCCTGAGGAATATTAGGTGATCCGAGTTTGCCGACTCCGGGAATTCCACCACCTGTACTAACTAATGCCCATACATGGCCTTCTCTTATTGCAATTTTAACTCCAGATGGCAGTGATACGCCTAATTGTCTATATCTGTCTGTTTTATCAAATTTTTCGGTATCTCCGCTGTCATTAGATGTATTATAGTTAATTCCTGCTAATCCATAGCAATATTTTAGAGAATAAACTCTACTTATGCCGTGAGGATTACAAGGATCAGTGGAGGTAGGTGTGAAAGATGTAAAATAAGCACGTTCATTAAATAAAATAGGAGTGCTTAATATCTTTTCACCTGAATGTTCTTCTGAGTCATTAATATCTCCGAGTTTTATAAACCATCCCTTGGCAGAATGGAGTTTATTTAAAATAGTTTCTTTTTCAGATGAACTTGAGCCAGAATCAACATCAAGTTCATCATTGGTAACATTTAATAAATTCTGTTCTGTATATGTGGTGGTTGTGTCATTATCATCTATATCATCAATTACCATATATATTCTGTTATTTGCAGATGTTTCAGTAGGATTTTCTCTGTTTCCTGACCCAAAATAAAGTGCTTTGGTTAAAAATCCTATACTTCCCTGTGCATAATTAGTTGAACATTTGCCAAGAACAGTAACTGTAGGGGAGTAGAAAAATTTTCTGTTTGAATCACTAGAATCTAATGTCCCGCCAATATTTCCACTTGTAGAATCTGAACCTGGATTTGATTTAAAAATAATATGTCCTTTTAAACTATCAGATGAACTATCATAGTAAAGTTTCCATAATTGGCCACCAATATCTGTAACATATATTTTTGAAAGATATCCGTTGACATCTGTAATAACAGTAGGGGTTGCAGGAATACAATACTGCATGTTAGAATTATCGCTGTGTGTATATGAATATAATTTGGCTCCGGTATCCAAATCTATTATAAATATCCCTCTACCCATTGTTACACTCGTTTGAGGAGAAGAGTTGTCATCTTCAACTGGGTCATATCCGCCTGAGAAAATTCCAACAGTTTTATCAGTTGAACCTATTTTCATTTTACTTATAACTACATCTGACCATGAATAACCTAATTCACTAAAGTCACCACTTCCACCACCGGTAATTTCCCATTTTAATGACCAATTTTCAGGATTCGGATCTTCAATATTAAAAGCAAAATAACTTCGCCCCCCTCTTCTTAATCCTACAATTAAAATTTTTGGCTCTATGCGACCGTCAGAATCAAAAGTAAAATAATAAGACATGGTTCCGTCATCGAAATATAACGGCCTGCTTTCCGAAGAATCAGGATTCATGTTTTTTAACTTATTAAGGAAACAGTTAAAAATTAATGAAAAAATTTCTTCTCCATTTGAATCGTTAAATATATGTATCTGACCATCATTTGCCGCTGCGACTATTAATGTTGTATTATCCGCTTCATAGTTTAAAAGAACAGGCTCTGAATGAACCATGCTTCCAAGTATCCATGATCTTTTGGCAACAGGATAGTGATCTGCTGAGCCATCCTCATCAAAAGTATATCCATAAACATAATTTATAATTTTATATTTTTCACTTGTGTCAGCTTCATTTAAAACTCCGGAGCTTAAATTAGCAGGGATAAATCGTTTGAATATGTTTGATGAATCAATAAAATATATTTTTCTGTATGTTGTATTATAAGGGTCCGAAAGAGAGGAAGAAGTAAGTTTGTCTACCAGAACTTTTCCTGCGCCGCCTGCTTCAACTTCCCCGCCATCTTCCTCGTCTGTCCAATAAGATACGGATGTTGTTTTAAAAGTTCCATCACAATCAGTTGCATCAAGATCGTTTTTGTCAACAACTACCCATTCTTCATTGTCTCTTCCTGTACATCCGCTTTTAATCTGGTAGTTAACCTTGTATTTTTTAAGGTTTCCAAGCCAATTTGGTGATTTGGGTTTAAAAAAAGTCATATAAATATATTGACCGCTTTGGGTTTTATTTGTTGTATCCACTGAAACAACAGGTGCAGTATATGAAACACTGTTTGCTATTATGATTCCGAGAGAATAAAAAGCATTTACTAATTGTTGTTTATTAAATGCTGAGACAAAAACGCCACCACCATCTTCTGCTGCATCTTCCATAAGAGGAGATGACATTGTGAAACTCAGCATATGACTGGTAACATTAACATGGCTGTTCTCAGGATCAGATACTTCGGATTTATCAGAAATAGAGTGTGTATACATCCAATGTGCCACATCGTCAAAATAGTCATCAGGCGGAGAAGAATATTGATAAGGATCTTCTGTCCATCCGTCACTATCCCAGTCACTAAAATTAATTCCGCTGATTCTTGACCAATCACTGTCAGCAGACGGATATCCATCTGAAAGAACTATTGTATGGTTTCTTGCACAGCTCGGCAATATTGATGTTTTACTGTGGTAATGATTCCATACATCTTGTAAAGCTTCGCCAAGTGGAGTGCCACCGTCAGCACTAAATGAATCTAAATAATTTTTAATATTGTTTTCAAGTTCTTCATCAGTTAAAGATGTATCAAATTCCTGCCATATCTTAGCCCCGTTTCCAGTGGGTGACACACTGAAGGAAGCAAGAGCCCAGTTGATTTTTCCGCTTGTAGCATCTACTACATCGTCCATAGCATCAACAACAACTTCAAGTCTTGTTTGCATTTTGTAACCTGATGTTTCCACGTCTTCTGGAAGATATTCATATCTGTCAATTTTAAATCCTGATTTTGTTACAGAATAATCAGAGTGAAAAACTATTATTAATTTTTTAGTGCTTCCAAGAGTATAAGATGATGTTGTAAAGCTTCCTTGATTACCGCAAAAAGTATCAAGTAGGTTGCCACCTGATATGCTGTCTTTGTAAATTTTTACATAATCCCACCTGCAACTCCAATTATACTCAAGATAAAAAGCTGAAAAATGAAGTTTAATCTTTGATGCATCTATTTGTGTAATAGTATAAGTTTCATCTCTGTTGTTGGGATAATTACTCGGATAATTTGGAGAATGAATATCCACGGTAACCGGTGTATAAGTGGCACTTGATTCTGAATATGTCCTTGTTTTCCATGTTCTGTAAGATTCATTTGTAGTATATGCTGTATAAAGATTATACATTTCCTGCATATTTATCCAATTACCCGGGATAAAAAAATAGATATCCTGATCTCCGTTTTCAGCAACGTTGTGGCTTGAAGCACCGCTTCCAATCCCCTCGAAACCGCTGAAATACCACCCAGGAGCATTTAACATTCCTGCAAAACCTTTATCTATAATTGTCCCGTCTGGATATTCTTCATAATCATGGAGTTTTATATTTCTGTCAAGAGGGAGACGTTCTCCATCGAGTAATATATAACCGTCTGAGTCTACAGTGATTCTTCCGTCATAATTTGGATCTGTAATTGATCTTCCGCTGCTATCTGTTAAATTGCCATTGTCATCAATATATGTCCCTGTTTCTATAACATTACTGGTATACCATAAATAATCAGGGTTGCCCGGATCACCAGTAAATGTAATTCCATTGTAAATAGTAACTCCTATATTCCCTTTAACAAGTAAAATTTCATTTTTGTCATAATGATTATTATAAAAGTAATTACTTGATCCGCATCCTCCTGCTATCATATCACAGTCTCCCAGATCACTTGCCCAATCATAAAATGCCCCGTAGTCAACTGTATGTTCGTAGACACCCCATCCCATACTTCCGGAGGTATCCACTAAAATCATTGCATTGGGTTTGACATTTTGTAAATAAATGTCGGTGTCTTCTGCTGAGATATTTGTCATGGGCAACAAAATCAAGAATACAATGATATGTAAAAGTATTTTTCTCATTTTTACCTCCGTTTACATTTTAGGCCCGAGTTTATACACAAGAGTTTTTATTTCTGTATTGTTAATCCCTGTCCTGACAGTATAATAGTAATTGCTGAACATATTCATGGAAGTTCCCGGTTTTATAGTGGGCTTGTAAAATTCGAATTTTATGGTTGAGTGATAAGCAAATGAAGATGTACCATCACTGAAATCCACATTAGTGTCTTTAATCGGTGGTTCGCTTGGATTGGTAATATTTGAAACACTAATTGTAATAATATCCGAAATTTCTATTTTATTACCTGATTCACTTCTATAAAAATCTATTGAATTGTCTTTGCTATTTTTGGAAATTGAAAAGTTGGTAATACTGTTTGTTGATAAAGATATAATTAGGATTAATAATACAGATATCAACATAAGTACTGTGACAATAGCCATGCCTCTGTTATTCATAAATTATTCCTCTCTTTTCAATGTCATAATAAATACTTTATGCCCTTGTCCATGCCAAATCCAATAGACTATAACTCCTATTTTCTTAAATTTATTAGTAGATTTAATTGTGGAATCTTCGGCAATATTCCAGAGAATATAAAATTTTGTATTGTTAAGAGTAACAGGGCTATTAAAATGGTCAAAATTGGAAGACATGTAATTACCCTCATCATTTAAAATTGAGTTTTTGTCAATATCAGGATTTAAATCACTGTTATTGGAAGTATATGTATCTGATAGGTCCGAATTATTGTAGCTTTTATGCAACAGACTTTCCAAAGTTTTTTCTGTTAAAAAAAGAGCGTTTGTCATATCGGTATTTAATTTGGTTTTATATATTTGTGAATTCAAGAAAGTAAAAAAAGAAGGTATTGCTAATGATAAAATGGCAACAGCTATTAAAAGTTCAACTAAACTAAAAGCTTTTTTATCAATTTTTTTAAAAAGTTTCATACAAAAAATTCCTTGGAATTATGTCTATTGTAATCTGTCTTCTTCTGTAATGTGTATCATATTGAGAATTGATTCCGTTTGAATCGTCAGTGTCAATGTTAATAGTCTTGTTTGCTATTGAATAACTTGAATTGGGATCTTTATATGTTGCATCAGGATTAGGACTTCTGCCGAGAATGGAAACCCTAACTAATTTGACGTAAAATTCTTTTCCCGTAGGAATGGTGTTATCAAGAGGATCACCGTCAGAATCAGTGTCATCAAAAACACCGTCGTCATTCTCGTCTATACCGTATTGAAACTGTAAAGCTTCAATATATGAAGCAAGAGGTTGATTGGAGCCTCCTGTATTGTTATTTATTGTTATTTGCTGGTTTGTAGAGTCATAAGAGATTGTGACCGCTCTGATGGAATAAACATAATCGTTCTCATACACTTCAAGACTAATTGAGCTATCAAGGTATAAAGCGGTTTTCCCGGAAATAGTCTGAGGATCTGAAATTAATTCAAAAAATTGATTATAGGGATTTCTTTCAATAAATACATATTTTTTCAAATTACTATCTAGAAGATCGGAGTTTGAAGATGTTGTGTATATAACGTTGCCAGAGTAAGAAGTATTTCCTGACAAATCTTTTGCTACCTGTCCGAATATCCTATTTGCATAGACAATTGTCAACTGGTCGTCGCCACTTGAACCTCCGTCAACAGCAGTAAAAATATTGCTATATCCATTTACAGATTTACTTTGAAATTCCACTGAATATTTTGTCCCAAAACCTGCCATTTGTATGGCACGTTCAATATAATTTAAAGATACTTCCAAGTTCTGATTTAACATCATTGCATCTTCCTGTATTTTACTTGCTTTGTTAAATGTTTGAAAAGTGGGATAGATTATTGCCATTACAATGCTGAAGATTAATACTACCAAAAGAAGTTCAACAATTGTAAATGCCTTTTTCATTGTGTTACAATAACCTTTCTTAAACTTAATCTGTTGCAAAAGCAGAACCGTTCCAATGGGAAATAGAAATATTTCCGGATAAACTTACCGTAACTTTATAGACTGAATCATTACTGCTTTTCTCTTTAAGATAAATTGAGCCAGAAGGACTGCAACTACCGTCTGGAAAGAAATATGCTTTTGGTGGACTGGTACTGCCAAATGCAACTTTATGATTTGAAAGACTACTATGCCCACCATCGCCAAATTCTATTTTAGATGATAAATTAACAGTTTTTAAAATAGAGCCATTGTCATAATTAAGAGAATAACTATTATTTGTAATATCAAATTCAAGATATGTTCTATTTTTCAATTGAATTGCTTTTATTCTCATATAACTCAAATAATTGTAAAGTATCCTTACATCTTTTTTTAAATATGTTTTTCCATTTGAAAGATAAGCATATCCAATGCCTGCTAACATTCCTATAATCGCCATAACAATTAACAGTTCTGTTAAAGTAAAAGCGTTTTTATTTCTCATATCCATAGAATATCCTTATTTTTGAAGTTAATCTGTAATTTAAATTACACTCATATGGCTTTTTAGTCAAGAGGTATTGTTGTAAAAATGTCTTGTTTTTTTTTAATAATTGTAATATTTATTTTTAAAATAAATATTTTTAGAGGGAAAAATGCTTTGTAAAATTTCTGTGACAACTTTAAAAAGAATTGAATTTATTGACATAACCTCACAAGTTAAAGATCTTATTAAAAAGGAAAACATAAGGAATGGTATTGCAATAATATACACTCCTCATACTACTGCTGCAATAACTATTAATGAAAATGCCGACCCTTCTGTGAAGTATGACATTAATGAATATTTATCGAAAACAATACCTTATAGGGCAGGGTATACTCATCTTGAAGGCAATTCTGATGCACATATTAAATCTTCTATTATTGGTTGTTCAGAGCAGGTTATTGTTGAAAATGGCTCTTTGTTGTTAGGTACTTGGCAAGGAATATTTTTTTGTGAATTTGATGGTCCTAGACATAGAAAAGTATTTTTAAAAATTCTTTCAGTATGAAAATCAAGTCAGCAGAATTTATAAAAAGCGCTTTTAAAAAAGAGCAGTTTATTAATGATGATCTACCTCAAATAGCTTTTGCAGGTAGATCCAATTGTGGTAAATCAACATTAATTAATGTTCTATTAAATAGGAAAAAACTTGTAAAGACAAGTTCTAAGCCAGGATTTACAAAATCAGTAAATTACTTTTTAATTAATGGAGAATTTTACCTTGTTGATTTACCTGGTTTCGGATTTGCAAAAATATCCAAAAAAGAAAAATTAGAATGGGACAGATTAATTACAGATTTTCTTAAATACTCTGTGCATCTCAGAGGTGTTGTTCATTTAGTTGATATTAGAAGATTAATAACCCCGAAAGATGTTTTTTTAATAAATTTTTTATCTGAAATTGAAATACCATATTTAATAGTCTTAACCAAAAGTGATAAATTATCAAAAAACGAAATAAATAAATCTTTAAGAAAATTAAAAAATGATTATAACCTGCAGAATCCTATTCTTACTTCTTCCTTGAAAAGATTGGGTATGGAGCTACTGTGGGATGAAATAAAGGTTGTGTTGAATATAGAGTAAAGATGATAAAAACAATTAAAAGTTATTTAGAATCAATAAAATTTATTCATACGGTGTTTGCTTTACCATTTGCTTTTATGGGAATGATTTTAGCAAAAAGGGGGATGCCGCATTTAGATAAAATGTTCTGGATATTAATTGCAATGATTGGTGCAAGAAGCGGTGCAATGGGGTTTAACAGAATATGTGATTATAGGTTTGATAAAGAAAATCCAAGAACTATTAATTGGCCTCATATTAAAGGTGAAATTACTCTATTGCAAATGATTGTTTTAACTGTTATTGCTTATACTATATTTATATTTGCTGCGTATCAATTGAATAGTTTGTGTTTTTATCTTTCTTTTCCTGTTATTTTTATTTTATCTTTTTATTCAATTACAAAAAGATTTACTTATTATACGCATCTGTTTCTCGGATTTGCGATTAGCCTAGCTCCTGTTGGTGCTTGGATTGCTATAACAGGAGAGTTCTCATTGAAGCCTTTTTTGATTTCTTCTGTTGTTTTATTCTGGATAGCAGGGTTTGATATATTTTATTCATTGCAAGATATGGAATTTGATAAAGAAAAAGGTTTATATTCTATTCCTGTGAAATATGGAATAAAACGTTCATTACAAATTGCAAAAATTTTTCACATTATTATGATGAGTGCTTTAGTTTATATGATACCTGTTTTTAACTTAGGAATTGTTTTTGCAACTGGTGTTAATATTGCAGGAATATTTCTAATATATGAACATTCATTGGTGAAAGAAGATGATTTAAGTAAAATTGATAAGGCTTTTTTCTCGGTAAATGGCTGGATTTCCATTATGCTTATAGTAGCATTAATTATTGACCTTTTAATAGTTTCCTGATTTTATTGTTTATTTCAGAAATATTATATGGTTTCATTATAAAATCAACGTTTTTATCTTTTTTTAATTTTTCAAAGTTGCTGTCAATATAGCCTGTTGTAAAAATAATTTTGATTTCATTATTTAATTTTTTAAGTTTTTTATACATTTCAAAACCGTCTAATTCCGGCATTACTATATCTGTAATAACAAGATCTATTTTATCTCTATTCTTTTTATAAAGCTCATAGCCAGTTATCCCATTTTTTGCTGTAATAACATTATATCCTATATTTGTCAGTCCTTCTTTGCCTATTGTGAGAATTGTTTCTTCATCTTCTACAAAAAGAATAGTTTCTGTATATTTTTTATGTTTAATGATATTTTCTGGTGGTGTGGATGAAATATCTTTTTTTTCTTTGTAAACAGGAAAATACACTTCAAATTGAGTCCATTTGTTTACTTCGCTTTTTACGTTTAAAAAACCATTGTTTTGGGTAACTATTCCATAAACTGTTGCAAGACCGAGTCCAGTACCTTTACCTGTTTCTTTAGTAGTAAAAAAAGGTTCAAATATTCTGTTTAGAATATCTTTTCTAATGCCTATGCCAGTGTCGTAAACTGAAATTTTTATATATTTTCCTGGTTTTGTTTTAAATCCAATAACAGTTTTGATTTTTTTTGAAACATTTTCTTCGCTAATTGTTATTTTAATGATTTTTTTATCAGATTGTTTTTTTGAAATTATGGCATCCTTTGCATTTATAATGAGATTAAACAATATTTGTTCTATTTGGGTATCATCTGCCCAAATCATTGGCAGATTGTCTTGTATATTTATTTCTATGTTAATATCCTCAGGGATAAGTCGTCTCAACATTTTTTCTATGTTTTTAATAGTCAAACCAACGTCAACAGGTTTGGGTTCCACAATCTGTTTTCTGCTAAAAGTTAAAAGTTGTGATACTAATGATTTAGCTCTTTCAACTGCATTCTGAATTTCATTAACAGGCTTGAAAAAACTCTCATCTTTTTTATTTTTTAAGAGCATAAGTTCCGTATAACCACTAATAATTGTAAGGATATTATTAAAGTCATGTGCTACTCCTCCTACCATTTGTCCCATTGCTTCTAGTTTTTGCGTGAGTTTTAACCGTTCTTCAAGCTCTTTTTCTCTTGTAATATCTTTTTTTATGCTAGCATAGTTGATGATTTTTCCATCTAAGTCTAAAATCGGGAATATAACAGCATCTTCATAAAATAGAGTACCATCTTTCTTTTTATTAATAAATTCTCCTCTCCATGTATCACCGTTACTGATTGTATTCCAAAGTTCTTTATAAAATTTTTGATTGTGCTGTTTACTGTTTAATATTCTTGGATTTTTACCTATTGCTTCTTTGTAGGAGTATCCGGTAGTTTTTTCAAATGCCTCGTTAACGTAAATAATATTTGCATTAATGTCAGTAATAACAATGGAGACATCTGCTTGTTCAATAACATTTATAAGTCTTAGAATCTCCATTTCAAATGTTTTTCTTTCCCTGATATCATTAAAACATATAACCGAACCTGCTAATTTACCATGTTTCTTTAAAGGTGTTATTGTCACATCAACATCTAAAACATCTCCTTTGCTGTTATGAAAAACATCTGAGCGTATTTTCTTACTTCTTCCATCTTTTATGGCTTTAATAAAAAAGCATTTTTCTTTGGGAATATTTTTTTTATGAATCAATTCATGAATATTTTTATCTAAAACTTTTAATCCCTGATATTGCAACATTTTAATTGCTGCATTGTTTATAAATTTTATATTACCATTTAAGTCTACTCCTATTATTCCTTCAACAACACTGTTTAATATTAAATCGTTTAGTTCGTAAAGTTCTTTGATTTTTTCTTCTCCTCTTTTCAAATTTGTAATATCATATGTTATGCCTTGAATGTAAAGTATGTCACCATTAATATCAGTAACGTTTTCAGCAATTCTATTAAGCCACTTAATAGAATTATTTTTAGTTTTTATTCTAAAAGAATATTGATATTTGGCTCCTGGCCTTTTAATAAGGTCATTATAAATCATTCTGATTTTAGAAATATCTTCTTTAACAATTATATCTTCCCAGAAAATGCATCCTTTTAGAAAATCTTCTTTTGAATATCCTGTAATTTCATTAACTCTGCCTTCAATAAATAAAACTTTGCCATTTTTATCCATGCTGCAAGATATAGCAGGAATATTTTTAAGAAATATTCTAAATTTTTTAGATTCTTCCTTTAATGTTTTTAGTCTGATTTTATGTTTTTTTTTCAAAGATGTGATTCTTTTTTGGAAATTTTTATAGATAAGCAAGAGAGCAAAAGAAAAAAGAAAAAAAAACAATAATATTATATAAATTTCAACATCCATCTAAATAATATATTCCAAAATATTGTTTTTTTCAATATAA
>CAZBLP010000015.1:0-5803 GCA_964492825.1 uncultured bacterium
AAACAATCTCTTTGCTCCTAAAATTATTTCTACCTCTAATAATATATTCTTGGTTGATACTTGCACCGTTATCATATTTTATCCAGGAAGTTATAGTGAAGTCTTTTTTACCATTCAAAATATATTTATTAAGTTGTAGATAATCAGGCATGCGCCAGTTGTTGATTTTGAAATCTCCTGCTCTACACAATTTTCCATCTTTCAGAGTATCGGCATTTTTGCTTGAGGCATTATAACCGTTTCCACTTGAATCTTTTACGTCTCCTTCTGTTCCATCCCAAGAACATTCATCCATACGATAATCTGCAACAGGTTTTGACGTTTGAGTCACAGCTACGCAGCTATTTGGACATGATGAAAGAGGCGAAGAATCTCTTACCCATTTCTCAATTCTGTCACTATCTAAATAATCTATATCTCCGTCTCTGTCTTTATCTTTGATGCCGTCCCAGTAATTTCCCTTCCAATTATGAGTGCTTTTGGAATCCCTTGCAAAAAAACTGGATGATGAATATATGCAGTTATTGGAAATATTAATATCATTTCTCCAGTTGTATATGTTAATACCATAACTTGTTTTATATTCCGAGTTATTGAAAATACAGGAGTTCTTTAAGTTGAGTCTGGTTACATTTGTATTTATTTTTATACTGTTTTTGCCTTTTGTATAAAATTTGGACGAGTCTATTATTAAATTACTGCTACCGTTAACAATTAACGAATCTCCGTTGGTATTTATGATATTGTTTTTTATTGTGATATTTTTAAAACTACTCCATTGAAAATTTATTCCTGTTTTATCATTGTCCCCGTCACCTTGCAGAGTAATGTTATTAAATTCCACATTTTTCCCTTTTGCTATATATATACCTCCTGCTTTAACTGATAATGTAATATTGTTGAATTGATAATTACCATAAACACCCCAATTGAACTTTATCCCCCAATAGGTTTTGTCTTCTCCGTTGATTTTTACTGTATCCATGGTAACATTTTTACCTTTGTTTATAAAAATACCGTAACCTTTCTTAAAGGTTATATCCAGTTTTTTAAATGATATATTACCAACTATGCCGTTATCCAGAAGAATTCCATATGCTGAGGTGTTTTTTATTGTTCCGCTGGTTAGGTTGATATTGTCCCCTTTTGAAATATGTAAACCTCTTCCTTTGTTAATATCTATTTTTAATTCATCAAAATTGAAAGATGAACTATAAGAAAAACCCCAGCCTAAGAATATAGCATTAGTGTTATCATTGTATGTGTCAGCTTTTATAGTAATATTTCTAAAGTCAGCGTCACCGCCTTTTTCAAGATGAATTGCAGAAGCACTATTTAGGGTAAAAGTTATGTTTTTAAAAGTGAACTCGAAATTTTTATCTACACTGTATCCTGAATAAATTGCATTACCTGCAACAGCCTTTATAGTTAAATTTTCTAGCTGTATATTTTTCGATGTTTTTAATATATTTATAGTCTTGGTATTTGATGATTTGGAATTTGAAAACAGAGAAATTTTTTCTAATTTAAAATTTCTTGTGGCGTGCCCCCATGAGCCGACTTGCAGAACTGTACCTCTATAATACCAGTTAACATCTGTAGGTTTGGAAACATCCAAAGCAGCTGTAATTGTAAGGTCATCTTTATCCACAGTAACAGATTCATAGTAGCTGCCTTTGCATATTTTGATAGTATCTCCCTTATTAGCGTTTTTAAGAGCTTCTTTAATGGTTTTGTAGTTGTTTTTCCCAAAAGGTCCGAAACAGAAAAAGCCTACACAGCTTCCTTGCTCACACATGCGTGGATAATTGTCGTCAACCACTAAGATTTTTGCTTCCAAAATATTACTAATAAAAAGCACAAAAGATAAAATTAAAAGAAATTTTTTCATGATTATCACCCATATACTTTGTCTATATTCCACATTGGCATAAATACACCAAGTGCCAGTAAAAGAACCATCATTGCCACAAAAAACAGGAGAATTGGCTCTATAGAGCTTGATAAGCTACCAATTAGATAATCAGATTCTTCGTCAAAATAATCAGCTATTTTAAACAACATCTCATCAAGCAAACCTGTTTCTTCTCCTACTGATATTAAATCAGAAACAATCGGTGGGAAAATATCGGAGCTTCTTATGGCAACATTAATACTTGTGCCTGTGGAAACAGCATTTCTTATTTTTAAAATTTCATTTTTAAAAATATTGTTATCTGTAACTGCAGATACTATCTCGAAACCTGTAATTATTGATATTCCACTTTTATAAAGTAATCCAAGTATTCTTACTATTCTTGCAATGTAAACCTTGCTTAACAAATTGCCAACTATCGGAGTTTTTAACGCCATTTTATCTAATATTGTTTTTCCTTTTTCATTGTTTCGTATTTTTTTGTATAACAATACACCAGCAACAGTCATAATCAATGCTAACCACCAGTAATTCTTGAAGAAATTATTGGTGGCAATAAGAATACGTGTTGGAAGAGGTAATTCAGTTTTGAATTTTGAAAATAAACTTGTAAATTTTGGAACAACAAACGTAACTAAAGAAATAAAAGCGACAATTATTGAAGTAATAACCATTTTAGGATATCTGGTGGCAGTTTTGATTTTTTTTTGGGTTTCCATTTGCGTTTCTAAAATAGCTGCAATTCTTTGTAATATGATGTCCAACACACCGCCTTCTTCACCTACTTTAATCATACCTACGTAAAGGGAAGGAAAAATTTTTGAATGTTTGCTAAAAGCCAGATGCAGAGAACTGCCTGCTTGCACATCCTTAATTATTACCTCTAAAATTTTTCTAAATCTTTGGTTTAAAGTTTGGTCCTTTAATCGTTCAAGACTTGTCAATACAGGGATACCTGCAGAATATAAAGTTGCAAATTGTCTGGTAAATACTATTAAATCTGTAAGAGTAACAGGAGTGAATTTTTCTTTTAATTTATCAAGTTTTTCATTTAGAGTGTCAAAAATATTGGCAGCTCTAATGGATAATACATTTAATCCTTGTTCTAACAATATCATTTCTGCTTCAAATTCATCTGAAGAATTAATAATTCCGAAAGTTTTTTTACCGTATCTGTCAATAGCTTTGTAGAAGAATTTGTCTTGCATTTTAAATTTTACTCCTGCTCAATAATTGTAACTCTCATGACCTCTTCAACAGTTGTAATACCTTTCTTAACAAGTTCCATACCGGAATTATACATTGGTTTGAATCCTTGAGATATTGCAATTTTTTTTATTGTAGCTGCTGTTTCATTTCTACTTATAACATCTTTTAATTCTCTAGTGATTTTTAATATTTCATAAAGAGCCACTCTGCCTCTATAACCTGTGCCGTCGCATACTTCACATCCTTTGCCCCAATATAGTTCAATGCTGTCTTCTTCGGTTTCCAATTCAATTTCTTTGAGAAAATCCTTATCAAAAATAAAACTTTCTTTACAATTATCACATATTCTTCTCACCAATCTTTGAGACACTACTCCAACAACTGATGCTGAGACCAAAAATGGTTCTATCCCCATATCAACAAGTCTCGTAACACTGCTGACAGCATCGTTGGTGTGAATTGTGGACAACACTAAGTGGCCTGTTAATGATGCTTGTATTGCTATTTCCGCAGTTTCTTTGTCTCTAATTTCTCCAATCATTACAATGTCAGGGTCTTGACGGAGGATGGATCTAAGTGCGCCTGCAAATGTCAACCCTATCTTTTCTTCTATCTGAACCTGATTAATAAGCTTGAACTTGTATTCAACGGGATCTTCAACTGTAATAATATTTTTCTCAATTGAATTTAAATAATTCAGAGTTGCATAAAGAGTGGTGGTTTTACCGCTTCCTGTAGGACCTGAAATCAAAATAATGCCTGTAGGCTTGTCAATAATAGATTTGTATGTTTCAAAATTGTAATCATCAATGCCTAATTTATTTAAATCCAAAAGATCTTGACTTTTATCAAGAACTCTCAGTACAACTTTTTCCCCGAAAATTGTAGGCAATGTTGAAACTCTGAAATCAACTTCTCTTCCTTTTAGGCTTACTTTAAATCTTCCATCTTGAGGAAGTCTCTTTTCAGCTATGTTGAGGTTAGAGATAATTTTTATCCTTGAGAGAATAGGAGCATAGAGAAGTTTGTTAAGAGTGAGAATTTCATGTAAAATACCGTCTATTCTAAATCGTATTCTTAGAATATCCTCTTCTGCTTCTATATGAACGTCACTTGCGTTTTCTGTAATAGCTTTTTTAATAATATTATCAACAAGTTTTATTGCAGGTGTTTCTTCAGCCAATTTTTCCAGGAATTTTTCATCAGCGCCTGCTTCCAAAATTTTATCTTCAATGTTTTTAGCTATTTTGTATAGATTATCTTCTGCAGAGTATATTTTTGAAAAAAGAGTTAAAAAGTCTTGTTTTAAAACAATATAGACAACAAGCTCTTTATTTGTTATTCTTTCAATTTCATCAAGGGCAATTATATTGGTAGGATCAGTAGTTGCCACGTGCAGAGTGTTTTCTTCAATTTTTATAGGTAAAATTTGCAACCTTAATGCTCTGCTTTCGCTGATTATTTTTTGTAAATCAGGTGTAACTTTTACATCTTTAGCTGTAATAGCTTGAATTTTTAACTGATCTGCAAGAACTTCAATGATTTTTTTCTCGTCAATATAGCCTAAATCAACAAGTATTTCTCCTAAACGTTTATTTTTTATTTTTTGCTCTTCAAGTGCGACTTTTAATTGAACCTCAGTAATAAGGCCTTTTTTAACTAATAAATCACCAAGTCTGAATTTTGTGGTAAGCATAATTAAATCCTTGATTTTCTGTTAAGCTTGTATTAGATGATTGTTTTATAACACATTTTTATTAAGTAGGAAAGAAAAAAATAAGAAAGGATAACCTGATGATTTCAAAAACAAAAAAAGCTTTTACTCTTGTTGAATTAATTATTGTATTAGCTATTCTTGGTATTTTGGCTTCCATAGCAATACCGAAGTTTGGTAATATGTCAGGTAAAGCAAAAAAGGCAGCTGTAGAGGCTTTAGCAGGAGCTGTAAGCTCCGCAGCAACCATATCGCATGGTAAATGGCTGATTTCTCCTGCTTCTACAATTACTATAGAAGGAAAAACAATAAAGATTTATAATGGTACCAATTCTCCGGGATATCCCAGTGAGACATCAGGTGGCATTAATAATGCCGTTAATTATAATCCTGATAAATTCACCTTTTCTGCAGGCACGGATAACAATGATTCTTCCAATGCGAGATTTACCATGCAGACAAATTGTTATGTAGAGTATTCGGTAAATAGTACTACTTACAATGTTTCAACTGTAGTTTCAGGGTGTAAATAAGTTTTTTGGAGTTTTTCATTTTTTTCTATCTGCTATATTAACTTATAGTCAATCCTGATAGATTACAATAAAATTATCTTAAATTCAATATAATCAAAATATTGAATCCATTGAGTCTCTAAAAAAATTCTTGTAAATTGTTCTTTGTGCCAGAACAAGTGCAATGTGGATAGAATAGAGTTTTAAAATTTTTATCAAAAGAAATTTTTAAAAATACAAGTATAAATATTATGGAGCAGTATTATCCCTGTTTTAGAGCACATAATTATCCTGAACTGAATCGTTGAGTTTCTAAAAGTGAATATATAAGCGTAATTAAACTTGCAAAAGAATTTGGATTAAATCCTATATAGACTACAGGTGAATAATTTGTTTTAAATAGAGTTTAGATAATGTTTTTGACATTTATTACACAAAAACCAATGCAATTAT
>CAZBLP010000015.1:5903-36200 GCA_964492825.1 uncultured bacterium
AATAGAGTTTAGATAATGTTTTTGACATTTATTACACAAAAACCAATGCAATTATCTGTTACATGATTTTTAATATTCAGATTTATCAATGCCTTTTGGCAAATATCTTTGGTGAGAATTTTTTTCTTTTTTATCAGGCTCTTTAGGAGCAACATTTTTATTTTTTTTCAAATAATCACTAATGTCACCAATTTCTTTTTCTATTTTAGATATTTTTACATTTAATTTTTCTAACTTATTGATTAAGAAATCAAGTCTGTTTTTAATGCCAAATATTGAAAATGGCAGCATCATCCATAAAATAGTGAGTACAATACCAAAAAGAATAAAGAATATAGGTATAAAACCTATACCAGTAATAAAAGGTTCCATATTTTCTCCTGTTAGTCAAAATTTTTTTTATTGTATTAAAAACACCTCTCCAAATGACAATATCATTATTAAATTCAAAAGGCAAAAGGCAAATTTATTTTTTTAATAAATCAATAATCCTAATTCCAACAGCTTTAGAAATGAATGGAATTTGAATTTCAAAGATTGCTTGCAGACCGAGAATTTTTGTGGCATAATCTGAATGGGAATGCTAAACCAAACATGTCTAATACAAGTTTATAAAATTTTGTTGTCAGAAAGTTTTGCTAAGTTTATAATAGCAACCATAGAGAGAGTAATAATACTATCAAGATTAAATAAAAGATTGGATTGATAATTTAAAAAATTTTATGAATTTGAATTTTGGAGGCAAAAAATGGCAGATAAGTTTAAGCAAAAATTGAAAGAAAAAGCCTTTTATCTTGGAGCAGATTTATTTGGTGTGGCAGATTTGAAAAAATTTGATTCAAAAAATTCACCACTTTTACCTGAAAATATTTTAACTAACTTCAAATATGGAATATCAATTGCAATTGCGCTTCCAAAAGCAGTTTTTATGAAAATAGAAAAGGCTCCAACTCCTGAATATGCAAAAGTTTACAACACTGTTAATAATAAACTTGATGAAATTTCGCTATTTCTGTCAAAATTTATTGAAAAGCTTGGATTTAAAGCTCTTCCAATCCCTGCATCTCAGATTTTAGATAAAATTAATTTCAGAGGAGCAATTACTCACAAAGCAATAGCAAGGCTATCAGGGATTGGCTGGCAGGGTAAAAGTCTGCTAATAATATCTCCTGAATATGGACCAAGAATAAGAATTGCAACAATTCTAACAAATATGGAATTGGAACCAGACAAACCACTTGAAAATAGATGTGGAAACTGCAACATTTGTAAGGAAATATGTCCTTCACAGGCTATTAAAGGTAATATGCCAGAGAAAGAATATTATAAAAACAGAGAAGAAGCATTATTTTTCAATAGATGTAAAGAAAAATTAATGAATGAATTTGCTAAAATAGAGAATGTAGGTTATCCAATCTGTGGATTTTGTATTAAAGTATGCCCATATTCTAAAATTGAAGAAAACAGCACTTTGCAGTAAGCAAAAAATGAAAATAGTAATCTTTGATGCTCTCTTTTGGTGATGTTAACAGGAAAGGTTTTGCAGAATTTGGAATTTAAAACAGCAATTGAAACTGGATGATATTTTTATTCTTCTGTATACTTCAATAAAATACCTTGAAATCAGTGTTGAGTCAATATAAAATTAAACAGTTACACTGTAATTTTTGCCCTGGTGGGAGTTTCTTCTTTTGAGCTCTTGGTTAATTGCATTTAAGACTTTTAATTTATTTCTACACCAATCAGGAGCAATGAAAATATCTTTGTAGCCGTCACCTGTCAATCTTTGGATAATCATATGTTCCGGTAGAATTTCAAGTATATCTGCGGTAATATTTACATATTCTTCCATTGTTAAAAATCTGAAAGGTTTTTTTTCATAAATTTTTTCCATAACAGTACCTTTTAATAGCATAAGCGAATGAATTTTTATACCATGCACAGGCAATTTGGCTACATATTTGGCTGTTTGAATCATCATTTCCTCAGTTTCATACGGTAGTCCCACAATAATATGCACACATATTTTAATACCTTTATCTTTTGTAATTTCAATGGCATTTTCAAATTCATCCAATGTATGTCCCCTGTTAATAAATTGCAGTGTTTTATTATGGACAGTCTGTAGCCCGTATTCAATCCATACTTCCTCTTTTTGATTCAAAAGATTTTGAATGATTTCAATCTTTTCTTTATCAACACAATCAGGTCGTGTGCCAATTGATATGCCCACAATTTCCTTGTCATTTAACGGTATTGAGTAGATTTTTTTTAAAGTTTCAGTATCAGAATAGGTATTGGTATAAGTTTGAAAATAAGCTAAAAACTTTTTGGCTTTTCGGGTTTTTTTATAAAACTCCTTACCTTGTTGTATCTGAGTTTCTATAGGGGTGATTAATTTGTTGTTTTTTCTGTGTTTCGAGCCTTTTGAATTGCAATAGATACAGCCTCCGTAACCTTTTGTTCCGTCTCTGTTTGGGCAAGAAAATCCAGCATCTATTGTAACTTTATAAACTTTTTCTCCGAATTTTTTAATTAAGTAAGATTTAAAGTCGTTATACCTTTTAATATTCAATGCCTTCTCTGCCTAATATTTTATTGTGAAAATAATGTTTAATTTCTTTCATTTCAGTAACCAAATCGGAAATTTCAATTATCTCTTTTGGTGCATACCTGCCTGTAAGAATTAATTCCAAATCAGAAGGTTTGTTTTTTATAATATTAATAACATGTTTTAAATTTATCAGATTAAAATCAAGAGCAACATTTATTTCATCCAAAATAACCATATTAAAATCATTTGACTTAATCATTTCTGATGCAAATTTTAGCCCGTCCAATGCTAATTTAACATCTATTTCATCAGGATTTTCTTTTGATACAAATGATTCCCTTCCAAATTGTTTTAAACTTACATAAGGTGATAACATTTCTACACCTTTTAATTCGCCATACTCAATATTACCTTTCATAAACTGTATAATTAAAACTTTTTTCTTGTGCCCTGCAGCTCTTAAAGCAAGTCCCAAAGCAGCTGTGGTTTTGCCTTTGCCATTTCCTGTATAGCAATGAATAAAACCCATTATACTTGCCTCCAAATTTTTATAATAGTTGTAAATAAAAATTCATATAATTAATTTGGAAATATTTCAAGAATATTGTGTGGGTGATTTGAAAAACCGCTGAAGTAGTTGACAGTTAAGACAACCTAATGCCAAGCACCTGACTAATAATTAGATGCTTGGCATATTTAAAATATTATTTAAACATATCCTGATATTTTACTCTAAGTTCCCTTTTTAAAATTTTGCCAGTTGGCGATTTTGGTAGGGCATCTATAAAAATAACCTTTTTAGGTACTTTAAAAGGTGCAAGATGTTTTTTGCAAAGTTCTCTTATTTCATCTTCTGTGATTTGTTCTCCTTTCCTCGGAACAACAACAGCAGTAACAGCTTCTACCCATTTCGGATGGGTTAATCCTACAACAGCAACTTCTTCCACTCTTTTGTCAAGGTAAATTACTTCTTCAACTTCTCTACTTGAAACATTTTCTCCTCCTGTTTTCACCATATCTTTTTTTCTGTCAACAACAGTTAGAAATCCTTCTTTGTCTAAAATTCCCAAATCTCCTGAATGAAACCAGCCGTATCTCATGGCTTCTTCTGTTTTTTCAAAATCCTTAAAATACATAATCATGGTATGAGGCCCTTTTCCTGAAATTTCACCTATAACTCCGGGTAGTTCCACGGGATTACCATTATCATCTTCAAGCCTTGTCTGCATGTTAAGCACACCTTTGCCAACAGAGCCGAGCTTGGTAAGAGCATATTCAGACTTTAGTATTGTATGAAGAGGAGCTAATTCGGTTTGTCCATAAGCATTATACAGTTTGCTTCCCTCAAATTTTTCAAGAAGTTCTTTAATAATTTCAACAGGCATAATTGCAGCACCATAATACAGTTTTTTCAGTTTTGAGAGATTATATTTATTAAAAGAAGGGTGTCGTAAAATGCCAATCCATACTGTTGGAGGAGCAAAAAACATTGTTGCATTCCATTTATCAATATTTGATAAAATTTCTTCAATATCTGGTCTGATTAAAACATTTGTGCCGCCAATATAGAAAAGAGGTGTTAGAAAAGCGTCTCTCTGAGCACAATGATAAATTGGCAAAGCGTTGATTGATATGTCTTCAGGTGCAAAACCTCCGTCAATAATCATACTGATATATTGTGAAATTAGAGATTGATGGTTAATAATTACTCCTTTGGGTTTTGATTCTGTGCCGCTGGTATATGTCATTTGGCAGGGATCTTCAATTCTGACAACAGTGTCAGGTTCTTTATCAGGAAAAGATTTATACCACTTGTCAAAATCAAAAAAATTATTATCTGGAGTTTTCAATCCTGAACCTTGATTTGACCATATAAAATTTTTTATTGTTTTCATGTTTTTTAATACAGACTCAACTTTGGGAAACAACTCATCTTCAATAATAAATATTTTGCTCTCAGAATGGTTTATGCAGTATTCTATTTCAGGTCCGTTGAGTAGATAATTTATGGCAAGATAAATAGCGCCTATTTTTGTACAAGCAAACCATGTTAATACATGGTGAAGAGTGTTGTGAGCTATTATTGCAACTCTGTCATATTTTTCTACGCCCAAATCAATTAATGCATTTGCAACTTTATTGATTTCACTGTCCAATTCATTGTATGTGTAATTAATATCCTTAAAAGAAAGAGCTATTTTATCAGGATATCTGTAACCGCTTCTTTTAAAAATATCTCCTATTATCCATCTATTAATTTTGTTATATCTGTTGAGCAGGAATTCAACATTTTCTTTATTGATTTTATTAAAACATTTTTTTATACTGTTGTAGTTTGACATAAGATACCTCCTTGAGTTTTAGTTAATTTAAATCAAATACTGTTCTATTTATAAACATGATATTTAATTTTGTCAAGAAAAAACCGTAAATTATAAAAAATTATTGACTAATTGCTCTATTTATTTTATGTTCGAAAAGTTTTTTGAAAAAGGGGTGGGGTATGAAAGAGTTAATTCTTATTTTTATCAGTGCCATTTTTGTCAATAACTTTATCCTGTCAAGATTTTTAGGAATCTGTCCATTTTTAGGAGTATCCAAAAAAGTAGAGACAGCTACAGGTATGAGTATGGCTGTTGTTTTTGTAATGACCGTAGCTTCTGTTATTACGTGGATACTTCAGTATGCTGTCCTTAATCCTCTCCATTTACAGTATCTCCAAACAATAGTTTTTATACTTGTTATTGCTGCGTTGGTTCAATTTGTGGAAATGGTTGTTCAGAAAACCAGTCCTGCATTGTACCAGGCACTTGGAATTTTCCTACCCTTGATTACAACTAATTGTGCTGTTTTAGGTGTTGCAGTTCTTAATGTTCAGAAAAATTACAACTTTATAGAAATGTTGGTTTTCAGCATAGGTTCTGCTGTTGGTTTTGGGCTGGCTCTTACAATTTTTGCAGGTTTAAGAGAGCGATTGGATCTTGCTGATATTCCGAATAATTTTAAAGGTACTGCAATTTCACTAATTACAGCAGGTATTCTTTCACTTGCATTTATGGGATTTTCCGGATTAGTAAAAATTTAAATTAAATACAGATATATTTAAAATAAATGGGGGTATCATGATATATGCAGTAGTTTGCTTAGGATTGCTTGGTATTATAGCAAGTTTCGGTCTTGGTGTGGCATCTAAGATTTTTGCAGTTGAAACTGACCCGAAAATAGAAGAAGTAAATGAAGCTTTGCCCCAGGCAAATTGTGGTGGTTGCGGTTATGCTGGTTGTATAAATTTTGCAGAAGCGGTTGTTAAAGGTGAGGCTGAGCCTAACGGATGTGTTGCAGCAGATGAAGATACTGTTTTAAATGTTGCTAAATTGCTTGGCAAATCTGTTGAAATTGGTGTTAGGAAAGTGGCTTTTGTTAAATGTAAAGGAAGTAGAGATGTTGTTGATAATAAATTTGATTACAATGGATTTAATGATTGCAGAGGCGCACAAATAATTGGCGGAGGTTATAAAGGATGTTCTTTTGGCTGTCTCGGATTGGGGACTTGCGAAAAGGTATGTCCTTTTGAAGCCATTAAAATAGATAGCTCAGGGTTGCCTGTTGTTGATGAAAGTAAATGCACAGGATGTGGCAATTGTATAAAAGTATGCCCGAGAAATATTATTGCACTTGTACCTGTAGATAAAAAAGTCAGAGTATTATGTTCTTCTAAAGAAACTGGAGCAAAAGTAAAAAAGGTATGTTCAGTTGGTTGTATCAGTTGTGGCAAATGTGAAAGAATATGTCCTGTAAATGCAGTTAAGGTTATAAATAATGTTGCTGTGATAGATTTTGATAAATGTTTGAATTGTGGCCTTTGTGCCCAAAATTGTCCTGTTGGAGTTATTGCTGATTTTAACAATGCAGATAAGCCTAAATCTCATATTTTACCAGATAAATGCGTAGGATGTGGAAAGTGTAAGAAAGTTTGTCCGGTTAATGCTATTAGCGGCAATCTAAAAGCAGTGCATAATGTTAATACTGAAAAATGTCTTGGTTGCGGATTATGTGCCCAAAATTGCCCTAAAGAAGCAATAACTTTACAGTAAAAAATTAACAGGAGAGCTTTTAATGACTATAGAACTTTTTGAATTTAAAGGTGGCGTTCACCCAGATGACAAAAAAGGATTAAGCAAAAACAGCAGAATTGAAGTTTTAGAAGCATCTGATATTGTCAGAATACCACTTTCTCAGCATATTGGAGCACCTGCCAAACCTATTGTCAAGAAAGGTGATGCTGTTCTTGTAGGTCAGGTAGTAGGTGAAGCAGGAGGATTTGTATCAGCACCTGTTCACAGTTCAGTGTCAGGTACTGTAAAAAGTATTGCAAATTTTGTTGCTGCTCCTTTTGGTGTGCCTTCGACTATGGTAGAAATTGAAAATGACGGAAAATATAAAACTGTTGAATTTAATGAGAATAAAAATTATATGGATTTGGACCCTAAAAAACTTCTTGATATTATTAAAAATGCAGGAATAGTCGGAATGGGAGGAGCGACTTTCCCAACACATGTTAAATTAAGTCCGCCTCCTGATTTTAAAATAGATACATTTATAGTCAATGGTGTGGAGTGTGAGCTTTATTTAACTGCTGATTACAGGTTGATGCTTGAAGAACCTGAAAAAATTATAGAAGGCTCTAAAATTGTAATGAAAATATTGGGAGTTGAAAAAGGTGTTATTGCTATAGAAGGCAATAAACCTGATTGTATAGAAAAGATGAGTAGGATGGTTGAAAATGAGCCAATAGAAGTCATAGAACTTCCTGTTAAATATCCGCAGGGTGGTGAGAAACAGCTTATAAAAGCTATTACAAATAAAGAAGTGCCCTCAGGTGGACTTCCCATGCATGTTGGGGCTGTTGTGCAGAATGCAGGTACAGTTGCGGCAATTTATGAAGCAGTTAGATATGGCAAACCTCTAATTGAAAGAATAACTACAGTTTCAGGTGAAGCAATTAAAAAGCCTAAAAATTTCAAAGTTAGAATTGGTACTTTAGCCTCTCATCTTATTGATAATTGCGAAGGATTTAAAAAAACACCTAAAAAAATAATTTTTGGCGGTCCTATGACAGGATTTGCACAATATACACTTGAGATTCCGGTTACTAAAGGGACTTCGGGAATATTAGCCTTTACAGATGATCTTGTTAAAGAATACGATTATTCAGCATGTATTAGTTGTGGCTCTTGTGTAAGAGCTTGTCCTGCTAATTTAGTTCCAAGTGTTATGAGTATTCTAATAGAAAAAGGATTGTTTGAAGATGCTGATAAAAATGATGTTCTGGATTGTATAGAATGCGGCTGTTGTTCTTATGTCTGCCCTGCGCACAGACCTTTGGTGCAGATGTTTAAACTTGGCAAAGCCAAAGCAATGGAAATTAGAAGAGCAAAGCAGAAATAAATTAAATATAAAATTTTTGATTTTAAGGAGTAGGAATGAATAAAAATCTTCTATTAACTTCTTCGCCTCATGTTCATTGTGGAGAAAGTATTCCTATTGTTATGTATAATGTAATAATTGCATTAATGCCTGCAACATTAGTTGGGTTTTATGTGTTTGGTTTTCCTGCAGTAAGGGTTGTGTTTTTATGCTGTTTGTTTTCTGTTGCAGTTGAGTATGGTTGGCAGAAGTTATTAAAACAGAAAATTACTGCATTTGATGGTAGTGCTATTGTAACAGGATTGTTGTTAGGGCTAAACTTGCCTGCTGCATCTCCTTGGTGGGTTGCGTTAATTGGTAGTTTTGTGGCTATAATCATTGCAAAGCAGGTTTTTGGAGGGCTTGGCCACAATCCTTTTAATCCTGCTCTTGTGGCAAGGGTATTTTTACTAATTTCATTCCCTGTGCAAATGACCAAATGGATGAAACCAGTTTTCTCAGGTAGTTTTTTTAGCCCTGATATTGTAACTGAAGCTACTCCTCTTGGCCTTGTAAAAGAAGAAGTTATGCTTCATGGTAAAATCATTCATGCCAAAGCTTTAAGTATTTTTGACCTGCTTATTGGCAATACAGGTGGGTGTATTGGAGAAGTTTCTGCAATAGCATTAATAGCAGGCGGACTTTATCTTATTTACAGAGGTTATGTAAGATGGCAGATTCCAGTGTTTTTTATAGCAACAGTTTTTATTATTACAGGAATCATGTGGGTTTTTAATTCCAACATATATATAAATCCTTTTTATCATATTTTTTCAGGTGGTTTAATGATAGGTGCTTTTTTTATGGCTACTGATATGGTTACATCACCTATAACTGAAAGAGGTATGATAATTTTTGCAATTGGATGCGGTCTGCTCACGGCAGTTATCAGATTGTGGGGAGGATATCCTGAAGGGGTTTCATTTGCAATATTATTAATGAATTCAGTTACGCCTTTAATTGACAAATATGTAAGGCCTAAAAAATTCGGTTATAATTCAAGCAATTAAATAGTTAAGGAGTTTATCATATGAAGCAAGACAATACCTTGAAATTAGTTAAAGTTCTTACGCTGATTTGTGTGGTTTCAGCTTTTTTGCTTGCTCTTGTTTATAATATTACAAAAGAACCTATTGCAAAACAGAAACGTCTTGAAATGATTAAGGCAATAAAATCTGTTTTACCTAAATGTAGTGTTAATGATCCATTAAAAGATAAAATAGCTTTAAATAATAAAAATATTTTTATTGGTAAAAATAAAAATGGCAAAGTTTGCGGAGTTGCATTCAAAGTATATTCCAAAGAGGGATATGGTGGAATTATTGAAATAATGGTTGGAATTAAAACAAAGAACGACTCTATTAACGGAATTGAAATATTATCAATGTCAGAAACTCCCGGGCTTGGTGCAAAAATTACAGAAAAATGGTTCAAAGCTCAGTTTAAAAAAAGGAGCCTCGGAAATACTAACTGGAAAGTTAAAAAGGATGGTGGAGATATAGACCAGATTTCTGGAGCAACTATTTCGCCAAGAGCGGTTACCAAAGCAGTTTACAATGGTCTGAAATTTTATTCTAAAAATAAAGCAACAATTGTTAAAAATTAAAATGTAAAGTTTCAGGAGGCTATATAGATGAATTATAAAAAAGAATTTACCAAAGGACTATGGGAGTTAAATCCTATATTTAAGTTGGTTTTAGGAATGTGTCCCACTCTTGCTGTTACCACTGCTGCAATTAACGGAATAGGAATGGGACTTGCCACAACTTTTGTTCTTGTTTGTTCTAATATTGTTATTTCCCTTGTGAGAAATTTTATACCTAAAAAAGTCAGAATTCCTGCTTTTATAGTAATAATCGCTTCTTTTGTCACAATAATAGACCTTGTTATGGCTGGTTATTTTTATGAATTACATAAAGCATTGGGTTTATTTATACCTCTAATTGTTGTTAACTGTATAATACTTGGCAGAGCTGAGGCTTTTGCCTCAAAAAATAATTTAATGGCATCACTGTTTGACGGATTAGGTATTGGAATTGGTTTTACCATTTCATTAACAGTGCTTGGTGCTATAAGAGAAATTCTTGGAAATGGAACATTATTTGGTGCTCATGTAATGGCACATAATTATATTCCAATTATTGTTTTCATTTTACCTCCCGGAGCTTTCATAACCCTTGGTTTTTTAATGGCTCTTATGAACAAAGTAGAAGCATCAAAAAAATAAAACGGTTTTTGTTTTGTAACTATTTTAAATCACATAAAATATTAGAACAAAACTGTATAAAATATTTTGTATTTTTTAATTATTTTTTCCTTGACATCAGTTAAAATATAATTTATAGGCACTCAGCTCATTTGTAATAATAATTCACAAACAGAGGTGAAAAATGACTCCATCAATAAGTTCTTATCTTGGCGGTTACACTTCAATACTTTTATTTCTAATACTTGGGGCAGTTGTATCCCTTATCATGGTACTATTTTCAGCAATTTTAGGCCCAAGAAGACACAACCCTTACAAAGATGCGCCCTATGAAAGCGGTCTACCTACACAAGGTCCAACCTGGTATTCTTTTGATGTTAAATATTATATTTTTGCTCTTCTATTTTTACTTTTTGACTTGGAATGTGTTTTTATGTATCCGTGGGCTGTTTATTTTAAACAGTTAGGTTTTTTTGGGTTAATAGAAATGTTTATTTTTATGTTTATTTTATTGGTTGGTTTTATCTATGTATGGAAAAAAGGAGCACTGGAATGGGAATAGAATATTTATTACCAGAAGGTTCAATAGTTACAACAACTCTTGAAAAAATAGTTAACTGGGGCAGAAGAAATTCAGTTTGGCCATGTACTTTCGGTCTTGCATGCTGTGCTATTGAGATGATGTCTACAAGTCTTGCACATTATGATATAGCGAGATTTGGTTCAGAGGTTTTCAGGCCATCTCCAAGGCAGTCTGACCTTATGATTGTGGCAGGTACACTTACCAAAAAAATGTCTCCAATGGTTAAGAGAATTTATGAGCAAATCAGTGACCCCAAATGGGTTATTGCTATGGGAGCTTGTGCATCATGTGGAGGTATTTTCCAATCTTACGCAGTTGTTCAAGGAGTTGATCAGGTAATACCTGTTGATGTATATTTGCCAGGCTGTCCTCCTAGGCCAGAGGGATTGCTGGCAGCTATTATGAAAATTCAGGAAAAAATTGGTAAAGAAAGAATTCATGGCAGGCCTGATGTTATTACTGAAGAAGAAATTAAAAAATATTGCAAAGAAAGAAATATAAAAATAGCAGGGTAGGAAAATGGCTAAAGCAAAAGACATAATAAAACTTATTCAAAAGAAATTTAAAAAAGAAATTATTTCAGCTGAAGAATTCAGAGGAGAAGCTGTTGTTAAGGTAAAAAAAGAAAAGTTGCTGGATGTATGTGCGTTCTTATTTAAAGATAAAAAACTTTTGTTTAATCTTCTTATAGATGTTACAGCAGTGGATTTTTTACCATATAAAAGAACGCCTCGTTTTGATATTGTTTATATTTTGACATCCATAGATAATGAGCATAGAATGATTTTGAAAACAGAAGTTGATGAAGGAGAAAAAGTTCCTTCTGTTTACAATATTTGGAGATCTGCAAATTTTCCTGAAAGGGAAACTTTTGATATGTTTGGAATAGAATTTGAAGGTCATCCTGATTTAAGAAGATTGTTAATGTGGCCAGGATATGAGCATTATCCATTAAGAAAAGATTTTCCTACTAAAGGTTATGATTTTGAAAAGAAATGGGATCCTGAAACAATAAAAGAAAATGTTACAAAATTTTAAATAAAGGAAGAAAAAATGGCAGCAGAAAGAACCTGGAAATTACATTTTGGCCCTCACCATCCTTCAACTCACGGTGTTTTAAGGGTGGAGCTGGAGTTGGAAGGAGAGAAGGTTATCAAGGCAACTCCCATTATTGGTCAGCTACACAGAGGCATAGAAAAAATAGCTGAAGATTTCACTTTTCATCAAGCCATTCCTCTTACAGATAGATTAGATTATACAGCTGCATCTTTGAACAATCTCGGATATGTGCTTGCTGTTGAGAAACTATTGGGAATAGAGGTGCCTAAAAGAGCTCAATATTTAAGAGTTATTATTTCTGAATTGTCAAGAATTATGGGACATCATCTATGGATAGGTAGTGCTGCGTTGGACTTGGGTGCTATGACTGTTGTTTTCTATACATTTGCTGACAGGGAAATTATTATGGAATGTATTGAAGAAGCAAGTGGTGGCAGATTGACACCTACATATATGAGAATAGGTGGTGTTGCAAAAGATGTAACTGATAAATTTATTGAAAAAGTTAAATATTTTGTTAAAATGTTTCCTGAAAAAATAGATGGATATGAAACTCTGCTTACAGATAATATTATATGGCGTCAGAGAAACGAAGACTTAGCAGTAATTTCTTATGATGATGCTATTAATTTAGGTCTTACAGGAGCTGTTGGGAGAGCATCAGGAGTTAATTATGATGTTAGAAAAGCTTTTCCATATAGCAGTTATGAAGACTTTGATTTTGAAGTTCCAGTTGGTACTAAAGGAGATGCTTTTGACAGATATATGTGTAGAATGGAAGAATTCAGACAATCAGTTAAAATTATAAAACAAGCTATTGAAAATCTTCCAGATGGTCCTGTTATGGCAGACATGCCTTATTTAAATCCAACTCAGGAAAAAGTAAGGACAGATATAGATGCATTAATCAGAAGATTTAAGTTTGTATTGTCAGGTTTTAAAGCACCGAAAGGTGAAGTTTATCAAAGTGTTGAAGGTTCCAAAGGAGAACTTGGTTTTTATATTTATAGTGATGGCGGTGAAAAGCCTTATAGGCTTAAAATAAAATCCCCTTGCTATATTCACGTATCAGCATTACCTGATATGGTTGAAGGTTATATGCTTTCAGATATTATTACTGCAATAGGCGGTCTTGATATAGTTTTAGGAGAAATAGATAGATAACTTAATATAAATTTAAGGAGAACTATAAATGGCAAAAGTGCTATTTAGCAGCTGGACAGAAGAAGTAATTGACAATAGAGGAAAAGAACCTGTAGAATTAAAAGATGTCAATCTTCCGGAAGAGTTTAATGGTAAAAAAGTAAGAGCTTTTATGGGATGGAACGGTTTTATTCTTACTGATTCTGAAATTAGTATTGTTGAATTATGTAAAACTTATATGGAAGAAGCTCAAAAACACTCCTGTGGTAAATGCTTTTTATGCAGAATAGGGACAAAAGTTTTAGCTGACATACTCAATAAAATTTACGATGGAGATGCCACTGAGAAAGATCTGGAGATTGTGAAAAAATTGAGTGTTTCTATAAAAGAAGGTTCAAGGTGTAATCTGGGGCAAACTGTAACCAAGCCTATATTAGATGCGTTGGAATATTTTGAAGAGGATTTCAACAATGCTTTAAACGGTATAGTTAAAAAAACAGAATTAGAATATATTTCGCATCTAACTGCGCCATGTACAGATGCATGCCCAATACATCTGCCTATCCCAGAATATGTTGAAGCCATTAGAGAGGGAAGGTTTCAGGATTCACTGGATTTAATCAGAACGAGGTTGCCTTTACCTGGTATTGTAGGTAGGGTTTGTGTAAAACCTTGTGAAGATAATTGTAGAAGAATGCTTATAGATGGCCCTATTTCTATTAAGCATTTAAAAAGGTTTGTAGCTGATTTTGAACTTAAGAGAAAAGGTATTGCAAAATTTCAGCCACAAGAAGAACCTAAAGATAAAAAAGTGGCCATTATAGGTGGAGGTCCTGCAGGTCTTTCAGCTGCTTATCATTTGGCGCTTAGAGGTTATAAAGTTAAAATTTTTGAAAGATTGTCTGAAACAGGTGGTATGGCAGCAGTTGGTATCCCTGATTACAGATTGCCAAGAAACATTATTAAGGTTGAAACTGAAGCAATACAATCTCTTGGAGTGGAGATTCAATATAACTGTTATGTTGGTAGAGATGTTAAATTAAAAGATTTGGAAAAAGAATATGATGCTATTCTTATAGCAATTGGTGCTCATACAAGTTCTCAAATGAGAGTGGAAGGTGAAGATGATGGATATCAGGGTTATTTGCCAGGAGTAAAATATCTTCTTGATATAAACAATGGTATAGACCCTTATCCAGAAGGTAAGAAGGTTGTAGTTGTTGGCGGTGGCAATGTTGCAATGGATTGTGTGAGATGTTCATTAAGAATCGGCAAAGAGGATGTTACGCTTGTTTACAGAAGGACAAGAAATGAAATGCCTGCCAATGTTGAAGAAATAGTAGAAGCAGAAGAGGAAGGTGTTAATTTTCTATATTTAACAAATCCTACAAAAATTATAGCCAAAGATGGTAAGGTTGTAGGAGTAGAACTTATCAAAATGGAATTAGGTGAGCCTGATGAATCAGGAAGAAGGAGGCCTGTTCCTATAAAAGGTTCAGAATTTGTTTATGAATGCGATATTGTTGTTCCTGCTATTGGCCAGGCTATTGATCTTGGAGTATTGGAAGGTGCATCTGATATAGAAGTTACCAGAAAAGGAACATTTGTTGTTGATATAAATAATTATATGACTACTAAAAAAGGTATATTTTCAGCAGGTGATGTTGTAACTTCTCCTGATGCCTTAATAAGAGCATGTGCTGGCGCTATGAGAGCTGCTGATAAAATTGATAAATATTTAAAAGATGCTCCTTTGGAAAGAAGTATTCAAGAAAAAATGGAAGATTTTGTTTCTGAAGTGAAAGTGTTTGATAACTCTGAAGAAATTGGTATTATAGGAGGAAGAGACAGGGTTAAAATTCATCATATGTCACCTGATGAAAGGAAAAAGAGTTTTATTGAATATACTGAAGGATATTCAATTGTAGAGGCAAGAGCCGAAGCAGATAGATGTCTAAAATGTTATAGAGTTGCAATGGTTGGAATATAAAAAATTTAAATAATTTTTTTAGGGGAAGATAGATGTCTGAAGATATTGTTAAATTAAAAATTGATGGTAAAGAAGTTGAAGTTCCAAGAGGTACTACAATTCTACATGCTGCAAGATCAGCAGGTATTCGTATTCCAACTTTCTGTTACCACGATAGATTGACTCCAATTGGTTCATGTAGGTTGTGCATTGTGGAAGTAAAAGGTTGTGACCATCCTGTTCCTTCATGTATGACTCCTGTTGATGATGAAATAGAAGTTATTACTAATTCCGATACTCTTTACGAAATGAGAAGAGATGCTCTTAAACTTATTCTTCTTAATCACCCTCTTGATTGTCCTGTTTGTGACAAGGCAGGTGAATGTACTCTGCAAGATTTAGTATATGAATTTAACATAGAGCAGGTAGAGTTTCAGGAAAAGTTGCCTGATAAAGGAATGCCTGAATATGCAACACCTTTTATAAAACAGTGGGCAGACAGATGTGTAATGTGTCTGAGATGTATAACTGCTTGTAGAGAAATTACAGGAAATCAGGCTATTGATATTGTAGGCAAAGGTTGGGATGCAAAAGTTTCTGTAGTTAAACCTGAATTATGTAAATCATGCGGTGAATGTCTTGGTGTTTGTCCTACAGGAGCATTAACAGATAAATTAAACGAAGTTAAAGGTAGAACATGGTTTATAGACAGGATAAGAACAACATGTGCTTATTGTGGCTGTGGTTGTCAGCTTGACCTTAATGTTTTTAATGGTAAAATTATTAAAGTTACCACAGAGCAGGGTGTTGGTCCAAATGAAGGATCCCTTTGTATAAAAGGAAAATATGGATGGGATTTTATCAATAGTGATGACAGGTTAACCAAGCCATTAATAAAAGAAAACGGTGAGTTTAAAGAGACATCCTGGGAGAAGGCACTTGATTATATTGCAGAAAAATTAAAAACCATTAAAGAAAAACATGGAGCCAATGCAATTTATGGTTTAACTTCAGCAAGAGCTACTAATGAAGAAAATTATATTTTCCAGAAATTTTTCAGAAGTGTTATAGGCACCAACAATATTGACCATTGCGCACGTCTCTGACATAGCTCCACAGTAGCCGGTCTGGCTACAACACTTGGAAGTGGTGCAATGACAAATTCAATGAAAGATTGTACAATTGGAGCTGATGTAATCCTTGTTACAGGTTCAAATACATCAGAATGTCACCCAATTATAGCAAATTATATTCGTGAAGCTGTTATGAAGTATGGTTCCAAACTAATAGTTGTTGATCCTAAGAGAATAGATTTGGTAGATTATGCAGATATTTGGCTACAACCTAAACCAGGTAATAATATTGCTTGGATTAATGGATTTTTAAATGTAATTATAAAAAACAACTTGCAAAATGATGATTACATTAGTGAACGAACAGAAGGTTTTGAAGAACTTAAAAAAATAGTGGAAAAATATACTCCAGAAGAAGTAGAAAAAATTACAGGAATTTCTGCTAAAAAATTGGAAGAAGCTGCAATTCTCTATGGTAAGGCTGCAAAAGCTTCTATTTTGTATGCAATGGGTATTACTCAGCATTCATCAGGAACCGGAAATGTTAAATCACTTGTAAACCTTGCACTTACCTGTGGCAATATTGGCATAGAAGGTGGAGGTGTTAATCCGTTAAGAGGCCAAAATAATGTTCAAGGCGCATGTGATTTAGGAGGGCTTCCAAATGTTTATCCTGGATACCAGCCTGTTGACAATGAAGAAAACTGTAATAAATTTTCAGAATTTTGGAATTGTTCCTGTAATTTGGAAAAAGGAAAACCTCTTACTGAAATTCCTGATATGGTAGAAAAAGGAGAATTAAAAGCTCTCTATATAATGGGTGAAAATCCAATGGTTAGTGAGCCTAATTTAGAACATGCAGAACATGCTTTTGATAAACTGGATTTTATAGTTGTTCAGGATATATTTTTAACAGAAACTGCCAAAAAAGCTGATGTAGTATTGCCTGGAGCATGTTTTGCTGAAAAAGACGGTACTTTTACCAATACTGAAAGAAGAGTTCAAAGAGTCAGAAAAGCTGTTAATCCTCCGGGAGAAGCAAAGGATGATTTAACCATTCTATGTGAGTTAGCTAAAAGATTTGGGGTTGAGTATTCTTCAAATGCAGAGGAAGTTTTTGAAGAAATTAGAAAAGTAACACCTCAATATGCAGGTATTACATATAAGAGAATAGAAGAAGAAGATGGAGTATGCTGGCCATGTCCTTCTGAAGACCATCCTGGAACAAAAATTTTGCATATTGAAAAAATTGTTAGAGGAAAAGGCTTATTTACCCCTCTTGATAACAAACCTCCTCAGGAGCTGCCTGACAAAGATTATCCTTTTATCCTTACAACAGGCAGGCGATATGAGCAATTTCACACTGCTACAATGACAAGAAGAGCCAAAGCTCTTAACTATTATTGTCCTGCACCAGCTGTTGAGATTAATCCAAAAGATGCTGAAAAATTAGGTATAAATGATGAAGACAAAATTACAATTTTTTCAAAAAGAGGGTCCATAACAACAAATGCAAGAATATCTGAAAGAATTGCAGAAGGTGTTGTTTTTGGATGTTTTCATTTTTCAGAATCAGCAATAAATCTTCTTACAAATAATGCTCTTGATCCAATTGCTAAAATACCTGAGTATAAAGTTTGTGCTGTTAATATAAAGAAGGCATAGGAGGCTTTTAATGGATTTTTTAATTGATATTGGTATCAATATAGTTTTAACATTGATAGTTTTTGTGGGATTACTTCTTATTGTTGCTTATTCAACTTGGTTTGAAAGAAAACTCCTTGGTGATTTTCAGTTGAGATATGGACCTATGAGAGTTGGTTTTCATGGTTTAATGCAGCCTATTGCTGATGCAATTAAATCATTTTTTAAAGAAGATGTTATTCCTGAAAAAGCTGATAAAATAGTTTTTATTTTAGCACCTATGATTAGTTTTGCAACTGCTGTTGCGGTTATAGCTGTGATTCCCTTTGGAGGGACTGTTCATATTTTCGGAAGAGAAGTTAAGCTTATCTTATCAGATATTGACATAAGTGTTTTATATGTATTTGCACTTGCAGCTATAGGTTCCTATGGTTGTGTCTTAGGTGGATATGCATCTTACAATAAATACAGTCTGGTTGGTGCGTTAAGGGCGTCAGCTCTAATGATTAGTTATGAACTTCCTTTTGCACTAACGATAATTGCAGTAGTGCTTGTAAGTGGCACTTTAAGTTTCTCAGGTATTGTGGATGCGCAAACAGGTTTGTGGAATATAGTAAAACAACCTGTTGCCTTTGTTTTGGCAATTATCTGCTCATTAGCGGAGATTAACAGAACACCTTTTGATATGCCTGAGACAGAATCTGAACTTGCATGTGGATTTAATGTTGAATACAGCAGTATGAAATTTTCAATGTTTTTCATGGCTGAATATTGCCACCTTTTTACAATTAGTGCTATTATTACAACTCTATTTTTAGGCGGGTGGCATGGTCCTTTTTTACCAGGTCCTGTATGGTTTTTGCTTAAATCTGTTGCATTAATGTATTTCTTTGTTTGGGAGAGAGCTACTTACCCAAGATTGAGAATAGATCAAATATTGAGATTAGGCTGGAAAGTCCTTATGCCAATAGCTTTGGCAAATCTTGTTGTAACAGCTATTGTACTATCTTTTCTAAATTAAAAAGAGGAAGGTAAAAATGAAAAAAGGTTATTATTCAGTTGAGGATATTAGAGATAATTTGAGAAAGCCTGGCATTATTACTCCGTTGCTGAAAGGTTTGCGTTACACCTTTAAAATGTATTGTACCAAACCTGTTACAATACAATATCCTACGGAAAGAAGAGAAATATCCAAAAGATGGAGAGGAATTCACAGATTATTAAAGCATGATAACGGTGAATATAAATGTGTAGGATGTGGTTTGTGTGCAGCTGTTTGTCCTCCGAAAGCAATAAAAATAGTTACTGTTGAAAGAGAAGATGGGACAAGATATCCTGCAGAGTTTGAAATAGACGAACTTAGATGTATTTTTTGTGGTTATTGTGTTGAAGTTTGTCCTAAAGATGCAATTGAATATAGTCAGGTTTATGATTTTGTAGGATATACCAAAGAAGAATTTAAATTAAACAAAGAAGATTTACTTAACCCTGAGAAATATATTTATCAAGGAAAATAAGGAGTATGAGATGTTAGCTGAGTTAATGATTCCTGTTATAATTTTTTTCATGGCTGTTGTGTTTGCAATGGGTTCAGGTATTATGGTGGTTTGTGCCAAAAATCCTGTTCACAGTGCATTATGGATGGTTTCAACTTTATTTTCAACAGCAGTAATTTATCTGATTTTAGGTTTTGATTTTATTGCAGCTATACAAATTATTGTATATGCAGGTGCTATTATGATGCTTATTATTTATATGATTATGTTAACTGCAATTGAAGATGAAATTAAAAGAAAATATAGATTTAGATTATACCAAATAGTTGGAATAGCATTTGTTATTATATTTTTTATAGAAGCTGTTAAAATGGGTGCATCTCATTTAACTGGATGGGAAGGATTGGCCTGGCATAATATTTATGAAAAATTTGGTAGTGTAAAATATATAGCGTTTCAGCTTTTTTCCAAATATGTATTTCCTTTTGAAGTTACTTCAATACTTTTACTTGCTGCAATAGCTGGAGCAGTTGTATTAGCCAAAAAAGAGAAAAAAAATTAAGGAGAGTATAGATGCACAGTCATGTAATAGTAATATTTTTGTCTGTATTCCTGTTTTCCCTTGGAGCAGTAGGGGTTATAGTGAGAAAAAATGCAATTGTTGTTTTTATGTGCATAGAATTAATGTTTAACTCTGCTAATCTTGCATTAATTGGCTTTTCACATTTTTTAAAGTCAATAGACGGATTGATGTTGGTATTATTTGTTCTTGCAATTGCTGCTGCTGAAGCAGGAGTTGGCTTGGCGTTGTTTTATCTTTTGTTTAAAAACAAGGGTAGCGTTAATCTCGATAAATTAAATATTCTTAAATGGTAAAGGAGTAAGGGATGATTAAATATGTATGGCTTGTTCCTTTTTTTCCATTAATTGGTGTTCTTATTAATGGAATTCTCGGCTGGAAATTGGAAAAAATTCATAAAGGTATTGTTCATTGGATTGCATGTTCTGCTGTTGGTCTTGCTTTTCTTGTAACTTGGATGATTTTTAGGGAATTATTATCATTGCCTCCTGAACATAGGCATTTTGAAATAATAGTTTACAACTGGTTTACTGCAGGAAATCTTGCTGTAAACATAGGATATTTGGTTGACCCATTATCTATAACAATGAGTTTATTTGTAACAGGTGTGGGATTCCTTATTCATGTTTATTCTATTGGATACATGTATCATGATGAAGGCAGGTATTATAGATATTTTACTTATTTAAACTTATTTATGCTATCAATGATTAACCTAATATTAGCAAACAATTTTGTTCTTATGTTTCTCGGTTGGGAAGGTGTTGGAGTTTGTTCATATCTGTTAATTGGATTCTGGTTTGAGAATAAAGATTTTGCAAGTGCAGGTAAAAAAGCATTTGTATTTAATAGAATAGGGGATTTTGGTTTTATACTTGGAATGTTTCTGTTGTTTTTTACAGTAGGTAAATATACTAATGTTTATTCATTAAACTTTTATAATGTGCTCTCACATGCTAAATTTATTCCTGTTGCAACAGCGTCATTAATTGGAATACTTCTTTTTGTGGGCGCTACAGGCAAATCTGCCCAGATACCACTCTATGTTTGGTTGCCTGATGCCATGGCAGGTCCAACTCCAGTATCAGCTTTGATTCACGCTGCTACAATGGTTACAGCAGGTGTTTACATGGTTGCAAGATGTGCTCCTCTATATTTACATGGGCATACAGCAATTGAGATAGTTGCAATTGTTGGTGGCATTACTTCTTTCTTTGCTGCAACAATGGCACTGACACAGTATGATATTAAAAAAGTTATTGCTTATTCAACAATTTCACAATTGGGTTATATGTTTTTAGGTGTTGGTGTAGCTGCTTTTTCAGCAGGTGTTTTTCATATAGTAACTCACTCTTTTTTCAAAGCTCTTCTCTTTCTTGGAGCTGGTAGCGTGATTCATGCTTTAAGCGGGGAGCAAGATATGAGAAAAATGGGTGGATTAAAAAATAAAATACCAATTACATATTGGACATTTTTAATAGCATGCCTTGCTATTTCAGGTATACCAGGTTTATCAGGATTTTTCAGTAAAGATGAAATTTTAGGTAAAACTTTTGCTTCAGGTCATTATTTCTTATGGGCATTAGGTACAATTACAGCAGGCATGACATCATTCTATATGTTTAGAGTTTTATTTATGACTTTCTTTGGTGAAAGCAGAGTTGAACCAGAAACAGCTAAACATATTCATGAATCACCATCAAGTATGACTGTTCCAATGATAATTCTTGCTATCCTTTCAGTTGTAGGTGGTTATATTGGTGTTCCAGAAGTGTTAGGTGGCTCTAATCTTATTGAGCATTTTCTTGAACCATCTTTTACTTTAACAGGACTTGCAGGCGTTGAAACCGGTCATTTATTTCATCATGTGTCTCATTCAGTAGAATATCTTCTGATGATAATTGCGGTTGCTGTCGGACTTGCAGGTATTTACATTGCATACCTGTTTTATGTTAAAAACAGAGAATTGCCTGAAAAACTTGTTAAGAGTTATCCTCTATTACACAATTTAATGTACAACAAATGGTATGTTGATGAAATATATGAAATTATATTTGAAAAACCTGGCCATTTTATAGGAAGTGTATTCTGGGTTATATGGGATGAGTTAATTGTAGACGGTGTAGTTAGAGGAGTTACAGGTATAATCAGAGGTGTTGGGTATGGTTTGAGATTTGTTCAAACAGGTTCAGTTCAATTTTATGCTGTTAGCGTATTAGTAGGTATTATTATAACCATTACCTATTTCTTAAATATTTAAAAGGGGAGCAGTTATGGAGATATTATTCAATCATATTTTATCTATAATGATATTTTTACCATTGGCAGGAGCGATTACTCTACTTGGATTTCAAAGAGATAATAATGGTGGTGTAAAATTAACAGCATCGTTTTTTGCTTTTCTTAATTTATTATTTGGATTATATTTATTTTTCGGATATAGCGGCAAAGGGGCAATATTTCAGTTTATAGAAAAGTATCAATGGATTAAATCTCTTGGTATTCAATATTATCTTGGAGTAGATGCTGTTAGTATGTATCTCATTGTTGCAACAACTTTAATTACAGCAATCTGTATTGTGGCATCTTGGAAAATAGAAAAATATGTGCGTGAATATTTTTTGTGTATATTATTTGTAGAATCAGGTGTTATAGGTTCTCTTGCTGCTCTTGATTTAGTATTGTTTTATATTTTTTGGGAAGTTATGCTTATTCCTATGTATTTTCTAATAGGTATTTGGGGAGATTACAAAAGAATTTATTCTACTTTAAAATTCTACATATATACAATGGCAGGCAGTGTTATAATGCTTGTTGCAATTTTTACTCTATATTGGCTTAATGGGAAAGGTAATTTTGAAATTTTGGAATTTTATAAATTGCATATTCCAATGGGAAAACAGATTTGGTTATTTTTAGCTTTTTTTATTGCATTTGCCATTAAAGTTCCTTTAATACCTTTTCACACATGGCAGCCGGACACTTATGTTAATGCTCCTACAGCAGGGACAGTTCTTCTTGCTGCAGTGTTATCAAAAATGGGAGTTTACGGATTTTACAGATTTGCAATGCCTTTATTCCCTGATGCAGCTATAAAATTTACCCCATTAATTGCAACACTTACATTAATAGCTGTTGTTTATATATCTTTAATAGCAATTGTTCAAAAAGATATGAAAAGACTTATTGCATATTCATCCATTGGTCACCTTGCAGTTATTATATTAGGATTATATTTGTTAACAGTTCAAGGTGTTCATGGAGCAATCTTTCAAATGTTAAACCACACAATAGTAACAGGTGCATTATTCCTACTATTAGGAATTTTATTTGAAAGAAGTTCTTCAAGGCTTATAAAAGATTATAGTGGAATTGCAAAGCAGATGCCAATATTTGCAACTTTTTTCATGATTGCAATGCTTGCTTCAGTAGGACTTCCTGGTACTAACGGATTTATTGGTGAATTTCTGCTTTTTATAGGAATATTCAAAGCTAATCCTTGGTTTGGGGTAATAGCATGCAGTGGTACGATTTTAGGAGCTATTTATATGCTGTGGATGTACCAAAGGTCTTTTTTCGGACCTCTTGAAAAAGAAGAGAATAAAAAGTTACCTGATATGAATGTTAGAGAGTTTGGATATTTAATTCCACTTATTCTGTTAATTTTTATAATGGGTATATTCCCACAATATTTTATTCAAAAATTTGACTCAACATCAAAAAACTTTATTAATACAATGAAAACTAAAAATACAATTTCTATGGTAATAGATAAGTAGAGGAGGATAAAATGGTAGATTTTATGTCGCTTGCTGAGCCTAAGTTAGTGGTAATATTACCTGAAATTATACTATCAATTTTTGGTATGTTGGTTTTAATTGCCGGAGTATTCGGTGAAGGCAAAGAATATAAAACTTCTTACAATGGATACATCTCAATAGTTGGCGTTATCTTTGCTTTTTTTGCGCTTTTCTTAATCTATGGCAAAAATGTTTCAGGTTTTAATCATATGGTAGTTTTAGATGGCTATGCTTGGTTTTTTAAACTTGTTACCTTGATAATTGTAGCTTTAACCATTTTCTCCTCAATGAATTATACAGTTAAGAAAAAAATAGATTTAGGTGAATATTATGCTTTAATTTTATTTGCAGCTGTTGGGATGATGCTTATGGGCTCATCTACTAACCTTATTATGATATTCATATCTCTTGAGATGATGTCAGTTGCAATATATTGTCTTGCTGCTTTTAATAAAAATGATGAAAAAAGTGTTGAAGGAGCTATTAAATATTTTATATTAGGAGCATTTTCAGCAGGTTTTTTGTTATTAGGAATTGCATTTATTTACGGTGCTACAGGAGTTTTTGATTTAAAAGAGGTTGCAAGATTTATAAAAATATACCCTGAATACTTACATAATCCAATGTTATTAGGTGGAATCGCCCTGATTTTGACAGGATTTTTATTTAAAGTTTCCACTGTGCCTTTCCATATGTGGACACCTGATGTATATGAGGGAGCTCCTTCACCTATCAGTGGTTTTATGGCTACTGGAGTAAAAGCAGCTGCATTTTCAGCTTTTTTAAGAATACTCCTTACTTCTTTTAATCAATTTGCAAATGAATATAGTGCAATAATAGCTTTTTTTGCTGTTATTACAATGTTTGGAGGGAACCTGTTGGCACTTGTTCAACAGAATGTTAAAAGAATGCTTGCTTATTCAAGTATAGCACATGCAGGATATATCTTAGTAGGCATTGTTGCTGCTACTAATCTTAGCAGTTCAGCAATTCTTTTTTACCTTTTAGGTTATGGATTTATGAATGTAGGAGCATTTAGTGTTCTTGCAGCTTCCAATGCAAGAACACTTGATGATATAAAAGGAATGGGTTTGAAAAATCCTTTCTTAGGTGTTGCAATGTGTGTTTTTATGTTTTCAATGGCAGGAGTTCCTCCAGCAGTTGGTTTTCTCGGAAAATTTTATCTTTTTTCAGCTGCAATTAATGCCAAACTTTACGGACTGACAATATTAGCTGTGATTAACAGTGCTATTTCTGCATATTACTACTTAAGAGTTCTTGTTTATATGTATTTTAAAGGAGAAGCTAAAGAAACTGCTACTTACAATATGGCAACTGTTTTCGGAATCAGCTTAGCAATGGCAGGAGTGTTATATTTTGGAATTTTACCTCAATCCATAATTGAATTTTTACAGAACTCAATTATGCATTTGTTATAATTTAAATTATCGATTTTATAATAAACTTTTCATAACCCTCCTTATCCAAAAGGAGGGTTTTTATTTTATATTTGAATTATTCCCAAGTCATCTCTATCTAAATTGTTCAATAAGATTTTTCCGCCTTCTAAAATATGTGTTTTAACCAACTCTTCAACCTTTTTCTCATTCTTCTCTTCCATTGCTTGAATCATCATTTTATGGTCATTATATGATTTCTCAGGAATATTGGATATTCTTATAAGCATTATTCTATATCTTGTAAAGCTGTCATGAAGATTATTAATTAATGAAATTAATCGTTCATTTTTGCTTGATTTATAAATAAGATTATGAAATTCAGAATTGTTTTTGAAAAATTTTTCAATATCTTTGTTTTCAATATATTTTTTTGATGCTTCGTTGATCTTTTTTAATTTCTCAATTATATTTTTACTATAATTTTGAGTTGTAAGTTTTGCTGCATAACTTTCCAAGATACTTCTTATTTCAACAATTTCTTTAAAATCTTTTTTTGTTAGAGGTTTTAATATAAAACCAACTTTTTTTACTTTTTTCAAAAAACCGTCTTTTTCAAGTAGTTGCAAAGCTTCTCTAACAGGAGTTCTGCTAACCTTGTACTTTAACGCAAGATCCTCCTCTTTTAGTACATCATGAGTCTTTATTTTTAATTCCAAAATTTTCTTTTTTAAATCTTTATAAATCAGATCTTTTTTAATCATTTGTCGCTACAGATTTTACCTTAATATTTCTCTTGCAATATTCACCTGCAAAATTTCAGAAGTTCCTCCGCCAAAAAGTAAAAATCTTGTATCAGCAAAAAATCTTGAAACAGGATACTCAGTTGAATAACCGTAACTTGCAAAAATTCTTGTAGTTTGGTCTGCTGCCCTGCATGCTGCCTCTGATATAAAATATTTTGCCATTGCAGCTTCCTTATTGCACTTTATATCATCATCTATCATTTTGGATACTTTGTAGAGAAAACATTTTGAGACTTCAATGTCTGTTGCTATATTTGCTATTTTAGATTGAATAAGCTGAAATTTCCCAATAGGTTTACCAAACTGCACCCTTTCTGTGCAATATTTTTTACTCTCCTCAAAGCAGGCTCGCAGTAGTCCAAGACTTAATGCTGCTGTCATAGTTCTTATAATTGAAAGAATCTTGAGAAGATTTTTCATCCCTTCACCTTCATTGCCAAGTCTGTTCTCAAGAGGTATTTCCACATCTGTAAAAAATACTTCAGAATTTTCAGAAGCTTTTGTGCCGAGTTTGTCAAATTTCTTAGATACCATTACTCCTGGCGTGTCCTTTGGAATCAAGAAAAAGTTAGCGGTTTTTAATTTCTTTTCCCTATCAGTTAAACATAAAACTGTGAAAAAATCTGCAATTGAGGAATTGGTTATCCATGTTTTACTGCCGTTAATTATATATTTATCACCTTTTTTTACTGCAATAGTTTTTATATTATTGAGGTCACTTCCAGCATCTGGCTCTGTTAAAGCAAAGGTAGCAATTTTTTCTCCTTTAATGGCAGGAATTAGATATTCATCATAATGCCTTTTTGAACCATACCTGAAAATAAAGTCAGTACCCATTAAACATTGCATTGCTGTTATTGCAGCAAGGCTCATGTATCCTCGCGCAAGTTCTTCACATAAAATATTGAACATTGTAGTATTTCCATCAGAGCCACCAATTTCTTCTGGATACCTGATACCAAAATAACCAAGCTCTCCTATTTTTTTAAAAAGAGGATAAGGGAATTCTTTTTTATCTTCATACTCTTGTGCAACAGGTTTTATCTCTTCATCTACAAATCTTGCAACTGCTTCTCTGAACATTTTATATTCTTCTGGCATTTTTTCCTCCATAACATAAAAATAAAATAAAAAATTCTAATATCTAAATTCGAAAAATAAATTAGTCATTAGTCGTTAGCAAATAGTAATTTGTTGTAATTTATAGTTATTCGTAGTTATTAATTGTAATTTGTAGTAATATTGATTTATGCTACTTCTTTCTTTTACCTAAAAAGCTTTCTTTAACTTTCTCATTATTAAGTAAATCTTTAGATTTACCCTGTAATACAATTTTGCCAAGTTCTAACACATAAGCCCTGTGAGAATAAGAAAGAGCAGTGTATGCATTTTGCTCTACTATTAAAAAAGTTGTACCTTCTTTGTTTAATTTCAATATTGTATTAAAAACTTCTTCTACCACCAATGGTGCAAGGCCAAGTGAAGGCTCATCGAGAAGCATTAATTTTGGTTTAGACATTAATCCTCTGCCTATTGCAAGCATTTGCTGTTCGCCACCACTTAATGTGCCGGCAAGTTGTTTTTGTCTTATTTTGAGTAGAGGAAACAGCATAAATACATTTTCTATTGTTTCACGGACTTTCTCTTTTCCTTCTCTTTTGAACCGTAGGTATGCACCTAATTCTAAGTTTTCCATTACTGTTAAATCTGAGAAAATTTCTCTGCCTTCAGGTACCTGAACTATTCCCTCAGCAACAAGTTTTTCAGTATTATTTGCGGTTATGTTTTTATTTTTAAATATTATCTGACCTTTTGTGGGATTGACAATGCCTGTAATAGTATTTATAAGGGTTGTTTTACCTGCACCGTTATTCCCAATAATTGCTATAATTTCTTTTTCCCTGATATTTATATTAATGTTATTAAGAGCACAGATTTTGTTGTAATATGTTGAAATATTCTCTATGCTTAACAAGCGCCAGCTCCTAAGTATGCTTTAATAACCGCATCATTTTGCTGAATTTCAGATGGAGTTCCTTCTGCTATTTTCTCACCGTAATTTAGCACTATAATTTGATCAGATATATCCATTACCATATTCATATCATGTTCAATTAAAAGTATTGTTTTTCCAAGGGATTTAATTTTTCTAATGATTTCACTTATTTCCTCTGTCTCTTTTATATTTAAACCTGCAACAGGTTCATCAAGCAATATTATGTCAGGATTTCCAGCTATGGTTCTGGCAAATTCCAATTTTTTTTGTTCACCATAAGGCAGTTCAGTGGCATATTTATGAGCATGTTTTATTAAATTAAATTCTTCCAAAATTTCATAACTCTTCTCTTGTATCCACTTATCCTGTCTCTTAATATATCCTAAATTTAAAATACAATTTAAAAATTCATATTTAGTAATATAGTGAAATCCTACCATGACATTTTCAAGCACAGTTAAATTTGAGAAAATCTGAATATTTTGAAAAGTTCTTTTTAAACCAAATTTAATAATTTTATGAGGTTTTGAACCTGTTATATCAATATCGTTAATATAAATTTTCCCTTTATCAGGATTATAAAAACCTGAAATTATATTAATAAGAGTTGTTTTTCCAGCACCATTAGGACCTATTATAGAAGTTATAACACCACTTGTTACAGTAAAATCAACATCAGTAAGTGCCATAATACCGCCGAAGCTTTTAAAAATATGTTCAACTTTTAAAGTTTTCATAATGAGTTTTTATTTTTAATTCTGTTAAAAAATCCGACAATTCCCTCTGGAAGAAACATTAAAGTCAATACTAAAATCAATCCAAGCACAATGGTGCTGTAATCTTCAACAAAAGTAAGCAATTCACCTAATATGGTAAGAGATGCACTTCCTATAAGTGCTCCAAAAATAGTTGACATTCCACCAAAAATTGACATAATAACTATTTCAATTGAAAAAATTATATCAAATGATTTGGGGCTAATAAAGGTAACATAATGTGCATACAAACTGCCTGCAACACTAGCAAGTATAGAACTTAAAACAAATATTTTTACTTTATACATTGACACGTCAATACCTAATGATTCTGCTGCAATTTCACTGCTATGAAGAGATTTTAAAGCTCTTCCGACTCTTGAATTTACAAGATTGTAGGCTAAAATTAAAGCTAATATTACAAAAAACCATATTAAAAAGAAAATTTTTTTATCTGAGTCAAAGGAAAAATCTCCAATATCCAAATAAGGTATTCCTGGTATCCCTGAAGGTCCCCCTGTAAAGTTTTCCCACTGTACAAGAATTATAGTAATAATTATATTAAAACCAAGTGTAGCCATTACAAGGTAGTGTCCTTTTAATTTCAAGGAAGGTTTACCAATGAGAAATGCAACAATGGCAGTAATAACTGCAGCAAAAATAATTGCAAGCCAGGGATTGACATTGTATATTGTGGTTAGAATAGCTGAACTATAGGCCCCGATTCCATAGAATGCCGCATGCCCCAATGAAATTTGACCTGCATATCCAACAAGGAGGTTAATACCAATAACAATTAAAGTATTTAATCCTATTACATTGAGAATTAATAGAAAATAGTTACTACTCAAAGAAACGCCTAATATTATAATAAGAATTATAAGTAGAAGTATTTGATATTTAAACTTTCTCAACATATTTTTGTCCCAAAATACCGGTAGGTCTGACAAATAGCACTATAATCAAAATAACAAACGCTATTACATCTTTGTAGTCAGAGGATATTAAACCTGCACCGACACTTTCAAATATGCCAAGCAAAAATCCTCCTATAATTGAGCCACCCATGCTTCCGTATCCGCCTAAAATTGCAGCAGCAAAACCCTTCAACCCAATCATAAATCCTATATCATATGAGGTAGTGGTAATTGGTGCTATTATAATACCAGCAAGAGAACCAAGAAAACCACTTAAAACAAAAGAGTAAAAAACCATTTTGTTTATATCTATACCAACAATAGACGCAGCTTTTTTATTAATGGCAACAGCTCTCATGGCTTTTCCGATTAATGTTTTTTTGAAAAAAAGGTAAAGAATAATAAAAGTAAAAATAGTAATCCCTATTATCCATAAATTTTGAGGAATTATTGATGCACCAAATATCTTGATTACCCTGTCTCCTGAAAAAGATGGTAAAGCAAAAGGGTCTGAGCCCCACAGAGCAAGAGCAATACCTTTAAAAAAGATAGATGCTCCAATTGTAATAAAAATTAAAATAATAATATCTTTGGATTTTGAATTTCTGATAACAAATTTTTCAAATAATCCTGATAAAATTGAAACTGCTATTATGGATAAAATTATTGCCACTGGCAAAGGAAATTTGGAAAAAATATAAAATGTAACAGTTAGCATTCCTCCATACGTGATGAATTCACATTGCAATATATTTACAATTCCTGTTGAATTATGAACAACAGAGAATCCTAATGCAATCAAAGCATAAATACTACCTGTTGTAATGCCTGCAATTAAAAATTGAAAAAAATT
>CAZBLP010000016.1:0-33339 GCA_964492825.1 uncultured bacterium
TTTTTCTTGACTTGTTTATCATATGGGAATAATGGCAATATTTAATTTAAATGGTTATGGTATTTTGTATCATCCAAAGGAGGATTGTATGTACGATAACGTATTTTATAGGGATTTAAACAAAGTTTATACAGTAGCTGAAAAAGCCAAAGGAATTTATATTTATGATGTGAATGGTAAAAAATATATTGACGGTTCAGGTGGTGCATGTGTTGTTAATATCGGCCATGGTGTTGAGGAAGTAATAAAAGCTATGACAAGGCAGGCCAAAAAGGTTTCATTTGTTCATGGTTCACATTTTACAACCAAAGCATTAATGAAGTTTGCTGAAATGATTTCAGACATAACACCATCACAGGATTTAAACAGAACATATTTTGTATCTGGAGGTTCAGAAGCTGTTGAAACATCTTTAAAACTTGCAACCCAATATTGGCATGAGTTGGGGTATGAGCAGAAGTTTAAAGTTATTTCCAGATGGGGAAGCTATCATGGTGCATCTATGGGAGCTCTTGCTCTTGGCGGTCACACATCAAGAAGAAAGCATTTTCAACCTTTAATAATGCATACACCTCATATATTTCCTTGTTATTGTTACAGATGTCCTTTTGGCAAACATCAGAAAACATGTGATATGGAATGTGCCGAATCATTGGAGAGAACAATTAAGTACGAAGGTCCTGAGTCCATATCAGCTTTTATAGCGGAACCTATAGTAGGTGCCACTGCCGGGGCGGTTGTTCCAAAAGAAGGATATTGGCAAAGAATAAAAGAAATATGTGATCAATATAATATTTTGTTAATTGCTGACGAAGTAATGGTTGGCATTGGAAGAACTGGAAAAAATTTTGCAATTGAACATTGGGGAGTAATTCCAGATATTATTGTGACTGCAAAGGGATTAAGCGGAGGATATACTCCTGTTGGAGCGGTTATTGTTAAACAGCAGATTCATGATATGATTAGAGAAAAAAGCGGACAATTTATTCATGGATATACCTTTTCTCAAAATCCTATTTCCATGGCTGTTGGAGCAGAAGTCCTGAAGTATATAAAAGATAATAAATTAGTTGAACGTGTTGCTAATTTGGAATCATATTTTTTTAAAAAATTAAATGAATTAAGGAATATTGATTTTGTGGGAGATGTTAGGGGAAAAGGACTTTTTGCAGGTATAGAATTTGTTAAAAATAAAAAAACCAAAGAAACATTCAATCCTATGATAAAATTCAGTAAAAAAGTAGCAGAAGAGGCTTTTAGAAACGGTCTTATAACATATCCCGGTTCAGGAGGAGTTGACGGGGTAAGAGGTGACCATCTTTTACTTTGTCCTCCATATATAATTGAAAAAGAAGAAATTTGTGAAATGGTTGATATTTTAAAGAAGGCTATTAGGAAAGTTTCCAAAATTGTCTAAATGAAGAAAAAATTAATATTTGTTTTAATTATCCTCTTTTTACAGGTTGCAGCAAGTTTTGCTGCAACCTGTAAAATTTATAAAAAAAGCATTGAAGATAAATATAATTTCGTTAATCAATATCAGTTCTGGACAAAGCATATCTTAAATTTGGATAAAATCATTTTAAGTGAAAAACAAATTGAAAAACTTAATTCCCAGATTAAAATGTTTAAAAGTTCCACAAATATAATAGAAGCTGAGTATGCACCAGATTTTGTTAAAGATAAAATCTTAAAAATGTTTAAATATTGTTTCAATAAAAACAGATATTTTGAAGATGGTAATCTTGTTAATAAAAATTTTATAGAAAAATTGACTGACGAGCTTAATATTGAAAATATTAAATACACAGTTAAAAAGAGTTATTTTGGAATAATTAGAAACAGGAGCTTTATAAAAGCCGTACCAACAGATAGAAGAATAATCAGAAATATTGACACAATAAATTTTGACAGAAATATAGAGACAGTTTCTCATATTTTTGATTTGGTAAAAGTGTTAAATGTTTCAAAGGACAATAGATGGTTTTATGTTGTATCTCAATATTATTTTGGTTGGGTAAAAAGAGAAAATGTTGTAATTAGAGAGACATTGTATAAATTTCAAGACTTTGTTGTTATTTTAAAAAATATTCCAAAGTATAATTTAAAATTGGGAGATATTTTACCTTTAGAAAATAATAGAATTTATATATTTGACAGAACTTTAGAAGTTTCAGCATTAAATCCGGATGAATTTAGCATAGGATTTTTACCTTTTACAAAAAGAAATATCTTAAAACTTGTTTTTAACTTGTTACACGCTCCTTATAGGTGGGGCGGGGATATTATTGGCACAGATTGCAGTCTTTTTGTTATGGATATTTACAGATGTTTTGGTGTTGTAATGCCAAGAAATTCTTATAAACAAGCTGAAGTTTTAATGGGCCTGTCATTGGAGAATGTAAAAGACATAGAAAAATTTATTTTAAAAACAGCTTCCCCTCTTACCTCTCTCATTTATAAAAATGGCCACATAATGCTCTATATTGGCTCATATGAAAATAAAGTTTACATTGCCCATGCCTTTACAATGGAAAATTTCCATAAAGGAGAAGTTTTAATTACAGATTTGGATTTTGGAAGAAAAGATTTTATAACTTCATTAAAGAAATTGGTTTTTCTTGATAAATAACTATCTGAATTGTTATTAATAGATTTAAAAAATAATTTACAAAAATTGGTTTTACTACTTAAAACTTTTCATCAAGAAATTTTATCATTGTAATACCTATATTTTCATGGAGAAATTCAAAAGATAAATTAATATCTAATGCCAATTCATACTGTTTATTCATAAATAGCTCTTCATCAATAAAAGCGGTATATCTGCTTCCTTCATAAAAACTTCATAGTTACTGTGATAATAAATAATTTATAATTAAAGTAAAACACCATACACTTAAAAGGAAGCACATAATATTACACTTATGTTATTATTTAAAAAGCTTTACAAAAACATTCTGTTATTTGCTCCAATGCCTAATTATAAAAAAATAAAATTTTTATTTATATTTTTCTTCATTATATTCTCTGTGTTTTTTATTCATGCATCTATAGAATATTTTGATTTGCAAGGCTTTAGGCCAATAAATCAAATAAGTATGGAAAAATTAGAGAAAATAAATTTTACCAAAAGCAATATAAAAGTTGCTGTTATCGGTGATACCAAAGAAGGATTACAGGTATTTTGCAAGCTTGTTAGAAAAGCTAAACGAGAAGGTTGCCAATTTATTATTCACACAGGAGATATTATCAGATTTAATGACTTGAGAATTTATCATTATGTTTACAATGAGGTTAGAGAATTAATAGATGAATATGATATTCCTATATTTGTGTTACCTGGCAACCATGACACATGGTCACATCATAAATATTCGAATAAAAATTTCAGAAAATTTTTTGGAAATTTACCTTTAATGTTTGAGATTAAAAATTCTGCTTTTGTTTTAATAAATGACTCAAATTATAAAATTGATAATAACTCTGTAGAAAGAATAGATAAGTATTTAAAAAGCAAAAAATTTAAATATAAATTTCTATTTGCACATGTTCCTACGAGAGATCCGAGAAAAAATTCGAATCATTGTATTAAAAATAATGAAGAAGCTCATAAAATTGAAAATCTTATAGAAAACAATCAATTTACAATGGCATTTTTTTCTCATATTCACTCATATCTGGCCTATAAAATAAATAACACTCCTTGCTATATTTCAGGCGGGGGTGGAGCTTCACTATTTGATGGGAATTACCATTTTCTATCTCTTACAATTAATAAAAATCAACAACTTTTAGTGAAAAAAGAGAATATTTGCTGGCTATATGGATTGAATTTAGCTGATTATCTGAAAATGAGAAGCATGGAATGGCTGCCTTTCAAGAGAAAATAAGTAAGGAGAAAGTTTTGAAAAATAATCTTTTGTTTATAATTTTCTGTTTATTTTTAACGGGGTGTGCAACCTTTCATCATAAACCTTTGAAATGCAGTATGAAATTTTCGGACAATGATTCATTGTTAAAAGTTTCAAATATTATAACACCAAAAAAAGCAGCAATATTATCTTTATTATATAATCCTAATCTAAAAATTGAAAGAGCAAGATATTCAATTGAGAAATCAATTTTAATAGAAGCTGGTTTATTTTCTAATCCTGAATTAGATACAAATATCCAAATCCCCTCGGGAGGAAGTACAAGTGGCACTGTCAATGCCTATGATATTGGTCTGTCATGGGGAATTAACAAATTATGGACAAAAAATTTATATAAAAAATCATCCATAATAAAAAGAGAACAAATTAATATGGAAATTGCATGGAAGGAATGGCTCATAGCAGAGCAAGCAAGACTTGTAACTTATGAATTATTTATTTTAAACAATAAGATTAGAGAAACTGAAAAAATAAAAAATTTTATTTTTAAATATAAGTTGGATGCTGAAATAAACGTAAACTCAGGGCTTGTTTCAAAAAGCAGTTTTTATAGCATACAAACTGACTATTTTAAAATAAAAGAATTTTTGCATAATTTAAAAGCAGATTATATAAAAAAGGAAACTATTCTAAAAAGATTAATTGGCTATCCTACTGATAGGAGGCTGAAACTATCAGAAAAAATTAAAATTCCTAAAAATATAAAATTTTCTGCTTATAATCAATTAATAAAAGCTATAAAAAGCAGATTAGACATAGCTGCTTTGAAAAAAGCTTATAAAAGCAATGAACTAATGCTTCAAGCCTCAATAAGAGAGCAATTTCCGGATATTGTAATAAGCTTTACTCAGTCAAAAGACAATGATAATTTATATACTATGGGTCCCGGTATATCAATATCACTTCCTATCTTTAACCATAATCAAGGCAAAATAAAAGCATTAAGGGCAAAAAGAGAAGAAATTTTTTATGAATATAATTACAGAATTTATACATCTGAAATGAATATTTATAAAATCTTTAAACTTATGCAACAAAACAGAGACAGATTTGATTTAACAGTGCAGAGGCTTGTAATGCTGAATAAGCAAATAAAAGAATATAAAAAAGCTATAAACATAGGAGAATGCGAAAATTCACAACTTTTTATTCTTGAAAATAAAATATTTAAGAAAAAAATAGAACTGTTATCTCTAAATAGCAGCTATGTTCGCCTATTAATTGGAATTGAACTTGAAACTGGAAAAGGAGTTATAAATGAAAAGAAATTTTAAAGCAATTATAATAATGTTTCTAATAGGTATGGTAATTTTATTTGCCTCATGGAATTCGTTGAAAAAGAAAATAATATCCGAACATTCAAATTCTAAGGCAAAAATTCACCCAATAAATTACATCCAAACAGGCAAAGGGGAATATGTGGATATTGTAAAAGAATTGCACTGGAGTGGAAAAGTTAAACCTAATAAAAAAATTATTTTGATTTCCCAAATATCAGGCAAAATAGTGTCTATATGCTGCAAAAATGGCAGTTTTGTAAAAAAAGGAGAAATTATTTTTAAAATAGGAGGTAAAGTTATTAAACATAGAATAAATTATTTAAAGTTAAAAATAAAAATGCTTGATGAAAAACTTAAAATAGCAGAAAATATTTTAAAATTAAAAAAACTTTCTTTTTCAAGACAGCTAATTAAAAAAGATGAGCTTTTAGAAGCTGAAAATAAGGTAGTTAATATAAAATCCGAAAAATTGCTTGAATTATCAAAGCTTAAATCAATTAAAAATTCGTTGGAAATTGTCTCACCTATAAACGGATTGTTTATAAACAGGACAGTATCACTGGGACAAGCAGTGAATAAAAACAGAAAACTTGCAGAGATTTTGAATACAGATGATTTAAGAATAGAGGGAAATGTTTTTACAGATAATTATAAAGAACTTATAAATAAAAAGGTTTTTATAAATAAAAAATTTATTGGAAAAATCACAAAAATTCTTCCGGAAAAAGCGTCATCAGGGGCAACTGTATTCTATATAGAAAATAATCAATTAGGAAAACTTTTTAAAATAGGCGAAAATGTTCAGGGAACTATTAAGTTGGCAGTCAAAAAACATATTTTTGCAGTTCCGGAAAGTTCAATAATTTATGATGAAACAGAAACTCCGTATATATTTGCTCAAAAAGAAAATGATTTTAGAAAAATCAGAATCAAAACAGGGATAAAACAAGATGGATGGGTTGAAATTATTTCAGGTGTAAATCCTTATGACAAAATAGTGGTAAAAGGAGGTTATGAGCTTTTTTATAAAGATTTCAGCAAAACTTTTAAAGTTGCTGATTAATCAGGAGATAAAATGAAAAACTTTTTAAAATTTTTAATTAAAAATAAAATAGCTGTGGTAATTGGTATTCTATTGATAATTTTTTTAGGCGGATATTCTGTAAAACAGATGCCAGTTGATCTTTTTCCTGAAATGAAAATACCGGTAGTCAGTATCATAACTCATTACTCTGGTGTGTCTCCAAAAGATATGGAAATTTTAATATCAAAACCTATTGAAAATAAAATGATGACAATTCAGGGTGTAAAAAGAGTGGCCTCCACATCTTATCAGGATATATCTCTTGTAACAGTGGAATTTAAATGGGGAACTCCTGTATTCAGAGCAAAACAGCTTGTAATGTCAAAACTTGCAGAAGTAAAACCTCTACTCCCTGAAGGTATAACGCCAGTTATTGACAGTGTTGGCACAAGAATGCAAAATGTATATGGTTTTGTAATTTATGGTAGTGTAAAATTATCACAGCTTTATAATATTACAAAATATCAGCTTTCAGGAAAACTTTTGGGAGTAGACGGAGTTTCGTCAATTCAAATTCTGGGAGGAGAAAAAGAGGCTTATTTTATCAGTATAAATCCTGCCAAACTACAACAGTTTGAAATAAGTTTATCTGAGATAAAAAACGCAATTAAAAAATACAATATCAGCATGGTAGGAGGTTTTATTAATAAATCTTCAAAAGAGTATCTCATTAGAGGAGATGCAAAATTAAAGTCAATAGATGATATAAAAAATATTCCTGTAAAAAATATTTTTCTCGGAGATATTGCTGATGTTTATAAAGGATATGCTCCAAAACATTACGTGGTTAACGGCAACAACAAACCTGCTGTTGCAGTAATTGTAAGAAAACAGACAGGTGCAAGCAGTGTAAAAGTTGCTAAAAATATTGAAAAGAAATTGCAAAAACTAAAAATATTATTTCCTTCTGAAACTAAAATAAAAAAATTTTACGATCAGTCGGAAATTATTAAAGAATCCCGTGCAGAAATTATAAATGATCTTGCTGTAGGCTCTATATTGGTTATACTTATATTATTATTGTTTATAGGAGATCTAAAGCCAACCATTATAGTCTCGTTGACAATTCCAATAACCTTTCTTGGCACTCTGTTTTTTATGAATATTTGCGGTCTTGGATTAAATGTTATAACAATGACAGCTCTTGTGCTTGCAATTGGAATGATAGTTGACGATGCAATTGTAGTAACTGAAAATATCTACCGACATAGTTTAAATGAACATGACAGTGAAAAAGCAAGTATTAATGGAGCAATTGAAATTGCGGGCCCTGATGCGTCCGGGACTTTTACAACAGTTGCGGCATTTTTGCCTCTTGTAATTGTAGGCGGAATTGCTTCTGTTTTTTTCAGACCGTTTGGTTTTACAATAAGCGTGGCATTGCTTGTATCTCTTAAGTTATCTTTGACCTTAGTGCCTGTGTTATTTGCAAAAGGAAGAATTGCAAAGATAAACAAAGATTATATTGGTATAAAAATAATAAAATTTTTAAATAAAATTATCCACAGTTCTCTTGATTTTTCATTTAAACATAAATTTCCAGTTATATTATTTTCCTTAATACTATTTGGTTCTTCAATATTGCCTATTCTTTTTTGCAAATCATCTGTTCTGCCTCCAATAGATGAAGGTGCTATTTTAATAGAATATATTATGCCTCCTGGAACATCACTGAAAGAGAGCAACAGGATAGGTAAAATTTTAGATATAACAGCACTGTCTGATCCTGATGTTGAAACAGTTTGCAGAAGAACAGGCTCGCCAGAAGCAGGTTTTCAGATTGAAGGTGTTAACAGAGGGGAAATAATGATAAAACTTAAACCGAAAAATGTTAGAAAACGCAGTGTTGATGAGATTATTTCAAGTTTAAGAAAAGCTTATTCCAAGTTTAACGGAATAGTATTTTTATACCATCAGCCCACTCAAGAGAAAATTGATGAAAGTTTTTCAGGATTGCCCGCATTATTTGGAGTTACCATATATGGTGATGATGCTGATAAACTTATTGACATATCAAAAAAGGTTGAAAATATTATGGCTCATGTTGAAGGAATAAATAATATCATCAATAATACAAAAATTAAACTGCCTCAAATAGATATTAAGTTAAATTATCCTGAGCTTGCATTGCATCACATAATGCCAAAAGATGTTTTTGCTACATTAAAAGCAGCTAAATTGGGTTTGATAAGTACTGAAATAATAAAAAACAACAAGAATATTCCCCTGTATTTGAAGCTCAAATTTCCAAAAAAACCAAATTTTAACCAATTAAAGAATTTACCAATAACAAGCAACGGTAATACTGTTCCTTTAAGCAAAATAGCTGATATTCACATTTCTTATATTCCAATGTCAATAAGTCACATAAACGGTGAGAGAGAAATTACTTTAATTGCAGATATTGAAGGAAACATCCCTCAAATTGTAAAAGAGTTGCAAAAAAAACTTAAAAATATCAATCTTCCTGAGGGATACACAATTAGTTTCAGTGGACAGTATAAAGTTATGATTGATACTGGAGTTGAAATAGCTCTTGCTTCAATTCTTGCAATAATTTTAATATATCTGATTATGGCTATGCAGTTTCGTTCTTTAAAACAGCCTCTTATAATTCTTGTAACAATACCTTTTTCAGTTGCAGGAGCTCTTATATTTTTATTTTTATTCGGACAGGGGCTGAATATCTCTGTTGGAATGGGTATTGTTACTTTAATTGGTATAGCTGTAAATAATGCTATTGTTCTTGTGGATTACAGCAATAGAATGATTAGAAAAGGAATGGTAGCGAAAGATGCCATATTTGAAGCAGTATCCATAAGATTGAGACCTATAATTCTTACCTCAGTTACAACAATAGCAGCTCTTATCCCTACAGCTATTGGTACAACTGTGGGTTCTCATATTTTTCAGCCTTTTGCAATCTCTGTAATAGGGGGCTTGATTACAGGAATGTTCGGAACATTAATTATTGTCCCTGTATTGATAAATAAGGTGAAGGATAGAAGTAAAATTTTATTGAGTAATTAAGTTTTTATACAGTTTTTAATTTAATCAGAGTAACGACAAAATTAGTTATTAGGATTTAGGGGTTGGGATTTAGTTGTTATTAGTCGATAGCCAATAGTTGTTAGCTGATAATTTAAAATCCAAAATTTAAAACTTAACCACTTTTTTAGATTATTTTAAAAATGTAGTTAAATTTAGCAGCAAAATATAAAAAACAGAAGGCTCAATTAGTATCAAACACTTGCAGCAAGCATATTTTTATATATATTTCAAAAATATGTTGCTTAATTGCAGTGCCGTTCTTGCTCGAATAAAAGGTTTTATTATTGTTAGAACAAAAGGCAGTCATCATTTTCTGCGTCATGCTGATGGAAGGATAACTACTGTTCCTACTCATTCCAATGAACCGATTGGGACAGGTCTTCTTTTAAAAATATAGAAAGATTGCGATATAGATAAAGAAGATTTTATAAAAATGATATGAGAACAAGCTGTATTATCTGACTGTGTATTTTTTTACTTTTCTTTTACCCGTTGGATTTTCTCTTTTTTTAATGTTTTTATTAACTCTATACGAATTGAACTGTCCAACGGTTTATACTAACATCAATCTTGGTTTTTAAGACTTTTATGTTTTACTCCTCTATTTGCAATATTTATCTGTTTAGTTCGTGAATGTACAAGTGAATTTTCAGGTGTATCTTTTGTAACAGTTGTCCCTGCTGCAATGAGAGTATAATCTCCAATATTTACAGGTGCAACTAACTGGGTATCACTTCCAATAAAAACATTTTTACCAATAAAAGTTTTATATTTTTTAAATCCGTCGTAATTGCAGGTTATTGTCCCTGCGCCAATATTAACTTCTTCTTCAATATGGGTGTCTCCAATATAGCTTAAATGTGATGCTTTTACACCGGTTTTTAAGGTTGATTTTTTAATTTCAACAAAATTTCCGACTTTGCAGTTTTCTCCAATATCGCTTCCAGGTCTCAAATGGCTAAACGGGCCGACTTGAGTTTCTGATTTTATTTTTGCAGTATCCAAGTAACAGTAAGCTTTTATGTTTATATTGTCGGAAATACTTGAATCTTTTATTACGTTAAATGGTCCGATAATACAATTTGCCCCAATAGATGTTTTTCCTAAAATTATGTTATGAGGAAATATAACCGTATCTTTGCCGATTGTTATATCAAGATGCAAGTATGTGGTTTCAGGTTTTATAAAAGTAACCCCTTCAGCTTGAAATTCTTTTATTTTGTTTCCTACCATTATATTTTCAGCTAAAGATAACTGCTCTCTGCTGTTGATGCCGATAAATTCAATACTTTTGCCTTCTGAAATTGCAGCAATCTTTATTTTGTTTTTTACTGCCACTTCCACAATATCAGTTAAATAATATTCTTGCTGTGCGTTGTTATTATCAATTTTATTGAGCAATTCAAATAAAACAGTGCTTTTTACACAGTAGATTCCGGTATTTATCTCCTTTATCTGTTTTTCTGAAATATTAGCATCTTTTTCTTCAACAATTTTTAAAAATTTTTTATTATCTCTGATTATCCTTCCATAGCCATATGGATTGTCAATGAAAGTTGATAGTACAGCTAATGATAGGTTGTTTTTTAAATATTTTTTTAAAAATATGTCTAAAGTGTTGATATTTATAAGAGGCATATCACCACAAAGTATCAAGACATCAGTATCTCTATTTGTAAAAAGCTCTCTACATGAATTTACTGCATCTCCTGTGCCTTTCTGGTCTATTTGTAAAACAAATTTAATTTTATTTTGGAATTTCTCTGAGAAATAATTTTCTACAACCTCTTTTTGATGGCCTACTACTATAAAAATATTGTCAGGATTAAGCTGCATAGCTTTTTCCACCACTATTTCAAGCATAGGTTTTCCGCATATTTGGTGCATTACTTTGGGCAGTTCAGATTTCATTCTCTTACCTTGGCCTGCTGCAAGGATTATAATATCGAGATGCTTCATTTATTACCTCCTAACCAATCATTGTCAAATCTGCTGAACGTTTTTTCTTCCAATGATTTTTCATCTATAACTTTATTTATATTTATTTCATAATTTTCAAGAAAATTCATTAAAAATTTATATGCGGAATTTATTTGAAGAATATTTTCCGGATCATCAGTAATATCAGGATGTAACTGTTTAACTTTTTTTCTGTATAATTTTTTTAATTTTTTAATTGAAATGTAATCTTTTATTTCTAAAATTTCAAATGCTGTTTTTAAATCCATATAAGTTTGATATAAAAAATTTTTATAAAAATCAATTTGATTTTTATTATTTTTTTTGTTATCGCAATCTTTATTTTCTAAATTTTAATGTTTTTCGGAGGAGAGATGGCTATAGAATTAGTTTTAGAAAATTTTTTTAATAATCCTGAATTGGATATTTTGAGACAACTGACTTTTAAACAGAAAAATGTTATAAAAACGGAATTTAACAATCCAGATGCCATTACCAAAGCAAAAGCAAGAAGCGCTAAAAATACCTATGTTGTTACAGATGACACTTCCATTACTGACTCCCAGACAATTTCGGTTGAAGAAGGTGACCGAATTGCAAAGATACAGGATGAATTTATAAAAAAAAGGAAAATGATAAAAGTCAACGGTTATATAGCATATGATGATACAGTAAAGGTACCTGCACAACTGATTATTCAGGAAGAGTATGCTAATGTTGCGGCTATGCAGAAATCACTGTATTTTGAAGCAGAAGATTCTGATTTTAATCCTCTGTTTCAGGTAATCATGACACCTGACCTGGAAATAGACGGTTATAATGATAATAGAGTTATTGCTGTTTATCTTGATAAATGGGTTACAAGGGTTATTAATTCAGATTATTTCGGAGAATCCAAAAAAGGCGGATTAAGAATGTGGAACAAATTTATATATGAAAAAGGCGGATTAGCTCTTCATGCAGGTTGCAAAATTGTTCCAACAGATATGGGAGAAAAATCTTTCCTTATTATAGGGTTATCAGGTACAGGAAAAACTACTACCACTTTTACTGATCAAAACGGTTCTCAGCCTGTGCAGGATGATTTTGTTGCTTTAATGCCCGATGGAAAAGCATACGGCACAGAGAGGGGATGTTTTGCCAAAACTTTTGGTTTGAATAAAGAAAATGAACCTATTATTTATAGTGCTGTTACAAAGCCGACTTCATTTCTGGAAAATGTTACAGTTGATGAAAATGGTAAAGTTGATTTTTATGGAACTCTACATTCAGAAAATGGAAGGGCAATTTTTTTAATGGAAGATATTCCAAACGCAAAGTTAATTCCTAAAATAGAAAAAGCAGATTTTCTGCTAATTTTAAACAGAAATGAAAATATTATTCCAGCTGTTGCAAAGCTTGATAAAAATCAAGCTGCGGCTTATTTTATGCTTGGAGAAACTACAGGTACAAGTGCAGGTGGAAAAGCTGAAGAAGGGAAGTTTTTAAGAATTCCAGGGACAAATCCGTTTTTCCCCTTAAAACAGGGATTTCAAGGTAACAGATTAAAAGAATTGTTAGAAAAAACAGATATGGAAGTTTATATTATGAATACCGGCAGAGTAGGAGGTAAGGAAAATATTGAAGGAAGTTTAAAAGTTAAAATCAGACATTCGTCAGCTATAGTAAAAGGTATTGCAGAAGGTACAATTAAGTGGAAAAAAGATGAAGATTTTGGTTATGAAATAGCAGAGTATGTTCCAGGTATAGAGCAGGAAGATATTTATGTTTTACAGCCTAAGAAATTGTATGAGAAATTGAACAAAACAGAGCAATATTATGAAATTGTTAAAAGATTAAAAAACGAGAGAGTCGAGCATTTAAAGCAGTACAGTGATCTTGATACAGATATAATAGATTCACTACTTTAATAATTATGCAAAAAGAAATTTTAAAAATACTCAAAGAGCTTTACAACAAACAAATTGCCCCTGAAAATGCGTTAGAGCAACTTAAATTTCTGCCATATTACGATATAAATCATACCAAAATTGATACGCACAGAGAATTCAGAACATCTTTGGAAGAGGTTATTTTTGGTAAGAGTAAGGATGTAGAAGATTTATTAGAAATAATAGAATCCTATTTAAAATTAAATAAAAGCATATTTATTACTAAACTTAATAAAGGTAAAGCAAATAAAATTTTAGAAAAATATAAAAAAGCAGAGTATTATCCAAAATCAAAAGTTTTAATTTTAAATAGTAAAAAAGGTAGGTTAATTGGAAACATTATTGTCCTTTCAGCAGGCACGTCAGATATTCCAATAGCAGAAGAATCAAAATTAACAGCAGAATTTTTCGGTTCAAAAGTCACTGCCATTAATGATGTCGGCATTGCAGGACTGCATAGGCTTATTGATTTTAAAGAACATATTATCAAAGCAAATATTATAATTGCTGTTGCAGGGATGGAAGGTGCTTTACCTTCTGTTGTTGCGGGGATTTTCGGCAAACCGATAATTGCTGTTCCTACCAGCATAGGATATGGAGCAAATTTTAAAGGCATTGCTCCTCTTCTATCTATGTTAAACAGTTGTGCTCCTGGTGTAACGGTAGTCAATATTGACAATGGTTTTGGTGCGGGGGTTTACGCTCATCTGATAAATAAAGCTATTAGTAAAAGTTAAATTCAGGAATGTTTTTTATAAAATTGTATTTTTTGCATAATTCTGAAAAAAGTTTTAGTGATTGAATATGTTCTTTCTCAAAATTATAATCAAGAAATTTAAAATATTCTTTAATCTGTTCCTCTGTAAAGTTTTTATACTTTTGTGGGATTAACAAATTCTGTTTGTTGTATTTAAGTTTTTCAATGAAATTTTTCATTTCAAGATTTTTAGATGATATGTTTTTTTTGTTAATAAGCCACAATGCAAAGACAAAAGGCAGATTTGTATAATTGTACCATAATTCTCCAATATCATAAATATAGCAACTATCTCTTTTTTGGAAATATACTTTTAATGCTTCATCGCCAATGAGCAAATGGTTAAGATTTTTATGAAAAATATTTTTGTTAAAATATTGAAAATCAATATTAGTGTAATTGTAAAATTCTTTTAATATTACCTGTACTAAAATATTGGTAGTAGCAGAGGCAGGTGAAAGATATATAACCTGTTTTTCCAATTCTTCAATTCTATTTTTTAAAATTAATACAACAGATAAAACCCTTTTCTTCGAACTTATTGAGAAATCTTTTAAAATAAAATAGTTTTCAGGGTTTTTTATATATTCAAATGAAGATGAAGGAGAAATATCTATTTGTCCGTTTCGCAATAGTTTGTTTAAATCAGATGGCTCGCCTTCTATTAATCTTCCTGATGAAATGGAATTGTAAAGCGGATAAACATTTAAATAGCTGATTTTCCCAATATTCAACATTTCAAAATATCTTATTAAATAAAAGTAAAAAAATCAAATGAAATTTTTATAAAATTTGAATTAAGTTGTTTTTTATGATATTTATATAAATAACTCTACAAAAGTGTAAGGAGAATTTATATGAAGGGAAAAATTTTTCTTATATTTACATTTCTTTTTTTATTCACCACCTGTTTGTTTGCCGAATATTTTCATATTGAAGATTATAATGTAAATGTTATTCTTAATAAAGATTCTTCTGTATATTTTGAAGAAAATATACATGTGGTTTTTCATACTCATAGGCATGGTATTTTCAGATGGATTCCCTATAAATGGGGTAGCGTGAAATTCAGAAACAAAATATTAAAAATAGAAGCTTCTTCTAATGGAGTAAATTTTTCCAAAGAAAAATATATGAAAAAATATTATAAAAATTTTATTTTTTTAAGAATAGGCAGGAAAAATAGGACTTTTATTAGAGATAGATACTATAGGATTGTATATAAAATTGATAACGGCATTGTTAATGACCAATTTTACTGGAATGTAATAGGTACAGGCTGGAAAGTGCCTATAAAACATGCTAATATTTCAATACAGTTTCCTGAAATTGGAGACATAAAAAGGTTGAAGTATTTTGTGTTCAAAGGCTTATACGGATCAAGGAAAACATTGATTTATAATATATCCGAATCAGATATGACAATAAATGATGTATCTTTGAAACCAAGAGAAGGGATAACAGTGAGATTGATATTCCCTAAAAATTTTTTTTATGAAATCCCCATATCCAAGAAAATTATATGGTGGTTAAGCGATAATTTCGGATATTTTATACCTATAGTAGTTTTTATAATACTTTTTCTTATCTGGTCAAAATATGGAAAAGATGAAAAAAAAGGCCCTATTGTTGTCAGATATGAACCGCCTGAAGATTTGACACCTGCCGAAGTAGGCACTTTAATTGATGATAGGGTTGATAACAAGGATATTACCGCAACTATTATCGGACTTGCTGATAAAGGTTATTTAAAAATTGAGAAGCAAGAGGATAAGGTATTTTTATTTAACAAAGAAAAAATTATTTTAAGAAAATTGAAAATACCTGGATTTGATTTAAAAAAACATGAAGTTATGGTTTTTGACGGTATTTTTGGTGGAGTTGAAGAATATATTGATCTTAAAGATTTAAAGAAATATTTTTACAGCACTGCTAAAAGATTTAAAGATTATATGTATAAATATATTACAGATACAAAGCATCTATATACTCATAATCCACAAAAAGTCAGGGCGGTTTTAATGGTGATAGCACCATTTTTTTTGTTTTTTGGCATAGCTATAAATCAAGGTGTTCATGCGGATTTGTTTATTGGAAATTTGATTTCAGGTGCTTTAATTTTTTTATTTGCATTTATTATGCCTAAAAAATCGCATTTAGGCTCTCAATTATATAGAGAAATTTTAGGATTTAAAGAATTTATAGAAAAAGTGGAAAAAGACAGATTAGAAAGACTTGCGGCAGATGATCCTAATATTTTCAGTAAAATTTTACCATATGCAATAGCATTTGGACTTGAAAAAAAATGGAGTAAAAAGTTCGAAAATATAAACATATCTCCACCTCACTGGTATGGCGGATATTATTATGCTGGAGGTTTTTCAACCAGTGATTTTATTTCATCTTTAAATAAAGACCTCGCATCTATCAGCAGTAGTGTAACCTCAGGAAGCAGTTCTTCCGGCGGAAGCGGAGGCGGATTCTCCGGTGGCGGAGGTGGTGGAGGCGGTGGCGGAAGCTGGTAATATTATAGAGATATAGTTTTAGTTAATAGTAGATGAAGAACAAGGCTTACACAATTCAGGTTTTAATTATTATTTAATGAAGTAAGTATTAAAGTAGGTGTTTACTTTATTTATCATCTTTCAATTCTTAAATATTCCTTGATTTTAATAGAAAAATAGTATAATTTCAATACCTACTATTTTTCAATATGGAGGAGTTATGATTGCAGAAAATGAGTTAGTGAAGCAGCGTTTGGAGAAACTTAATAAATTAGAAGAGCAATATCCGAATGATTTTAAATTAGATTCATATAGCAATGAAATATTAGAAAAATATTCGGAAACACCAAAAAAAGAGCTTGAAAAAATAACTAAAAAATTTAAATTAGCCGGAAGAATTATGGCTATAAGGGATTTTGGAAAAGCTTCTTTTGTGGTTTTACAAGATTTTAAAGGTAAAATTCAATTGTATTTTCACAAAAGCATTTTAAAAGACAAGTTTAGTTTTTTTAAAGAAATTTTAGATATTGGAGATATAATTGGTGTAGAGGGGAGTGTTTTTAAAACAAAGACAGGCGAACTTACAATTTTGGTTGAGAATTTTAAAGTTTTAACAAAAAGTTTGAGGCCATTGCCTGAAAAATGGCACGGGCTTACAGATAAAGAAAAGAGATACAGACAAAGATATGTTGACCTTATTATAAATAAAAATGTAAAAAATGTTTTTCTAATGAGAAATAAAATAATAAAATTAATCAGAGAATTTTTTGATAACAGAGATTTTGTTGAAGTTGAAACTCCTATGATGCATCCTGTGGCAGGTGGTGCTACAGCAAAGCCTTTTGAAACATATCATAATGCTTTAAATATGAAATTATTTCTTAGAATAGCACCTGAACTTTATTTGAAAAGACTTGTTGTTGGAGGATTTGACAGAGTTTATGAAATTAACAGAAACTTTAGAAATGAAGGAATTTCCATTCAACATAATCCTGAGTTTACTATGGTTGAGTTTTACATGGCATATGCAACTTATCTGGACTTGATGACTTTTACAGAAGAACTATTCAGCTATCTGGCAGAGAAAATATTTGGTTCTTTAAAAATTACATATCTTAATGAGGAAATTGATTTTACACCTCCGTGGGATCATCTTACAGTTAAAGAAGCAATAGTAAAATATTCAGATGGATATATTAATGACAAAAGTAAACTAGAAGATATAGATTTTCTAAAAAAGTATGCAAAAAAATTGGAAATTGATTTAAAAGGAGGAGAGCCTAAAGGTAAAATTTTAACAGAGATATTTGAGGAAGTTGCAGAAAAAAAATTAATTCAACCAACATTTATTACTGAATTTCCTTTGGATGTATCACCTCTTGCCAAAAAAAACAGTGAAAACCCAGAAGTGGTTGATAGATTTGAGCTTTATATCTATGGCAGAGAAATTGCCAATGCTTTTAGTGAATTAAATGATCCTATTGACCAAAAAGAAAGATTTTTAAAGCAACTGGAAGAAAAAGAAAAAGGAGATGAAGAAGCTCATAGTATGGATGACGATTATGTCAGGGCTCTTGAGTATGGATTGCCTCCAACAGCAGGAGAAGGTATTGGTATTGACAGACTTGTTATGCTATTTACAAATCAGGCATCAATAAGAGATGTAATACTATTTCCACATTTAAGACCTGAGAAACAAATATGAATCTATTAACAAATTACAAATTAACAACAGCCATAAAATATTTAAAATCAAAAAGAAGAGAGAAATTTATTTCTTTTATTACAATTATATCGATTTTAGGTGTAATTTTAGGTGTAATGACGCTTATTATAGTAATATCAGTAATGAATGGCTTTGAAAGCCAGCTTAGAAATAAAATTTTAGGTGTTAATTCAGATATTGTTGTTCTTAAATTCGGAGATAATATTGAAAAGTTTGAGCCATTAATAAAAAAAATCTATAAAATCAAAGGAGTAAAAGGAGTAACGCCTTTTATTTATAAGCAAGCAATGCTTTCTTCAAAAGGGGCGGTTTCAGGTATAGTTGTTCGTGGAGTTGATTTCAATTATGATCAAAAAGTTACTATTTTTTTTAAAACAATAATAAATGGCAGCGGTAAATGTTTAAAATCTAAAAGTTCACAATGTATTATAATAGGGAAAGAACTTGCAAACATTTTAGGAATAGGCGTGGGAGACAAAGTCAATATGGTCTCTCCTTTTGGAAGAGTTACTCCAATGGGTATGATACCTAAAATGAAAAAATTTATTGTTGGTGGAATTTTTACAACAGGAATGTATGATTATGATTCCAGTTTATCTTATATTTCAATGGACAGTGCTCAAAGTTTTTTCAATATGGGTAAAAAAATTACAGGACTTGAAGTCAAAGTTAATGATATTTATAATGTGAAGAAAATAGCAAAAGAAATAAAGGTAGCTTTAGGTTATCCCTATTGGGTCAGGGATTGGATGGAAATGAATAAGAATCTTTTTTCAGCTTTGAAATTAGAACAGGTTACAATGTTTATAATATTAACTTTAATAATTTTTGTTGCAGCATTTAATATTGCAAGTACTTTAATTATGATGGTTATGGAAAAAAACAAGGATATAGCCATATTAAAAACAATTGGAGCCAAAAGTAAAGATATTATGGATATTTTTATTTATGAAGGAATGATAATAGGCGTTGTTGGTACGTTTATAGGTACTTTATTAGGTTTATTGGCATGTTTTTTATTAAAAAAGTATAAATTTATTTCTTTACCAAAAGATGTATATTATATTTCTACTTTACCTGTTGAAATAAATATGTTAAAAATAATCATAATAGTTTTTGCATCAATATTTATTTGCTTTTTGGCTACGATCTATCCTGCTTGGCAGGCAGCAAAACTTAAACCATCAGAAATATTGAGGTATGAATGATGATTAAAAACAATTACGGCTTTAAATTGAAAAATGAAAAAGATTATTTGGCTAAATTAAAACTTGATCCAGATGATATTCATGCAAGGCTCAGATTGGCGGATCTCTACCTTAGGAAAAAGAAGAAACAAAAAGCACTTGAAAATTATAAAATAGCATCTGAGAAACTTCAACTTGTTGGGAAAAATCATAGTTCCTATGCAATTTTAAAATTGATTTACAGTATTGATTCAAAGTGGGATAATATAGAAGAGATAATTTCCAATAAAAAACCTACCAACAAATTAATGTCAACTGAAAAATTTCATGAAAGCGATTTAAGAGAGGTTTTAAAAAATGTAGATTTATTTAAGGAACTTAATGATGCTGATATAGATGAGCTGTCTGATAATGTTAAAATAAAAAAAGTTTTATCTGGTGAGTCAGTTATAAAGCAAGGTGAAGAAGGAGACTCAATATTCATAATATTGCAAGGTTCAGTTAAGATTTATTATAATGATGATATTGGAAAAATTATAGAATTAAGTTATCTGACCAAAGGTGATTTTTTTGGTGAAATGGGTTTTTTTGGCAACAAAATAAGAAGAGCTTCAGCTGATTCAGTTGATGATTCAATTATTATAGAGCTAAAAAAGGAGCAAATGGATAGATTAATTAAAAAACATAAAAATATAGAAGATACATTAATAAAATTTTATAAAGACAGAATTTTAGACTTAATTGTCGCAACAACCCCTGTTTTTTATCCGTTAGATGGCAATGTAAGAAAAGAACTGGTGAAAAATTTTAATTTGAAAAAAATTTCTTCAGGAAAAACCATTATTAAAGAGGGAGATGCAAGTGATGCAATGTATATTATCAAATCTGGAAATGTGAAAGTAGTAAAAGATGGAAAAGAGCTTGCTCAGTTAGGTCCAAGTGATTTTTTTGGTGAGATCGGTTTGATTACAGGCCAAAAGAGAACAGCAGATATTATAGCTGAAACTGATGTGGAATTAATGGAGCTGAAAAAAGAGGATGTTGATACAATAGTTACTAAATATCCCGAAGTCTTGGATATTTTAAAGGAATACATCCATCAGAGAACTTCAGATACTTTCTCTAAGTTGCTCGAATTAAAAAGAATATCTTCCAAAAAAGGGTTAGTATAGTTTTGGAGCCATTAATAGAGACAAAAAACTTATATAAAACTTTTAAAAAAAACTCTCAAAACATAAATGTTTTAAAAAATATAAACTTAAAAATATATAAAGGAGATAAAATAGCAATTGTTGGTAAATCTGGAGCAGGTAAGACCACGCTACTTCATATTATGGGCACATTAGAATATCCTACCAAAGGAAATATTTTTTTTAAAAATATTGATATAACTAATTTATCAGAAAATCAATTAGCCCATCTCAGAGGTGATAATATAGGCTTTGTTTTTCAATTCCATTATTTAATAAATGAATTTACAGCATTGGAAAATGTTATCCTCCCATCTCTTGTAAATAAAATCAGGAAAAAAGAAGTAATTGAAAGAGCCAATTTTTTATTGGATAAATTAGGCCTAAAAAACAGAAAATTGCATAAACCTTCAGAATTGTCAGGAGGAGAACAACAAAGATTATCAATAGCAAGAGCGTTGATTAATAACCCTGAAATACTACTTACTGACGAACCTACAGGCAATCTTGATTCTCAAACATCACAACAGACTTTTGATTTATTAGACGATATTTATGAAGAGACAGGGATGACAATAGTTGTTGTTACACATAACAAAGAATTATCTGACAGATTTCAAAGGAAGATTATATTAGAAGATGGATATGTTAAAAAAGAAATTTGTTAATTTCAGCGTTATCCTTATTTTTTTTGTTTTTATTAATAATGTTTTTGCTGAAAATAATAGAATATTTAAAATTAATATTTTGGGAAACGAGAAAATCGAGAAAGCTGCAATAATGCCTTTCATAAAATCCAAAATAGGTGATGTTTTTTCTCCTGAAAAAGTAAAGGAAGATGTTAAATCAATCTACAGAATGGGATATTTTGAAAATGTAATTGTAAACTATAATAAACTTGAAAAGGGGATAGAGCTATCTTTTATAGTTGTTGAGAAACCGTATATTAAATTGGTTAGATTTGAAGGGATTAAAAAACTCAAAAAAAGTGAGGTTACCAAAGAATTAATAACAAAGCCTTTTACTATTATTAATGAGGAAAAAATAAAGAAAGATGTAGAAAAAATAGTAGATGTTTATCAAGAAAAAGGTTTCTATGGTGTAAAGGTTAGTTATAAAATATCAAAGCCTGTTAATCATAAAGTCGTTGTGACTTTTAAAATTATAGAAGGTATAAAATCTAAAATAGACCATGTTTATATAAAAGGTAATAGTTTTTTAAGCTCCAGACGGGTTAAAAAAGCTATTTATACAAAACCTTATAATTTTTTAATATCATGGATTACCGGCACAGGATATCTCAAAAAATCTGAATTGGATAAAGATGTCAAAAGAATAGAAAATCTATACCACACTTATGGTTTTGTGAGGGTTAAAGTTTTTGAGCCTGTTATTAAAGTAAAAGATAAAGGCAAATATCTGGATATTACTTTCACTCTTGAAGAAGGAAAACGATATAAATTTGAAAAAGTTGAAATTACTGACCCAAAAGGCTCTCCAGAGTTAATAAAAAAACTTCTTAAAAAATTAAAATGTCAACCATCTGATTATTTTAACAACCTTTATATTCATAAAGATATAGGAAAACTTACAGATGAATATGCTGATATGGGATATGCGTTTGCAGATGTTTCGCCAAAAACTTTGGTAGATGACAAAACATTAACAGTTGATTTGAATTTTATAATAGACAGGGGAAAACTCTACAAATTTAGAGAAATTTTTATTGAAGGCAATACCATTACAAGAGATAAAGTTATTAGAAGAGAATTAAGAGTTTACGAACAGGAAAAATATAGTTCAACAGGTCTTAAAAGAAGTAGGGGGAATTTAAAAAGAACAGGATATTTTAGTGAGGTTGATATAAAAACAGAGAAAGTTAGTGATGATTCAATAGATGTTCATGTAAAAGTTAAAGAAACTCCAACAGGTTCATTAAGTTTTGGAGGTGGTTACAGCTCTGCTGAATCTTTTATTTTAACAGGTCAGATTTCTCAAAACAATCTTTTTGGCAAGGGATACAAATTAAAACTTGATGCTGCTTTAAGCGGTATTTCTCAGAGATATAACATTAGTTTTACTGACCCTGCTATTTTAGACACAAATGTTAGTTTTGGTTTTTCCATGTATGAGCTTGATTACGAATATGATAATTACGACACATTAAAAAAAGGACTCGGGTTTTCTTTTGGTAGAAGAATATCAGATTATACAAGATGGGACGCAAGCTATTATTATGAATCTGTAAAGGTTTACAATGTTGATTATGACGCAGCAGATTATATCAAAGATGAGGAAGGTAAAACAAAAGTTGCAACAGTAAGTTTTTCTATTACCAAAGATAGCAGAGATGACTTTTACTATCCTCTTTCAGGTGTCAAACAAAGATTATATACAGAGCTTAGTGCATCGTTTTTAGGCGGAGAAGAAGATTATTATAAAATAATTCTTGAAAGTACATGGTTTCACCCTCTAAATAGAAGAAAAAGATGGGTATTTGATTTCAGAGTAAGAGTTGGTTACATAGGCAAACTTGGTAATAGAGAAATTCCAGCTTGGGAGAGATTCTATGTTGGTGGTTTAAAAACATTAAGAGGATTTAAATATGGCAAAGCAGGTCCCCGTGATGAAAGCGGTGATGTTAAAGGTGGGACAAAAGAAATTATAACCAATACGGAAATAAGATTTCCTCTTATAGAGGAAATAGGGATTAATGGCGATATATTTTTTGATGCAGGTAGAGCATTTGATAATGATGAATCAATCAGCCTTGATTTGAGAAAAAGTATAGGTGCAGGATTAAGCTGGAGATCTCCTTTTGGTTTGATTAGAATTGAATATGGCATTAACTTATCACCAAAATCAGATGAAAAATCAAGCGTTTGGGGATTCTCTATGGGTACAATGTTTTAATTTTTTGAATATTTTAGATAAAAATATAAGGAGGATGAAATTATGAGAGGTAAGTTAGTAGGTTATGTATTATTTTTTGTTTTAGTTTGTGTAACATTATCATTTGCATCAAATAAAATAGGTGTTTTTGATATGCAAATTGTTATGGTAAAATCAACTGCTGGAATGGATATTAAAAATGATTTAAATAAAAAAAAGGAATATTATACAGCAGAAATAAAAAAAAGAGAAAATGCTTTAAAACAGATGAGAGATGATTTACAAAAAAAGTCAATGATGCTTTCTCAAGAAGCTAAAGATGCAAAAGAGAAGGATTATCAGAAGAAACTAAGAGATTTAAAACTTTATGCCAATGATTCTGAGGCTGAACTTAAAACTATTTATCGTGAAAAAACTCAGAAACTTGTTCATGATATTTTATACGTTGCAAGAGATTTTGCTAAGAAAAATAACTTTTCAATAGTTATAGAAAAACAGGAAGGCGGAGTTGTCTATAATGACAAATCTATTGATATTACAGATGAAATACTTAAAGCTTTTAATGAATATTATTTAAAAAATAAAAAATAGGAATATCTATGGAAGTTTCAGTTAAATTTTTGGCAGATCTGATTGATGCTAAAGTTTATGGGGACTTAGAAGCTAAAGTTTCAAATCTATCAACTGTTGAATCAGCTCAAGAAGGTGATTTAACATTTATTGCTAATAAAAAATATTTTAAATATTTAAACACAACCAAAGCAACAGCAGTAATTTTAGATAAGTATATGGAAAATGCCAATATTGTTCAGTTGGTAACTGATAATCCTTATTTGGCTTATGCAAAGATTCTGACATTTTTTACCCAAAGTAATATTGAGTATAAAGGAATTGATGAAAAGGTCAATGTTGCTAAAAATGTGAATTTTAAAAATATAGATAAAGTTACTATTTATCCTTTTGTGTTTATAGATGAAAATGTTTCGATTGGAGAAGATGTTGTTATTTATCCACATGTTTTTATTGGCAAAGATTCGATAATAGGTGATAACTGCACAATATTTTCCAATGTTTCTATTTATTATAATACAAAAATCGGAGACAATGTAACTATCCACAGTGGTACTGTTATTGGCAGTGACGGTTTTGGTTATGCTAAAGATGGAGAGAAATATTTTAAAATTCCACAAATTGGAAATGTAGTTATAGAAGATAATGTTGAAATTGGTGCTGGTTGTACAATTGACAGAGGAGCTTTAAATTCCACTATTATAAAAAAGGGCACTAAAATAGACAACCTGGTTCAAATAGCACACAACGTTGAAATAGGTGAAAATTCTGCAATTGTAGCTCAAGTTGGCATTTCAGGGAGTTCTAAGATTGGCAAAAATGTTATTTTAGCAGGACAGGTTGGTGTTGCAGGACATTTAAAGATAGGGAATAATGTTATGGTTGGAGCCCAAAGCGGTATTGGTAAGTCGGTCTCTGATAATCAGGTTATATCAGGCTCTCCGGCAATTGAACATTCGAAATGGTTGAAATGGGCTATAACATATAAAGAGCTTCCTAATTTAATAAAAAGGGTTAGAAAGTTAGAAAAATTAATAGGAGATAAAAATGATAAAAATTAATGAAATCTTAAAACTTTTACCTCACAGATACCCTTTTTTGCTTGTTGATAAAATTTTAGAATTAAAACTTGGAAAATATATAAAAGCAGTAAAAAATGTTACTTATAATGAGCCGTTTTTTATGGGGCATTTTCCTGGCATTCCTGTTATGCCGGGAGTATTGATTGTGGAAGCAATGGCTCAAACAGCAGGAATTTTGGCTATAAAAACAGATAATATTATACTGGACAATAAAGTGGTTTATTTTGCCGGTATTGATAAATGTAGATTTAGAACACCAGTTGTGCCGGGAGATGTGCTAATTTTGGAAGGTAAAAATGTTAAACATAAGGGACCTGTTTGGAAGGTTGATTGTGTTGCTTATGTGGATAATAAAATAGTTACGGAAGCTGTATTAACAGCAACAATTGCTGACGCAAAATAAAGGAGGAATATTATATGTTGATTCACCCAACAGCTGTTATTGATAAAACTGTGGAGATTGATAATGATGTTGTTATAGATTCGTATGTTGTTATTAAAGGTGATGTTAAAATTAAAAAAGGGACAAAAATATCTTCTCATGCTGTAATAGAAGGTCCAACTGAAATAGGAGAGAACAATAATATTTTCCAATTTGCATCAATAGGTACACCGCCACAAGATTTAAAATATGCAGGAGAACCTACTAAACTTGTAATAGGTAATAATAATATTTTCAGAGAGTTTGTTACAATTAATAGAGGTACTGTTAATGGCCGTGGATGCACAGAAATAGGAAACAACAATTTTTTTATGGCATATTGTCATGTTGCACATGATTGTATTGTAAAAAATAATGTTATTTTGGCAAATAACGCTACTCTTGCAGGTCATATTTTTGTGGATGATAATGCTATAATAGGAGGCCTGAGTGCTGTACATCAATTTTCAAGGATTGGTAAATATTCAATGATTGCAGGAAAAACCGGAGTAGTTAAAGATATACCACCATATATGCTTGCTTCAGGAGCAAGAGCAAAATTATTTGGCCCGAATGTTGTGGGATTGGAAAGAAACGGTTTTTCAAAACAAAGAATTGATGTAATTAAAAAATTGTATCATATTTTATTTAAAAAGAAGTATAAATTTTCTGATGCCATTGAAATTGCAAAAAGAGATTTTTATAATTCAGATGATGCAAAAGAGATTATTAATTTTATACTAGGAGAATCAAAAAGAGGAATTACTCTTGGTTAATTAGAAATTAAAGATGACAATAGCTTTAATTTTTCAATGTTTTAGTTTTGTAGAATTTTATTTATGTCTTGATTAATTTTTTTACAAATTTCTAAAGGATTTTCTGCTGTTCTAATTGGACGGCCTATTACCAGATAATCAGAGCCGTTTTTTATTGCATCAACTGGTGTTACAACCCTTTCCTGGTCATCTTTTGATAGTTTGCCATCTTTAAGCCGTATGCCTGGTGTAATTATTTTTAAAGAATCTCCAAATTTTTCTTTTACATATTTTGCTTCCTGAGCAGAGCATACTATTCCTGCACATTTCGATTTGTATGCGAATTCAGCTTTTTTTAAAATAAAATCTTTTATTGTTATGTTACGATTATTTGTTAGATTTTTCAAATCCTCTTCACTTAAAGATGTGAGGAATGATACTACTAAAAAATCGTTAAATCCAGATGGTTCAACAACATATTGATAAAATTTTTTGTACTCATCAAGATGAACAGTAATAAAAATTGGTTTTAAGTAAAGTAAGTTTTTAACAGCCCGATATACTGTATTTGGAATATCATGCAGTTTAAGATCCAAAAAAATTTTAATATCATATTTCTTTTTGATATTTTCAACCCAATTAATGCCAGTTTTATAAAAGAGCTCTAAACCTATTTTAAAAATCTCAACTTCAGAGTTAAGCAGTTTTATAAAATGTTCAGCCTCTTTTGTATCTGATACATCAAGAGGAAAGATAATTCTCTTCATAATTCTATTTAAAATTGTTTAATATCCCTTTGAATTGTTTTTTTATATTTTTTATTTCCTTTTTTTTCTTATCTAATTGTTTTTGTATAAATTCAGTATTTTGTTTTAAATTATTGGTATTTAGTAATTGATTTTTGAAAATATCTCTAATATCGGTTTTTATATCAGGGTTATTTAAATTACCTGAAAGTATTATATGAATTATTGCTCCAAGTATGTCTGCATCTATTTTACCATTAATAGTTTTTTTATTTAAATCAACAAGAAGATTTTTACTTGAAAACTTTGTTTTCTTGCTTTTTAAATCAAAGTCAGTTTTATATAATTTATCATTTATTAATGTTTTGAGAAAACCATTTCTATAAACCTCAATTGTAATATCTACTCCTGTAAATTTCTTAATTGTTCTGAAAAGATTTGTATTGCCAAAAAGTCCTTTATCAAAGTTAATATTCAATACCCCTTTTTTGCTTATGATATTGTAGTCCAAATTAACATTTGCAAGAGTTTTAAATATAGGAGGGTAAGATAAAGTTTTAAGAATATCTATAGAATCAAAACTTTTTGAAAATATGTTGAGATTAGGTTCATTAAAAGTATATTTTAAGGTATTGTTATTAATTTTAATAGTGCCTTTGGTAAATATTCTTTTATCAAATTTAAGTTGTCCGTTAATTTTGGCAAAACCGTTTAATTTCTGCTGCGCTAAATCATTAAAAACGTTTAGTTGAGGTATATCTATAAAATATTGTGATGTTAAGGAGTTATTTTTTAGATAAAAAAGAGTTTTTTTCAAAAAGATATTTGCTAAATTTGAATAAATATTTGCTGTTGTATAAATTATTTGATTTTTAAAATTATTTAATATTTCACCATTAAATTTAGTATGAGGAATATTAATTTGAAAATCTTTATAAATGTTTTTTGAAAGAAGGTTTCCTGTAAATAGAGTTTTTCCATTGCCTTTATTATTGCTAAATTGAAAATCTCCGTATGAGTCTATAAATCCAACTGCATAAAGATGTAGGTTAAGAAATTTTAAAATTTCAGAAATTTTCAGATTTTTTAATTGATAGAAAAGGGTGTCTATTTTATTTTCTTTTTTTATTATTTTTATCTTAGATATACCATGAAATATATTGGAAAAAATATTGATTGTAAGATTATTTTTATAGTTGCCTGATAAGGTAATATCAATATCACATTTTCCATTTAATTTTCTTTTGGTAAATTTTTCCAATTTTGAAAAATCAGTTATTTTATTACTGATTTTACCGTTTATATCACCACCTAAAAGAGAAAACTTTATATTTGCATTAGTTTTAAAAGCATCTAATCCGTTAAGTTTCATGGTAAGATAGGAAGTCCTTAAAGTAAATTGGGTGATTTTGATGTTGACGCCGGTTTTACTTGCTATTTTACTTTGAATAATAGGTCTCAGGATATTATTTCCTGGTTGTGTAAACAATATAAAATAACTACCGCTGATTATTAAAATAATTATTATTACAATAATTATTATTAATTTTCTCACTTATAGCTCCTAAATTATTTATTCTATTAATTAATCTCACTGTTGATTTTTTAGATATTGTAGTATAGTATAAATTTTACTTTAAATCAATATTAAAAGGAGGCAATATGGGATATACTATAAAATATGAAGATAATTTAATTCTAATGATAGATCAGAGAAAGCTGCCGTTAAAGGAAGAGTATTTTGAATGTAGAAATTATACAGATGTAATTTTTGCTATTAAAAATATGATTATTAGAGGAGCACCTGCAATAGGTGTTGCAGCAGCTTTTGGTATTTCTCTTTTTGTTAATATGTCAGATGATAAAAGCATAATTTTAGAAAAATTTTATAAAGTATGTGAAGAGTTTGCAAATTCACGTCCAACTGCTGTTAATCTTTTCTGGGCAATAGATAGAATGAAAACCCTTTTTGAAAGGATTAAAGAAAAAAATCTTGACGAAATGAAAAAATTTTTCAAAAAAGAAGCAATGAAAATTTATCAGGAAGATATAGAAACAAATAAAAGTATAGGTGCTTTTGGTGAAAAAGTTATTCCCGATAACTCAAATATACTTACCCATTGTAATGCAGGGGCATTGGCTACAGCAGGATTCGGTACAGCACTTGGTGTAATAAGAGCTGCTTTTTACAATGGTAAAAAAATTCATATATTTATTGACGAGACAAGGCCGTTGCTTCAAGGAGCAAGGCTAACAGCCTGGGAAATGGTTAAAGAAGGAATTGATGCAACATTAATTTGCGACAATATGGCAGGATTTCTAATGAAACAACGGAAAGTTGACATTGTTATTGTTGGTGCAGATAGAATTGCAGCAAATGGTGATACAGCAAATAAAATAGGCACGTATTCATTGAGTGTGCTTGCAAAAGAGAACAATATACCTTTTTATATAGCAGCACCGTTATCGACATTTGACCTTAGCATAGAAACAGGTAGTGGAATTCCAATAGAAGAAAGAGACGGTATAGAGATTACCAATATAAAATCTGAAGCTATTGCCCCTCTCAATATAGCTACCTATAATCCTGCGTTTGATGTAACTCCTAATGAAAATATCACAGGTATAATTACAGAAAAAGGAATAATTTCTTCGCCATATTATGAGAATATTAAATCCATTTTTAACAGTATTGGATAATGGTTTTTTGCAGGAAATTGAGTTACTTTTTGCAGCTTTAAACATTAATTGTGAAATTGAAAAAAAAACCATATACTTAAAATCTGAAGATATTGATTTTGTATATAAAAATTTAAATGAATATCTTGCTGAAGAGATTAAAGAAATTGATACAAGTAAAGATACTCCGGTAAACATATTGTTTAGTTATTTTCTAATATTCGGATTATTTGTATTTTATTTTTTTACAAAATCAACTAATTTCAATTATTGGGTAAGAATAGGCGGAAATGACGCTAATAAGGTCATAAATGGAGAATTTTATAGAGCATTAACTTCACTAACGCTTCATAATGACATACTACATATTTGTTCAAATATTTTATTTTTTCTAATCTTAATAAAGCCTGTTGTGAAAATCTTGAAAGATGGAAAGACATGGTTTTTTATTCTGCTTGCGGGATTTACAGGTAATGTTTTTTCAGATTATATTTATCAAGCATATCACACTTCCATTGGATTTTCCACATCAGTTTTTGCTGTTATAGGTATGCTTTCATTTATTAATTTTACAATTAATAAAGAGGAAACTTTTTTTGTAAAAAAATATTTGCCTTTTGCTGCTGGTATTGCCCTTTTAAGCATTACAGGCATGGGAAAAAATGTAGATATGGCAGCACATATTTCTGGATTTTTCAGCGGAATTGTAGTATTAATGCTGTATAAAAAAAAGAAGGATTTTTTTGATAAATTTAATGACAATGTTTACAAGACGGTAGTTTTGTTTGTTTTTGTTATATCCTGGTTGTTTGCAGTAGTAGTTTAAGTTATTAAATAAATTTCTACGGAGTGAAAGTGAAGCTAATTTCAAAAAAGATTAAAATAGGCAATTTTAATATACAATTATCTATTTGGGAAAAAGATTCTAATAAAAAACAGGTATTTTGCATTCATGGCATATCTTCAAACAGTAAAGTATGGAATACTATCTCTGCGCAATTGGCTGATAATATTGATTTTATTGCAATGGATATTCGTGGAAGAGGACACTCCGATGCACCAGGCGGTTATAGTCTTGAAAATCATGCAAATGATATAAAAAAAATTTTTGACAAATTGGGAATAAAAAAAATATCTGTTATGGGGCACTCTTTAGGTGCATATATTGCAATAGTTTTTTCTGTCAAATTCCCTGAATATATTGATAAATTAATTTTGTTTGACGGTGGTGGAAAATTATCCCAAGAGCAGTCAAATAAAGTTTTTGATGGTATTAAACCTTCTCTTGACAGATTAAATAAAATATTTGATTCATTTGACGAATATTTAGAATATATGAAAAAAGCTCCTTTTTTATACCCATGGTATGAGCCTATGGCTGACTATTACAAGTATGAGCTTATTGAATATCCAGATGGAAAAGTTAAATCAAGAGTTTTACCAGAAACAATTATAGAAGAGATTGAGAATTTGAAAAAAATTGATATTTCCGAATTTTACCATAAAATACCATGCCCTGTTTATATTTTAAGGGCAACCAAAGGAATGCTTTCTGATGATGACCTTCTTTTACCTGAAAATGTTTTAAAAGAAATGCTTGCAAAAATTCCAAATGCCAAAGTAATAAATTTTGAAAATACCAATCATTACACAATTGTATTTTATCCTAACAGTAAGAGAGACAAAATTCTTAAAGAAATACTTTGCAGTTAATTTGCATTTTTGTTAACAAAATTATCAGTAGTTGTTAATCTTAAGAAACTATAGCATTTTATATAGGATTGATTCTGGAGAAGAACAGAATTCCAAGAGACATCTTTAGATTATATTAGATATTGGACTAAAATAGGAGAATGTTTAATGGGATTATCATTAGAAATGGAAATAATTTTTCTTTTAATGGCAATTACTTCTGTTGCAATGGTTATAAGATATCTTAAGTTGCCTTACACCATAGCATTAATTTTTGCAGGTATAATTCTTAGTTTTTTTAAAGCATTCCCAGATATTAGGTTAACTCCCAATCTTATTTTTCATATTTTGCTGCCTCCTCTTTTATTTGAAGCAGCTTTTAATTTGAATTTTGATGAGTTAAAAGAAAATATCAAGCCTATTTTAACCTATGCTGTTATTGGTGTTTTAATTGCAATTTTTACCACAGGTTTTGTGTTAAGTTATATTTTTAAATCATTTTCATTTAATTATAACATACCATTAATTGCTTTTTTTCTGTTTGGCAGTGTAATATCTTCAACTGACCCTATATCGGTATTGGCTATTTTTAAGGAGTTAGGGGTCCCTAAAAGATTATCGTTGGTTATAGAAGGTGAAAGTTTATTTAATGACGGTATTTCAGTAGTTGTATTTGGAATTATTTTATCAGCAGCTACAGGAAATTCGGAATTTACATTGGTTCACGGATTAAAAGAATTTGTTGCAGTTGCTTTTGGAGGAGCTTTAATTGGTACTATTTTAGGATTGACTTTTTCAAGAATTACAGCACTTGTTGATGACCATTTAATTGAAATTACTCTTACAACAATACTTGCATATCTTGCTTTTATGGTTGCAGAGCATTTTGAAGTTTCTGGTGTTATCTCAGTTATATGTTCAGGGCTTATGGTTGGAAATTACGGCAGTAAAATAGGGATGTCACCTACAACAAGGGTTTCAGTGAAAGATTTTTGGGAATATATTGCATTTATCATTAACTCTGTAGTGTTTTTTATAATTGGCTTGGAAGTAAATTCAGCTTATTTAATAAAATATATGCCATATATAATTGCAGCAATTGTTGCAGTGCTTATAGGTAGAACTGTATCAATATTGATTTTGACTCCAGCAATTAACAGAATTGATAAAAAAATATCTTTCAAATGGCAATTTGTATCAATTTGGGGTGGGATTAGAGGTGCTCTTGCAATGGCTCTTGCACTTGCTGTACCCAAAGATTACCAATACAGAGAAATAATTCTTGTAATGACTTTTGGAGTAGTTGCTTTTTCTTTGATAGTTCAAGGGCTTTCAATTAAAGGTTTATTAAGTATTTTGAAAATAGGAGGGAAAGATAAAAATCTTGACGAATATGAGTATGAGAAAGGGAGGTATATTGCTTTTAAAGATTATTTTAAAGAATTAGTTTCAATGTTTGAAGATGGTCTTATTTCCAAAAAAGTTTATAACCTTTTGCTTGAAGATATTAAAGAAAATATGAAGAATTCACAAGAACGGATAGAGGAATTGGTTAAAAACGATTTAGTGAGCAGTTATGAATATACTTCTTCTTTAAAAAGACTTTTGTTAAAAGAAAAAGATGCTGTTAATGAAGCAATTAAGAATAATATAATTTCAGTTGCAGCAGGTGAAAAATTAATTGAAGAAATAAATGACAGATTAATAGAATTAGCTTAATAATGTTAGGTTGAACTGCTTTATTGTTATTTTATGCATAATGAATTAATAAGATAATTTGTAAAAAAAATATATATTTTAATAATTTTCTAAATATAAAAGCTATTAAGTTTTAAATAAATTGAAAAAAAAAAAAATTTAACTTGATTTTTATATAATAATGTTTTAATTTACCCCAA
>CAZBLP010000017.1:0-32285 GCA_964492825.1 uncultured bacterium
AATCAATATTTTATTGCTTTTTTTATATATTTATTTTATATCAATATTATCCAGCCGGGAATGGGGTCTCCCTGTAACTGCCTTAATTTTGGCTAATGACTCCTGTATGAAAAGAGTTTGAAGGGGGATTAAATGGGGAAGAACAATTTAGAGGAGACTCTCAATAAATCAATAGAAATTACTTCTTTTGAAAATTTAAATCTGTTTCATTTCAAAGAAAAATTGACAGAATTAAATCAAAGATTAAAAGAAGGAAAATTTCATCTTGCTGTTTTAGGCCAATTTAAAAGAGGTAAAAGCACACTTGTTAATTCTTTGCTTGGCACCAAATTAATGCCTACTGCTGTTTTGCCTTTAACAGCCATTCCTACTTTTATATATTATAATCCTTCTCTTTTTGTTAAAGTCTGCTTTTTAGCAAAAACAAGTAAAGAAGAGATTTTCAAAGGAGATATCGGCGAACTTAAAATATTTTTGGATAAATATGTTACAGAATCAGGTAATCCTGAAAACAAACTTGGTGTTTCTCATGTTGAAATTCACTATCCTTCAGAACTATTAAAAAAAGGTTTGGTTCTTATTGATACTCCTGGTATTGGTTCCACTTATAAACATAATACTGAAATGACTATTAATTTTCTCCCTCAATGTGATGCAGTGCTTTTTGTTACATCTTCTGACCCGCCTATTACAGAGGTAGAACTTGATTTCCTTAAATCCATATTCTTGAATGTGCCTAAAATATTTTTTGTTTTGAACAAAATAGATTATCTTGATGATGATGAGATTGATACAAGTATCAATTTTTTGAAAAGCGTAATCAAAAAAGAATTAAAATTAGATAATGATGTTGAAGTTTTCCCGGTTTCAGCTAAAAAAGCAATTAATTCTAAAATAAAAGATGATAAAAATCTTTTTAAAGAAAGTAACATTTCTTTTTTGGAAAACAATATTTGGGAGTTTATGGAAAAAGAAAAAGGTGAAGCATTAAAACAAGCTATATCCATAAAAGTTGCTGATGTTATAGGAAATATTCTAATGCAGCTTAAAATATTAATAAAATCTTATCAGTCACCACTTGAAGAATTGGAAGAAAAAATTAAAATTCTGCAAGATGAGATTAATAAAGCAAAAGAGCAGAAGATATATGTCGGTGATATTCTGAAAGGTGATATGAAGCGTGTTGAAAACTTTCTTGATACAGAAGCAGATAAATTAAAAGAAAAGGCATTTGATTATTTTAAAAAAAATGTAATAGAAATTTGCGAATCAAATGAACCAGCTGAAATAAAAATTAAAGTAGATGCCTACATTAAGAAGGCGATTCCTCCATATTTTGAGAAGGAATTTGGTATTTTCTCAAGGAATTTTAATAAAAGAGCATCGGAAATTTTAACTGCGCATGAGGATAAAGCAATGGAAGTTATTGAGACAATTAGAAAAAACGCCATGAAATTAATGGATATTCCTTATACTCCATTGCAGGGAGATAAAGGGTTGAAAATGAGAATCAAACCTTACTGGGTTGTAAATAGATGGGATACAACTCTTACAGCCATATCCAATACTGTAGTTGATACTTTTATTCCGAAAAACAAGTTGAAGAAAAAATTATTAAACAGATATTTAGGTAAGCTTGACATGTTACTCAATTCTAACATAGAAAATTTAAGATGGTCAATTTTTCAGGGTATTCAGGATACTTTCAGAGAGTTTAATTTTGATTTTGACAGGCAAATGGAGGAGGTTATTAATGCTACCAAAGGAGCAGTTGAAAAAGCCATTTATAAGAGACAGAATCAGGCGGGTGAAATAGACGAGGAAATAGATAAATTGCAAAAAGTTATTGAACAGTTAGAACAAATGAAAAGTCAGATTGAATGAAATGCAAAACAGAGAATTGGGAATATATTTTCATATCCCATTTTGTTTGACAAAATGTCATTACTGCTCTTTTAACTCTTATCCAATAGGCAGATTTTCAAAAAATATATTAGAAGTTTATTTTGATTCGATTTTAAAGGAAGTAGAATTATATTCAAAAATTTTACAGAATTCAGTAATTAAAACAATCTATTTTGGTGGAGGTACCCCTTCAATTATCCAACCTGAATATTTTAAGCAAATTTTAAGTGCACTGTCACAATTTAATTTAAAAAATTCAGAGGAAATTACTTTAGAAGCAAATCCTGCTACTTTAAATGCTGAAAAATTAGAATCCCTTAAAAAAATAGGTATTAAAAGACTCAGTATAGGAGTACAGAGTTTTAATAACGATATTTTAAAATTTTTAGGAAGAGCTCATAATAGATATGATGCTGTTTCAACTATTGAAATTGCTAAGAGATTTTTTGATAATTTAAGTATTGACCTGATTTTTGCTGTACCGGGACAAAGTATGGACATTTTGACACAAGATTTATCTATTGTTAAAAATTACAAAATTCCTCATATTGCAATTTATGGTTTAAGTATTGAAAAGGGGAGCATATTTTATAAGCAGCATTTGAAAGAATTAGATGAAAAGCTTTATTCAGAGATGTTTATGTATATAAGTCAATATTTAAGAGAAAATAATTATATTCATTATGAAATTTCAAATTATTGCTTTAAAGGATACAACTCAAAACATAATATGAATTATTGGAATTATAAAAATTATCTGGGCTTTGGAGCTGGTGCACATTCTTTTTATAATAACAGAAGGTGGAGTAATCTGGCAAATGTATTGGATTACACTGAAAGTTTAAAAAAATATAAAATGCCTGTGGAATATGAAGAAATAGTTACAAAAGAAAAAATGCAGAATGAATATGTTTTTTTAAATTTAAGGAAAAAAAGTGGAATAAATTTGAATAATTTTAGATTAAAGTTTGGTTTGGATTTTATGGAAATATTTGGAGAAAAAGTGGAAAAATTTAAAAAATCAGGTTTTTTGGAAATTAATAATGGTGACATTTTTTTAACTGAAAAAGGATTTTTAGTAAGTGATTATATTTTTACTGAATTCTTTGTTTAATGTTAAAATTGACAATTTAATGTGTATCTGATAGAAAATTTAAAAAAAGAGGGGGTAGGAATGGATATAAAAGGATTGGAAAAGAAATTAAAGATAACAAAAAAATCAGCATGGGAATTTAACAAAGACAACATTGAGAATATATTTAAATTTACTGAAAAATATAAAAAGTTTTTAAATTTTGCAAAAACAGAGAGAAGAGCCTATGATTTTATTTTAGAAAAAGCAAAAGAGCAAGGATTTTCAGATTATAGGGAAGGGGAAAATAAATTTATAATTTCAAACAGAAATAAAAGTTTGGCTCTTGTAAAATTAGGTAAAAATAACATTGAAAATGGTATAAAGTTTATTGTTTCGCATATTGATTCTCCAAGACTTGATTTAAAGCAGAATCCTTTATTTGAAGATGCAGGAGTGGGACTTTTAAGGACACATTATTACGGTGGGATTAAAAAGTATCATTGGGTAAGTATTCCTTTAAGTTTGTATGGAACTTTTATTAAAGAAAATGGAGAAAAGTTGGAAATAATCATTGGTGAAGATGAGAACGACCCTGTATTTACAATTGCGGATCTTCTTCCTCATCTTTCTAGAAAGATTCAAGGAGAAAAAAAGGTTTTCGAAGCTATTCCAGGCGAGAAATTAGTTGTAATGTTTGGAGGTATTCCTCTTATACAGGAGGATGAAGAGATTAAAGAAGCAATAAAATTAAATGTTTTAAAAATTTTAAATGATAAATACAATTTAGTTGAAGAAGATTTTCTGTCTGCTGAAGTGGAGATTGTTCCGTCATTTAAAGCAAAGGATGTTGGTATAGACAGAAGTTATATAGGTGCATATGGCCAGGACGACAGAGTTTGTGCTTTTACTTCTCTTGAAGCTTTTTTTGATTCTCTAAACAGTGATGATACCATTGTTGCTCTGTTTGCTGACAAAGAAGAGATTGGTAGTGACGGAAATACAGGTGCAAAGGCAAAATTTTTGGAATATGTTGTTTCCAAAATATTGGAGAAAATTTCAGACAAGGCTTCAGAATTTTTATTAAAAGAAGTTTTGTTCAATTCAAAAGCCGTATCTGCTGATGTAAATGGTGCGGTTAACCCTGTTTATCAGGAAGTTCATGAAAATCAAAATGCTGCAATCATAGGATACGGTGTTTGTGTTACCAAATTTACCGGTTCAGGGGGCAAATACAGTGCCAATGATGCTCATGCTGAGTTTATGGGATGGATAAGAAATATTTTAAATAAAAATAATGTAGTATGGCAAACAGGTGAACTTGGTAAAATTGATGAAGGCGGCGGCGGTACTGTTGCAAAATTTTTAGCTGAATATGGGATGGATGTTATTGACATTGGAACAGCTTTACTTGGTATGCATTCTCCATTTGAAGTATCAAGCAAAGTGGATGTTTATGAAACATACAAAGCTTATAAAGCTTTTTATATGTCCCAATAAATTAAACGTATTGAAGAGTGAAACACCGAATTTTTCGTGTAACAGACTATGACTAAAAAAAATTTAGTGGTTGTTTTTATAATAATAGGTGTTATTTTAACCTATATTTTTCACAGGGATAGGTTTCTGGTACCTGTTGAAAAAACCGAGATTTTAATGGATACAGTTGTATCTGTTAAAATTTACGGTAAAGATAAAAATTATCTTGAAGACCTCATAGACAATACATTCAGAGTTATTAGAACTTTGTCCATAAAAATAAATAATTACGATAAAAGAGGGGAAATTTATAAAATAAATTATTATGCCGGGATAAAACCTGTCAAAGTTGACAAGGTTGTAATTGATTTTTTAAAAAGGTCAATTAATCTTTGTAAAGCAACAGGGAATTATCTTGATATTTCAATTGGCACTGTTTTAAAGTTATGGGGTTTTGCAACGCAGCATCCTAATTTACCTGAAAAGAATCAGATACTCAACGCAATTAAATTAAAAGGTTTAGATCTTATAAAAATAGATGAAAAAAATAGTACTGTTTTTATAGTTAAAAAAGGCATTTCTATAGATGTCGGTGCAGTTGCCAAGGGGTATATTATTGATAAAGGGATAGAATATTTAAAATCTAAAAATATAAAAAAAGGTGTTATAAATGCAGGTGGAGATATAAGATTCATAGGTTTTAAAGAAAATAAAAAAGTTATGTGGAATGTGGGAATTAGGAATCCTTTTTCAGAAAATCCATCAGACATAATAAAACAACTGAAAGTTGGCAACTGGGCAATTGTTACTTCAGGAGATTATGAGAGATATTTTATAAAAAACGGAAAAAAATATCATCACATAATAAATCCCTTTACAGGCTATCCTGCAAGAAAAGTACATAGTGTAACTGTGTGTGCTGAAAACGCTTTTATTGCAGATGGATTAGCTACTGCTATTTTTGTAATGGGTAAAGATCTTTTTTTAAAAGATTTTTATCCTAAATTTAAAAAGATTTCTGATTTCAGAGCAATAATAATAATTTCAGAAAATAAAATTTTTGATACAGGTTATAAGACAAAATAAAACCAGATTGAAAAACAATAGATTTATCAGGCAAAAGCTTATCAAAGTTTAACAATACAGTTGTCGCCAATATCAAGGGTATTGATTTTACCTTCAATATTAACATTTTCACCTATTAATGACGATGTTAAGATTACCCTGTGAATGAATGTGTTTGCATTTATAATAGAATCATTTATTATTGAATTTGAAATTTTTGCATTTTTACCCACAGAAACATACGGTCCTATCACGGAATTTTCTATTTCCACTCCTTTGTCAATATATACAGGAGGCACGATAATGCTATTTTTACATGCACTGCAAAAATTATTATTGTATCTTTCAAGCAGATATTTGTTGGTATTTAACAGGGTTTCTCTTGTGCCGCAATCGAGCCACTGCTCAATTGTAGGAGCACCGAATTTTGCACCTTGTTTAATCATTAATTTAAAAGCCTCAGGAAGGTAAAATTCACCTTTAACAGTAAGATTGTTTTTTATTGTTTCATCTATTGCATTCATTAATTGTTCGCCGTTTTTTAAATAATACAATCCGACTTGAGCAAGTTTTGATACAGGCTCATCAGGTTTTTCAATCATGTCAACAATAATACCGTTTCTGACAATATTTACGCCAAATCTTTTGTAATCCTCTACTTCTTTTGAATAAATCAACCCGTCAAGACCTTTTGATAATTGTTCTATTTTTGTTAAATCAGTAATAAACATTGTGTCATTAAAGACAATCAATAAGTCAGAATCCTGAACAATTTCTTTTGCAAGCCATACTGCATGAGCAGGTCCTTTTCTTTCTTTTTGAACTTTAAAGACACAATTAAGTTCAGGGTATTTTTCTTTTATAAAATTTTCTATTTGTTTTCCATTGTCGTCTACAATAAATATAAATTGTTCAATATTACCAATTTTCAGAAGATTATTTAGTATATGTTCTAAGATTGTTTTGCCAGCCACATTTACTAATGATTTAGCTTTTGTAAAAGTATGAGGCCTTAATCTTGTGCCTTTTCCTGCAACTGGTAAAATTATTTTCATAATATCCTCCGTTTTAATTTGATTTTTCACTCTTCATTGTTTTTTAATATTTCTGTTCTATTTTTGGTACCCACCATTTTTCCAGATTATATTCAATACCAGCAGGAGCTAATTTAACATTTTTAAATCTTTTGTGAAGTATTACAAGAGAATATGGTACATATAAAAAAACATACGGTTCATCTTCTGCTAAAATTTCCTGGAATTTAAAATAGATTTTTTTTCGTTCTTCCATATTAAAGGTTAATCTTCCTTTTTCAAGCAATTTATCAACGTTTTTGTTTTTGTACGATATAAAATTAAGTTCTTTTTGGCCTGTTTTTGATGAATGCCATATATCATACTGGTCAGGGTCAATGCCTGTGCTCCATCCTAAAATAACAGCTTCAAATCTTTTTTTATCAATAAATTCATTAATAAAAGATGCCCACTCAATAACTCTTATATTTACTTTAATACCTATTTTTTTCAATCTTCTTTGAATTATTTGGGCTGTTTTTAATCTGTTGTTGTTTCCCTGATTTGTTAAAATCGTAAATTCAAAGTTTTTGCTGTTTTTGTCAAGAATGCCGTCATTATTGCTATCAGCCCAGCCTGTTTCTTTAAGAAGTTTTTTGGCACATTCAGGACAATAATTGTATTTTTTGACGTTTTTATTGTAATACCACATATCAGGTCTGTAAGGACCAGTAGCTACTGTCCCGAGTCCAAGTAAAACACCATCAACAATTTCTGTTTTATCAATGGCAAATGAAATTGCCTGTCGGACTTTTTTATCCTTAAATAGAGGGTTTTTCAAATTGAAACCGAGATAAGTGTAATTAAACACCGGATAACAGAATTTTTTAAAATTTTTTTTAAAATAATCGGTTTCTGTTTGTCTTTTATATTGTATTGGAGTAAGTCCCATTACATCAATTTTGCCGGCTTTTAATTCCAAAAACATTGTTGCAGGATCAGGTATAATCTTATAAATATAGCCGTTTAAGTAAGGTCTTCCCTTAAAATAATTTTTATTGCTTTTTAATTGTACAACCTGTCCTACTTCCCATTTTTCAAATTTAAAAGGACCGGTTCCAACAGGATTTTTACTAAGTGGTGATTTAATAATATTTTTGCCTTTTAAAAGATGCTGTGGCAGAATACTCACTGTCCAGCTACTTAAAGCCGGTGCAAAAGGTTTTTTATAATAAACCTTGATTTCATAATCATTTATTTTTTCTACTTTTTCAACTAATTCATAATCACCTCTATAAGCTGTAGGTGTTTTGGGGTCCATTATCAAATTGTATGTAAAGATTACGTCATCGGCAGTTAGCTCGATATTGTCCTGCCATTTTATACCTTTTTTCAATTTAAAGGTTATTACTTTATTGTTTTTTGAAATTGAGTATGATTCTGCCAAATCACCTGTTAATTTAAGATTTTTATTGTATTTGAGCAAACCGTTATAAATTAATCCGGCAATTTCATGAGATGCTGAATCTGTAGCAAGAATGGGGATAAGATTGCTAATATCTCCAATAGAACCTGTAATTATTTTGTCCCCATAGACAGGCTTTAAAGATGTTTTTTTTATTTTTATTTCTTCTGATTTTTTAGGTTCTTTCTTTTCTGAACAAGAGGGGAGAAAAAATAACAGAATAAAAATTGATATTAGAAGTTTTTTCATGTATAATCCCTCCTGATTCATTAAACGTAAAAATAATATGAATGTTGCAATATATATGATTATAAGAATTTTTTCAAATAAAATATAATTTTAGGAAAATATAATGGAATACGGTTGTAAATATATTACTCTTTCACCTGCAAAAATAAATCTGTTTCTAAAAGTATTAAACAAGAGAGAAGACGGATATCATAATATCCTCAGTATTGTTCAGAAGATTTCTCTATTTGACGTAATAAAAATTAAAGTCATAAATAATAAAAAAAATGAAGTAAAAATAAGTTTTTCAAACAAAGATGTTAACCCTGAAGAAAATACAGTTTATTCAGCTATTTCTTATTTTAAGAGTGATTTTGAATTTAAAGATTCAATTGAAGTTTTTATTGATAAAAAAATTCCAATGGAAGCAGGCCTTGGAGGTGGAAGTTCCAACGCAGCTACTGTGTTAAAATTCATAAATGATTTTTATAAAAGACCTCTGAAAGAAGAGAGACTATTGAAAATAGGGCTAAGCGTGGGAGCAGATGTCCCGTTGTTTATTTCTGATAAAAAGACTTTGTTAATGAGAGGGATTGGTGAAAAGATAGAAGAATACAGAACAGATATGGTTAAATACTTTATTTTAATAGTAAAACCAAGATTTTCAATTTCAACTAAATGGGCTTATAAAAATTTAAATTTAGAGTTGACAAATAAATTTAAAAGTATTAATAGAGCACCGTCTCAAATAAGTGAATTTTTTAATGATTTGGAAAACGCTGTTTTAATTAAATATCCTGAAATTAATTATATTAAAAACATGCTTTACAAGGGTGGTGCTTTTTTTTCTCTCATGACAGGAAGCGGCTCTGCTGTTTTTGGTTTATTTAAGGAACATAATGAAGCACTCCATTGTTTAGAGCAGATTAAAAATAGATATTACAAAATTTTCTTAACAAAAACTTTGGTTTGAATTGCTTGCTGGGGTGTCGCCAAGTAGGTAAGGCACGGGGTTTTGGTCCCCGCATTCGTGGGTTCGAGTCCTACCACCCCAGCCATTATTTTTTTATTAATGAGGTTTTCATGGATGTAAAGATATTTTCCGGTAACTCTAACTTAGATTTGGCAATGGGTATTTCAGAATCTTTAAATATGCCTCTTGGAAAAGCATATGTTAAAAGGTTTAGTGATGGCGAAATTAATGTGGAAATCAATGAAAGTGTCAGAGGTAAAAGGGTTTTTATAATACAGTCAACTTGTGAGCCTGCAAATGAAAATATTATGGAACTGCTTATAATGATAGATGCTTTTAAAAGAGCATCTGCATATTCAATTACAGCAGTAATTCCTTATTATGGTTATGCAAGACAGGATAGAAAAGTTGCACCAAGAGCTCCTATTTCAGCTAAGCTTGTTTCTGATCTTCTGCAAGTTGCCGGTATTGACAGGTTACTGACTGTTGATTTGCATGCAGGTCAAATTCAAGGTTTTTTTGATATTCCAGTAGACCACCTATATGCTCTTCCAGTTATGATAAGTTATATTAAATCAAATGTTATAGAAAAATATAAGGAAGAAGTTGTTATTGTTTCACCTGATGCAGGTGGCGTTGAAAGAGCAAGATCTTATGCTAAAAAGATTAATGCCGGACTTGCTATTGTTGACAAAAGACGTGATAGACCAAATCAATCCAAGGCCCTTCATGTAATAGGTGATGTTAATAATAAAATAGCAGTTATTGTTGATGATATTGTTGATACAGCTGGTACTTTATGCAACTCTTCAGATGCGTTGCTAAAAAACGGTGCTAAAAAAGTTTATGCATGTATTACTCATCCTGTGCTTTCCGGGCCTGCAATTGAGAGACTGGAAAATTCGTCATTAGAAAAATTAATAGTTGCAGACACAATACCTTTAAGTGATACTGCTAAAAAATGTAGTAAAATAGTGGTGCTTTCTGTTGCATCGCTTTTGGCAGAAGCTATTAAAAGAATTTATCATGATGATTCGGTAAGTTCATTGTTTGAATAATAAATGGAGGAAAAGAATGGAACAGGTTACATTAAATGTTATAAGACGTACAAGTAGCTCAAAAAAAGAGAGAAATCAACTTAAAAGAAAAGGATTAATACCTGCAATATTTTATGGTAAACATATAGAGGAAAATATTCCTATAGCTGTTGACCCGATAATAATAAAAAAGATTCTAAAAAGCCAAAGTAGTAGCAGTTTTATTAACTTGGAAATAGAGCAGAATGGTGAAAAATTTACTCATTTGGCTTTAATAAAAGACGTCCAGAAACATCCGGTTTATAGAATGCCTATTCATGTGGATTTTTATGCAATTGAAGAAAAGGATGAAATAGAGGTGGAGGTACCGGTTACTGTTAAAGGTGTGTCTGTTGGTGTTAAAAAAGGCGGTATTTTACAACTTATCAGAAAAGAAATTACTGTTAAATGTTTGCCTAAAAACCTACCTGAGAAAATAGAAATAGATATAACAAATCTTGATATTAATGACAATGTGCATATTGAAGACTTAGAGATTCCTAATGTAAAATTTCTATATGATACAAATTTTACAATTTTAACCATTGCTTCACCAGCAAAAGAAAAAGTTGAAGTTGAAGAAGAAGTAGAGGAAGAGGAAGAACAAGAATAAAAATGACAACACTTGTTGTTGGATTGGGAAATCCAGGAGATAAATACCTGTTAAACAGGCATAATGTTGGATATCTTGTTTTAGATAACATTGTAAAAAGATTTGATTTAAGATTAATAAAAAAAAAAGTTGTATAGTTACAGAGCACGAATTTAGATTTAAAGACAGTAAAAAAAAAGTAATTTTATTATATCCACAAACCTATATGAATTTATCTGGAATTGCTGTTAAAGAGGTTTTGGATAATAGAGAAGATATTAGAGATATTATTGTAATACATGATGACCTTGATCTTCCTTTTGGTAAAATTAAAATAAAGTCAAAAGGTGGAGATGGAGGACACAAGGGAATTAGTTCCATAACCACTTCTTTAGATTGTAACGAATTTTTTAGAATAAAAGTTGGTATTGGTAAGCCTGAAAATAGAGAAGATATAGTAAAATACGTTTTATCAGATTTTCATAAAGAAGAACAGGCAATGCTTGCTAATTTATTAAAAATAACAGCTAATGCAGCTGTTATTTTGGCAATTACACTAAATATAAATTTAGCGTACAATTATCTCAATCCAAGTAATTAAATAATTTTAGGAGGTGGATCATGGGTTTAGCAGGATGGGGCTGGATTTTTGGCCTAATTGGTGTTATTTTTTCTTGGTATCTTTACACTTATGTTGCAAAGCAACCAGCTGGTAACGAAAGAATGAAAGAAATCGGGGATCTCATTCATGAAGGTGCTTTGGCATTTTTAAGGAGAGAATACCAGATTTTAGTTGTTTTTGTAATTGTTGTTGCTATTCTTTTAGCTATTTTTATTAGCCCTAAAAGTGCAATTGCATATGTTTTCGGGGCTTTATGTTCAATGTGTGCCGGTTTTATTGGTATGATGGCAGCTACCAAGGCTAATGTGAGAACTTCAGAAGCAGCTAATCATAGTGGCCAAGCTAGGGCACTGAATGTTGCTTTTAATGGTGGTTCTGTTATGGGTATGGCTGTTGCCGGTGTTGGTCTTTTAGGTGTTGGTATATTTTATAATATTTTTGGTGGTGATCCCACAACAGCACAATATTTAAATGGATTTGGTATGGGAGCAAGTTCAGTTGCACTATTTTCAAGAGTTGGAGGTGGTATTTATACTAAAGCAGCTGATGTTGGTGCTGATCTTGTTGGAAAAGTGGAAGCAGGTATTCCAGAAGATGATCCAAGAAACCCTGGAGTTATTGCTGATAATGTTGGTGACAATGTTGGTGATATTGCGGGATTAGGTGCGGATATTTTTGAATCTTACGTAAATTCCGTTATTGCATCCATTGCTATTGCTGCCACTACTTCATATGTTGCAATAGCATCTAATAGATTATCTTATATGGCGTATCCGCTGGTTATTATTATAGTTGGTATTATAGGTTCTATTATAGGTGTCTTATCTATGAAAGTTTTTGAAAAAGGCGACCCTGCTAATGCACTAAGGAATTGTACTTATACTGCAGCTATAATATTTTTAGTATTAGCTTTTATAGCTTGTAAAATGATGGGTATTAGTTTAGGTGCTTTTTGGTCAGTTCTTTCAGGTTGTATTTGTGGTGTTATTATTGGCCTTGTTACTGAATATTATACAGCTTCAAAGCCAATTTTCAGAATTGCTGAAGCAAGTAAGACCGGGGCTGCTACTAACATTATTACAGGTTTGGCAATTGGTATGGAAAGTGTTGCAATTCCGGTAATTTTTATATGTATTGCTATATTTCTTTCATATAAGTTTATAGGACTTTATGGTATTGGTATTTCTGCAGTTGGAATGCTTGCAACAGTTGGTGTTGTAATGTCTGTTGATGCTTATGGACCAATTGCTGATAATGCTGGTGGTATTTCAGAAATGGCAGAGTTAGGGCCAGAAGTTAGATCAATTACTGATAAATTAGATGCACTTGGAAATACTACAGCAGCTATTGGTAAAGGTTTTGCCATAGGTTCTGCTGCTTTAACAGCTCTTGCTCTTTTCTCTGCATATGGTACTGCAGTTGGATTAAAATCTATAAATCTTGTGAACCCAATGACTGTTATCGGACTATTAATTGGTGGTATCGTACCTTTCTTTGTTGCAGCTGTAACAATGACATCTGTTGGGAAAGCTGCTTATGCAATGATAGAAGAGATTAGAAGACAGTTTAGAGAAATTCCTGGATTGTTAGAGGGTAAAGCAAAGCCAGACCCAAAAACATGTGTTGATATTAGTACAAAAGCTGCTCTTAAAGAAATGATTTTACCTGGTCTTACAGCAGTTATTGTTCCTGTATTAGTAGGTGTTTTTTTAGGTCCTGAGGCACTTGGTGGAGCTTTGGCAGGTGCTACAGTTACTGGTGTAACTATGGCTCTTTTTATGGCAAATGCTGGTGGTGCATGGGACAATGCTAAGAAAGCTATTGAAAAAGGTGAGGTTCCTGGTGAGAAGAAGGGTTCTGATGCACATAAAGCAGCAGTTGTTGGTGATACTGTTGGTGATCCATTTAAAGATACATCAGGTCCTGCAATGAATATTTTAATTAAACTTATGAGTATTGTTGCATTGGTTATAGCACCAATGTTAACATAAAATAAAAATAAAAAAAGCCGGGATTAACCCGGCTTTTTTTATAAATGATTTAAAATTTTGTCTTTAAATTCTTTATCTGCAAATTTCTTAATACTATTTTGGAATTCTTTATATCTTTCTATAAATTCTTTTGCAAAAGGTGTTAAATCAGAACCGCCTCTATCTATTCCCCCTCGAGTTTTATGAAGTAATTTTTTCCCAAAATTTTTTTCAACTCTTGTTAATATTTTATGAGCCTTGCTATAAGACATTCCAAGATTCTTTGCTGCTTGTCTAATTGAACCTGTTTGCTCTATATTTTCAAGCAACCAAACTATACCTATTCCGAAAAACCCTCTTAAATTTTCATCAGCAATGCTAATTTTTACTTTTAAGTTATATTTTGACATATTTATTTAATTGTGAAAGTAAATCTTCTAAATAGTTTGATTTGCCAGTATCAATTTTAATAATCTTATTTTCCGGAAAGATCAAACCTTTGAATGTTTCTTTTTGTCTTAAATATATTTCCCATCTCCCATCTGATATTGAATTTTTATTTAATAATCTTTTTTCAAGACGTTTTTTAACAATATTATCATTAGCATAACAAAATATGAATATGTAGTTATTTTTAAAATTTGTTATTATTAATTTTTGCATTTCCTGATTTGTAAACGTAGCGTCTATAATAACATTTTCATGGAATTTTAATAATTGTTTAGTTTTTTTTATTAATTCCTGATAGGTTTTTAAAGTAAATTTAGCAGAATATAAGCCTTTTCCAAAATTTTCAAAAACTTTCTGGGTTAAACCTATATTTGCTAATTCTTTTCTAACTTTGTCAGAGTTGATATAGGGGATATTGTATTTTTTGGAAATACTTCTTGCAGTATATGATTTGCCAGAACCTGAAAAACCGCCAAATATTATAATCATAGCTCATCCAGATAAGTCTCTGCTAATGCAAAATATTTTTTTGCTGTGTTTACAATAGCATTTTTGTCTTCATTTTTAACATTAATATCATCAACAAGAAATGAAGTCACTTTACCCCTTACATATGCTCTGTAAATTTTATAAAAATTTAATAATTTTAAAATTTCATAATCTTCTGAGATTTGAATGTAATATTCTACGAATTTTTTACTTAATTCCTTATATTCGTTAAAGTCTAGGTCCATTGAAAGAAAAGCAACTTCGTTTGCTACGTCAATAATTCTAAATCGTTTATTAAATTCTATACAGTCTATGAAAAAAGGTTGGTTGTTTTCAATTCCTATATGCTCTAAATGTAAGTCTCCATGGCATTCTTTTATTTTAAGCTCTTTAATTCTTTTGTTAAGCAATTTTTCTTCTTTAATATAAAATTTATTTGTAAAATTTTTAATATTTTTAAATTGAGATTCTGAAATAGTTGTTCCAATATATTTTTCTGTTTGAGAAAAATTTTCATCAGTTGTGAATTTAAGCATTTTAATAGATGAATTTTCATAAGCATCTTCTAAAGAAGCAGGATATTTTTCATGGAAACTATATAATGTTGATGAGATTAATTTAAAAGAGTCATCTTTCAAAAAATTGTTTTTTAAGAGGTTTTTTAATAAATTGTTTTCATTAATTCTTTTCATAACAACTGCATAATCTATAATTTTGCCTTTATCTAAATATTTTTCATAAAAGAAGTCATGGTTGTACGATACAACAGGAACAATTTTAATGTAAATATCTGGTGAAAGACGGGAGTTTAGAATAATTTCCTGGTTACAAAAATACTTTCTTTTTTCAAGGGTGGTAAAATCTAAAAATCCAAAATTAACGGGTTTTTTTATCTTATAAACGTAATTTTTTGAAATAAAAACATTTGAAATATGCGTTTGAACAAATTTAACATTATCTGGATTGTCCGGATATTTCTGTGGATTAAGTAAACTTTTAATCAATTTTATACCTTAAATATATAATCAAATAAAAAAATAAGTTACAAAATTTATTACCATAAGATAGGTATTAAATCCAGTTTTATTTTAAATTATTCTATGAAATTACTATTTCTGATTTATGTATAGATTGTCTAAATAAAAAAAGCGGAGCTTTTGCTCCGCTTTTTAAAATAGTATTTATTGAAAAAATTAGAATTTATATCTGATTCTTGCTGTTGAAACAAAAATATCTTCATCAGCATTGCCGTCACAGTCAACTTCCCAGTAATCCATTGCATCATCACTGAAAAGATAAGCTGCATTAACAGCAAATTCTAAGTTTGAATATAATTTGTATTTAAGGTAAGCATTTACTTCAAAACCAAGAGAGTCATCTGATTGTTTCTTACCATTATTGTCAATATATTCAACATCTTCAGCTAACATCATATACATAACAGATGTACCAACTTGTAATTTTTTAGATGCTTTATAATCAAGAGATAACTGGTTCATAATGAAACCTTTATCTCCAATGTATGGAGTTTCTACAAAATAATCATCATCAGTGTAAACACCTTCCATTAAAGTAACACTGTTGCAGATATCAACATCAACTGACATAAAGCCGTCAAAATCACTGTCATCTGCATCATCATCACCTGATGCATACCAGAATGTATACTTTAATTTAGCGTTACCGAATTTAACTCCCAAATCCAAATGAGCGAACCAAGCATTTAAATCAAAATCACCAGTTTTGCCTACACCTGAATAGTCAGTATAAGTAACCTGATCAATGCTGCCGCCTTCATAAATAAAATCAAAGCTACCAAAGAAATCGCCTGATTTAAAACTTCCACTTGCACCAAGAGCTATAACACTAATATCAGCATCTTTCATTCTTTTAAGTTCGTACCATTCACCTTGTTTTGCTGTTACAGCAACTGCAGCAGCAGAGCCGTCAAGGTTTCTGTATGAATAATCTGCCCATAAATTCATTTTAAAATTATCAGCAGGTTTAAAATCTACTTTTGCGTAGAAACTGTCAAGACTTGATGTATCATCGTCATGAGTAGTATTTCTGTATTCATGAGGTCTTGACCAACCTAAGATAAACTTTGTTGAGCCTAAATTACCATAAAGCTGGATACCCATTTGAGTCTCAGCCCAGTAATATTTGTTAAGCTTAAGAGCAAACAAACCCATTTTTACGCCAAGTTTGTCGTTCCAAGGAAGTTTAAAATCTGTGTATAACCATCTTGTTTCAATGTTAATGCCGTCGCCTGAGAAACCGCCAGCATTACTTTTGCCAACTGATGCAGTATCTTTACCATATTCAATGCCACCAAATTCAGCAGCCCAAACACCTTTTACTTTTCCTTCATTGGTGGAGTAATCTGTCCATAATCTGTATTTTGCTTCACCCCAGAAATTATAAACAGAACTTTTGTCAAGTGGGCCGCCTCCACCGCCATTGAACCATTCATCATGATTACTGCCAAGCATGAATCTGTTGTTAAAGTCTCCATGCACCTGAATGTCAGCTGCGCTTAGAGCAAATGGTACCACTAGCATACAGAATAGAGCAACTAACATTACTCTTACTTTTTTCATAATTTTCCTCCTTTTGAATTTGTTTTTTTAAAATTTTTTAATAAAGCTGTTCTTATTTACCTAAACTTGTATACAAAGTCAATACTATTTTTTAAAAAAAATTAATTTTTGCAAAAAAAATTTTGTAAAAAATTTCACCTTATATATATATGGCAATATTTTGATTAAAACAAAAAATAAATATAAAAAAACTTGACATTTATTGTATCTTGTATTAACGGAATTCTCCCTTAAAAAAAGTAATATAAAAGCAGGAGTAATAGAATGAAGACATTTATGGCAAAAAATGAAGAAATTAACAGAAAATGGTGGATTATAGATGCAGAAGATAAAATTGTCGGACGTGTTGCGTCAAAAATAGCTTCAATCCTGAGAGGAAAGACTAAAACTATTTATACGCCACATGTTGATACAGGTGATTTTGTTGTGGTTATTAATGCTGATAAAATGAGATTTACAGGCAGAAAATTAGATGATAAAAAGTATTACAATCATTCAGGCTATATGGGTGGTATTAAAGAAATTACAGCAAAAAAACTTTTTGAAAAAAAACCTGAAGAGATAATTAGAAAAGCAGTTAAAGGCATGCTACCGAAAAATAAATTAGGTAGAAAAATGTTTAAAAAGCTTAAAGTTTACGCAGGTACAGAGCATCCTCATTCAGCTCAAAAACCTGAGAAATTAGAAATTTAAAGGAGTTTGTTAAATGGCTACAAGATATTATGCAACTGGTAAAAGAAAAGATGCTGTAGCAAGAGTTTGGATGGAAGCAGGAAAAGGCGATATTATAATTAACGGGAAAAATCTTGATGAATATATTCCCAGAGAAACTTTAAAAATGATTATTAGACAGCCTCTTGAATTAACAAATACATTTGGAAAATTTGATTTTAAAATTAATGTCCATGGAGGTGGTTTGTCTGGACAGGCAGGAGCTATAAGGCACGGTATTGCAAAGGCTCTTACTGAATACAGTTTTGATTTAAGACCTGTTCTGAAAAAAGCTGGTTTCCTTACAAGGGACCCAAGGGTTGTTGAAAGAAAGAAATACGGAAAAAAGAAAGCAAGGAAAAGTCCTCAATTTTCCAAAAGATAATCTTATTACAGATACTTCACCAGTCTTGCTGGTGAAGTATCTTTATTATTACAATGAAAATAAAAGCCTCTATTATTGGTGCTACTGGTTATACAGGATTTGAGTTAATCCGAATTTTGTCCAATCATCCTAATTGTGAAATATCGTATATAACATCAAGAAAATCAGAGAATATATCAGTACAAGATTTATATCCCACTTTTTTTTCCAGAAAAAATATAAAGTTTGAAAACATTGATATTGAAAAAATAGCAAAAAACAGTGATGTTATTTTTACTGCACTTCCTCATAAAGCATCAATGAAGATAGTTAAGGATTTTTTGTCTTACAGCAAAAGAGTTATTGATTTAAGTGCTGATTTCAGATTTTCTGATATTAGACTTTATGAGAAATGGTATTGCAAGCATGAGGAAACGGATATTGCTGCAAAGGCTGTTTACGGTCTTCCTGAAATCTTCAGAGATAAAATAAAACAAGCAGAGTTAATTGCAAATCCCGGATGCTATCCTACAAGTGCTGTTTTAGGTTTATATCCATTGCTGAGAAAAAAAATAAATATTAATAAAAATATTATAGTGGATTCAAAGTCCGGAGTTACTGGTGCAGGCCGGAACCCTTCAATAAAAACAATTTTCACTGAAGTTAATGATAATTTTTCAGCATACGGGATTGGCTCTCACAGGCATGAGCCGGAAATAGAAGAAAAACTCACTAATATCTATGGTAAAGAATTAAATGTTACTTTTACACCACATCTTTTACCAATTAATCGAGGTATATTATCCACAATATATGTTTCAATTAATGATAAGATTAATGAGAATGAAATAAGAAAGATTTACAATTCTACTTATGGTAATGAATATTTTGTGAAAGTGTTACCTGAAAATATTTTACCAACCACAGCAATGGTAAAAGCATCAAACTATTGCTTTATTGGTCTGAAATACATTGAAGCAAAAAAACAGTTAATAGTTGTGTCTGTTATTGACAATATTGTGAAAGGTGCTTCAGGCCAAGCAATTCAAAATATGAATATTATGTTTGATTTGCCTGAAAATCAAAGTCTTACCAGTCTTCCTACATATCTTTAATATCGTTTACATTGAAAATATTTGCAGAATATGGTAAACTTTTAAAATGTAAACTAGGCTATTATTAAAATTAAGATTTTCAATGAAAAAAGAGAAATTTATAAATCAATTAATTACTGAATATCAGAAAAAAATTTCAGACTAACAACTGAAGCGGAGATGTTATGAATATTTTGATTACTGGTGCCACAGGTTTTGTTGGTAAAAATCTTCTGCCGATTTTATCTGCAGAAAAAAGGTACAAAATTTATGCATTAGTTAGAAAAGAACCTGAAAAGTTTCTAAAACAACTAAATATAGACTTTATAAAAGGAGATTTGTTTAATCTGTCCAATTTAAAAAATTTAGATAAAATAGATGTTGTTATACATATTGCTGGATTAACGAAAACCATTTATTCAAGAAATTTCTACTATATTAATACAAGAGCTACTGCTAATCTTTTAAATTTTTTCAAAAAAAAGAATTTAAAGCAATTTATACTAATAAGCAGTTTAGCTGCTTTTGGACCATCAGATAATAATATCCCAGCTGATGAATTATCAAGGCCGGCTCCTGTGTCTCATTATGGACTTAGTAAATTATTAGCTGAAAAACTTATTAAAAAATATGGTATTCCTTATACGATAATAAGGCCACCTGCTGTATTTGGACCTTTTGATAAAGATATTTATACATACTTTAAAATGGTAAAAAACAGAGTTGTTTTTAATGCAGGAGATATAAACAGGCTTTATAGTCTTATTTATGTTAAAGACCTTGCTGAGTTTATTTTGAAAACTATATTAAACAAAAAAGCTTTAAATGAAGATTTTTTTGTTGCATATGATGATTTTTACAAAATAAAGGATATTGTAGGGGCAATTGAATCAGTTTATGGCAAAAAAAGTTTTAAAATTAATCTTCCTCAAATTTTTGCTAATATAATAGGCTTGCCAATGCAGTTAATTTATGCTTTCACAAATATTTCTCCACTTATTAATATGGATAAATTAAGAGAAATTAATCAAAAAAATTGGATTTGCTCTGCTGAAAAGGCAAAAACTCTTTTAAATTTTTCACCTTCTTGCAAATTTGAAGATGCTATAAAGGAAACTTTTTTATGGTACAGAGAAAACAATTATATTTAAATCTTGTTGACAAGCTAACATTAATATATATTGTTGCTGTTGGATTAATAATTTTTATTTTCAAAAATAATCTTATTAATTACCATCACTATATTTTAGGACATATTTTATCAGTAATCGGATTGTTAATTTTTTATAAATTAAGTGAGAAGTTTAATTTACAATTATTGAGAGATTGGTATCCGCTAATTATAGTTTCGTTTTTATACAAAGAAACAGGTTATCTTAATCAAATTGTTTTTAAAGGATTCTGGGACTATTTTATTTTTAACCTTGAGCAAAATGTATTTGGAATTGATTTGGGACTGACTTTGTTTCATTATTTTAAAAATATTTTTGTTAATGAATTTATGTATATGTCGTATTTTTCATATTATCTGATTATTCCTGTGCTTGGTTTTTTAATTTATAAAAAAAACAGAAAAATGTTTCACTTTTATTTGTTAAGCATTATGACAACATACTATATTTGTTATTTACTTTACATATTTATTCCTATTGCAGGCCCGTTTGAATTTGAGCATTTAAAAATAAGCGGTATTTTTTTTGATAAGATTATACATTTTTTTTATAAGCATGGAGAGCTTCCCGGTTCAGCAATGCCAAGCTCTCATGTTGCAATAGCTTTGGTAGTGCTAATCTATTCCAAAATTACTCACAGTTTTTTCCCGATATTTTTAGTAATGTTCATATGTTTAGCAATATCAACAATGTATTTGAGGTATCACTATTTTCTTGATGTGGAGGCGGGTATTTTAACAGGAATATTTTGTTTTTATTTGTCAGTGTATTTCATTAAAAAATTCAAGGTTATTGATGCATGAAATATTTTATTATTGCTAATCCTTTATCCAAGATAGTGCAAAAAGGTAAATTGCAATACATAGAAAATATTTTCAATAAGAGGGGAGTAAGAGTAGAAAAATATTTTTCAAAATATCAAGGTGAAAGTGTGGAATTAGCTTATGAAATCACAAAAGAATTTGCGAATCAACAAACCACAATAGTTTCAATTGGCGGAGACGGAACAATTAATGAGGTTTGCAGAGGAATTATTAAAGCAGGGCAAAACAATGTATCTGTGGGGATTATTCCAGGTGGCACTGCAAATGTTTTGGCAAAAGAATTTAATATTCCGGAAAAAAATCTTAATAAATCCATTGATATTATTTTGAAGCAGAATAAAAGAAAAGTTTATTTAAGTGAAATTAACGACAAATTTTTTCTCTTTACATGCGGTATTGGATTTGACGGAATGATTGTTGAAAAAGTAGATTTGAAATTAAAAAAATATATTAGCAAATTTGTTTATATTTTATCTGCAATAATTGTATTATTTCAGTTGAAAAATTTAACTGAATTTAAAATAGTTGTGAATGGCAATGAAATGGAAGCCAAATCTCTGATTGTTAACCGTACGAAAAGATATGCAGGTAATTTTAATATATTTAAAAATGCTGATATTTTTTTGAAAAAATTTGATATATTGATTTTTAAAAATTTGAATTTCAAAATTATAGTAGAATTCTTATTTGATATTTTTTTAAAAAAAGAATTTTTGCAAAAAAAAGATTATTTCTTTATTTCAAGTGATAAAATTTCATTAACCACTAATAAAAAGTTGTCAGTACAGATTGATGGAGACCTTTTTGAAAATACTCCTTACATTATAAAAGTAAGTGAGGATAAATTTGTAAATTTTATTGTCCCTTAAAAATCTTGCTTTTTATACTTTTTTTTTATAATAGCAGTTTTAATTAATTAAATTTCAGGAGTTATTTTATGGCAAGCATATTTAATAAAATTTTTGGCAAAAAAGAGGAAAGTATTGAAGACAAGAAGGAAGAGTTGAAAAAACTTAAATTGGAACTTGCTGAAAAAGAAATAGAAAAAGAAATTAAATTATTATTGGAAGATTTAAAAAGCAAAGTGGAAATAAAAAAAAAAAATGACATAAAACTGCTTAATTTAAATAAGGAACTATTAAGTGTTTCTACTAAAATTTCGAAAGTTTCTCAAGATACTTCTCAACTGTCTGAAATTATTCATACCAAAATAGCGAGCTCAAAAAAAGGAAAAGGAATATTTTCCAAAATATCATCTCTTACAAAAGGTTTAACAAAAACAAGGAAAAGTTTTTTATCTAAACTTGACAGGGTATTGTTAGGAAAAAAAGAGCTTGATGAAGATGTGGTAGAAAATATAGAGGAATTGTTGGTTACAAGTGATGTTGGAGTTAAAACCACTATGGAATTAATTGAAAAAATAGAAGACAATATAAGCAGAGGCAGGTTGGATGATGTATCAGAAGTTAAAGCCTTGCTAAGAAAGGAAATGGTTGAAATTTTAAATAAAAATCATTCAATGCTCGACTTTAATAAAAAACCTTTTGTTATTTTAGTTATAGGGGTTAATGGCACAGGAAAAACAACGACTATTGGTAAACTTGCAAATAAATTCAAAAATGACGGCAGAAAAGTTTTATTAGCTGCTGCTGATACTTTTAGAGCAGCTGCAATAGAGCAGTTGGAGGTGTGGGCAAGAAGAGCTAATATTGATTTAATCAAACAGAAGCATGGTGCTGATCCGTCAGCAGTTGCTTTTGATGCTGTTAATGCTGCAAAAGCAAGAGATATTGATGTGTTATTAATTGATACAGCTGGAAGGCTTCACACTAAAGTTAATCTTATGGAAGAGCTAAAAAAAATGGTAAGAGTAATAAAAAAAGTAGATGAGACTGCTCCGCATGAAATTTTATTGGTGCTGGATGCAAATACAGGACAAAATGCAATTAGTCAGGCTAAATTATTTAAAGATGCAATAAATGTTACAGGACTTGTATTAACAAAGTTGGATGGTACAGCAAAAGGAGGAATTGTACTTGCTGTTAGCAATGAATTTAACCTGCCTATAAGGTTTATTGGTGTTGGTGAAAAAATAGAAGATTTGAAACTTTTTAAACCAGAAGAATTTATTAATGCAATTTTTGATTAAATAAAATGAGAATAATCGGTTTGGATATAGGTACAAAATATATTGGAATAGCTATTAGTGATGAAACAAATCAGCTTGCCATACCTTATGATGTTTATAAAAGAGTTGGTATAAAAAAAGATTTGATTTATTTTGACTCTCTGATTAAGAAATTAAATGTTGAAAAAATTATTGTAGGTTATCCCGTTTATTTGGATGGTAAAGAGAGTAGAATGAGTGAGTATGTAAAAAAGTTTTTTTATAAAATTAGGAACAGATGGGACGGTGTCAGAGTAATTTTATGGGATGAGACTCTTACAACAGAAGAAGCTGAGGATATTATTTTTGAACTGAGGAAAAAGAATAAAAAAAAAGATAAATTAAAGGATAAAATAGCAGCAGCTTTAATTTTAAAAACTTATCTTGAATCTGTTGGAGAATAGTTGAGAAAATTTATTTTCAGTTTTATAGCAATTTTAATTATAAGTTTATCTATATCATCATTATTTTTCTGGTATTTGAAAGATTACCCTGTTTGTGAAAAAGAAAAAATATTATCTATTCCTGAAAATGTTCCTGCAAAAGTTATATGCAATATTTTGCAGGAAAATAAAATTATCCCATCTTCAAATATATTGTTTCTGCTTATTAAAATAACCAAAAATGATAAGAACCTCAAATCAGGAGAATATAAATTTTTTAAAGGGATGTCGTACTATAATGTTTTGGACTTTTTAATTTCAGGTAAAATTTATCTTTTTAAAATAACTATTCCAGAAGGTTTAAATATTTTTGAGATTTCTGAATTATTGGAAAGAGAAAATGTTATTCGATCGGCAAAGGAATTTATATCCTTTTGCAACAATAAGCAGGCAATTAAAAGATTTTTGAATAACGGTTTTTCAATGGAAGGTTATCTTTTTCCAGATACATATAAATTTTATAAATATGAAAGTGTAAAAAAAGTTATTAAAACCTTAAATGATAACTTTATAAAAAAAGTTTTGCCGTTATATAAAAATAGCAGGACTTATTATACTTTAAATGAGGTAATTATATTGGCTTCAATTATTCAAAAAGAAACTTATAATAAAAAAGAGATGCCAATAATTGCTTCAGTGTTTTTTAACAGATTAAAAAAAGGGATGAGGTTACAAAGTGATCCTACAATTATCTATGGACTATGGGATGAAATAAGCGGACGGTTAAAAAGAAGTGATTTGAAAATAGAGAATGAGTATAATACATATCTTAATTATGGCTTAACGCCCACGCCTATAAGTAATCCGGGAATTTCTGCAATTAAAGCGGTTCTGAATCCTGCAAAAACTGATTATTTATTTTTTGTGTCAACAGGTAAAGGATATCATATTTTTGCAAAAACATATAAACAACACTTGAGAAATGTGAGAAAATATATAAGAGCAAGATGAATAATGATTAGAAATTCAAAGTTGAAAATTGTATTAAAATCTTGTTGATTTATACTATTTTTTTATATAATATGTTTTTGATATTTAATTCATATATTTTTTATAAAAGTATATTTTTTGGAGAATAAGATGTATGACTTGCATACTCACACAACTTTCAGTGACGGAGTGCTTATACCGTCTGAATTAATCAGGAGAGCAGAGGAAAAAGGATACAAAGGAATAGGGATTACTGATCATGCTGATTTTTCAAATTACAAATTAATAATAGAGAATCTTTTGAATCTTAAAAAAGAAGTTGAACAATATCTTAAAATAGGATTTATAGTTGGAATAGAAATTACTCATGTGATACCGGAAAAAATTGATGATTTAGCAAAAAAAGCAAAAGATTTAGGTGCGGATATTGTAGTTGTCCATGGTGAAACTATTGTTGAGCCAGTAGCTGTGAATACCAATTATTTTGCATTAAGTTCCAAATATGTTGATGTTTTGGCTCATCCTGGGATTATTACTGAAAAAGACATACAAATTGCCAAGAAAAACAATAAATTTTTGGAAATTACTACCAGAAAAGGACATTCCATTACAAATGGCCATGTTTTTAAAACAGCAAGAAAGTTTGGAGTTAACCTTGTTTTAAACAATGATGCGCATACCCCTTCAGATTTATTAGAAAAAGATATGTTGCAAAAGGTTGTTTTTGGTGCTGGAGGAACATTGGAAGATTACAAAGAAATGGTTAAAAATTCAGAGCTATTTTTTGAAAAATGTTAAGAATTATCAAATCATTAAAAGAAGATATTAAATGTTATTTTCAAAGGGATCCTGCAGCTAAAAGTGTTTTAGAAATTATTTTATGCTATCCAGGATTCCATGCAACAGTTATGCACAGGATTGCTCACTGGTTATGGAATAGAAAATTCTTTTTTTTAGGAAGGTTATTTTCTCATATTAACAGATTTTTAACAGGTATAGAGATTCATCCAGGTGCTTCAATTGGAAAAAGATTTGTAATTGATCATGGAATGGGTATTGTTATTGGAGAAACAACTGAAATAGGTGATGATGTTACACTTTACCATGGCGTTACATTAGGCGGAACAACTTGGAATAAAGGGAAAAGACACCCTACTATAGGCAATAATGTTGTAATAGGGACTGGTGCAAAAGTTCTCGGAAATATTAAAATAGGTGATAATGTGAGGATTGGTGCAAATTCAGTAATTTTTAGAGATGTACCGTCAAATTCCACTGTTGTTGGTGTCCCTGGCAAGAGTGTTAAAAGCAAAATTGACATAAAAACCGTTCTTGACCATCATAAACTGCCGGATCCTGAAGGAGCTGCAATTAAAATTTTACTTGAGAAGCTTATAAAAGTAGAAGAGGACTTAAACAAGATTTCTAAAATTCATAAAGATACCAAAGAAAAACTTTTGAAAGATTACGATATAGAAGCTTTAAGAGAATTTTTAAAAACATTTACCAATAATTCAAATGAATAGTGTTGTAAGAAGCTACAGGGAAGGTTTAAAAGGCTTTAATGTTACTTATAAAGAGAGTGATCTTTTTATTGTTGCAGATGAAAGTTTGAAAAAAAAAGCTTATATGATTTTGTTGAAATACAGGAAGATTATTGAAAAACATATTTTGGAAAATCCTGAATTTGTCACATCTCTTAAGCCTTTAAATTTTAAAAATAAGAATTTATCGAATATTTTAATCTCAATGTATAAAGCAGGGAAAATAGCAGATGTGGGACCATTTGCATCTGTAGCAGGTGCAATTTCTGAATATGTAGCCAATGATTTGAAAGAATATACTGATAATATATTAATTGAGAATGGCGGAGATATTTTTGTTTCAGGAAATAGTGATAAAATTGTGCAAATTTATTTAAAAAATTATAAAAATATAGGTATAAAAATAGATAAAACAATGCTTCCAATAGCTGTATGCTCATCATCGTCCAAAATAGGTCATTCTCTCAGTTTTGGAAATGCTGATTTAGTTGTTGTGTTGTCCCAGTCAGGAGCAGTTGCAGATGCTTTTGCAACAAAGATATGTAATGAGTTAAAAGAAGAGCATGACATTGAAAGAATTTTGTCTGTTTATAAAAAAAATAAAATTATCAAAGGATGTATAATTTTTTTCAATAAGAAAATTGCAGGCTGGGGTAATTTTGAATTAGTCAATATAGCATAATGAACAGAGGAGGGATAGATGGCTCAGGATAAGGTAGAAAAAAGATTTGTTTTAAGATTTTCAAGGCAGAATTGGGATAAACCTGTTGTTTATAAGTTGATTAAAGATTATAATTTGATTTTAAATATTTTAATTGCAAATGTTTTGCCAAGACAAGAAAGCTATATGATTACAGATATTTCGGGAAATAGAAAAGATTTTGAACAAGGGTTGAAATATTTGGAAAAAGTGGGAGTTAGAGTTGCATCTATTGAGCAATCTGTAGTTAGAAATGAAGATAAATGTGTGCATTGTGGTTTTTGCACAGCTGTTTGTCCCACTAAGGCTTTATCAGTTGATAAAGATACAAGAAAAGTTGTTTTTAGACAGGATAAGTGCAGTGCATGTGGTTGGTGTGTTAAAGTTTGTCCTTATAAAGCAATGGAAATGTTTTTAATGGATTAATAGGAATGAAAGTAGCGTGTCTTATTTTAGCAGCAGGTGAGTCAAAAAGATTCGGATATCCAAAACAGATTCTTCCTTGGAGAGATAGTACAATATTAGGAACTGTTATTGATGAAGCTTTAAAGGCATCATTTTACAAGGTATTTGTTGTATTAGGTGCTCATTTTGAGAAAATTACTCTAAAGCTTTCTGATATTTTACAAAAAGTTGAAGTTGTTAACAATGAAAATTGGCACCAAGGTATGTTTTCCTCAATTAAAAAAGGATTGAATAAAATTGCTAAGGAAAACATTGATTATGTGCTTATTCAGCTTGGAGATATGCCGTTTGTTACTTCTGATATTTTTAACAAATTTATTACATTAGCAGGTAATAAAGAGTTTATAATTGCAACAGAAGATAATAGACCTGCTCATCCTTATATGTTTTTTAAAAAATATATTCCATTAATTCTGAACTCTGATTTTAAAAATGGTATGAGAGATTTGATAAATGTTGAATTTCAAAAAGCTCTTAAAATCCCTACAAATAGAGATATAGGGAGACAGGATATAGATACATGGGAAATTTACAAAAATTTAAAAAATTTTAAAAATTGTATTGACAAATAAAAGAAAGTGGTATAAAGGCACATTCCTCTATTTTGAGGTTTTGAAATAAAATAGCAAAATATAAAGAAAACTAAATTTTACATTTTTAAATTAGATGGGGGTATTATGCCTACAATAAATCAGTTAGTTAAAAAAGGAAGAAAAAAAATTACCAAAAAAAGTAATGTACCTGCACTGAAAGCATGTCCTCAGAAAAGAGGAGTATGTACCAGAGTTTATACCACTACTCCTAAAAAGCCGAATTCAGCATTGAGAAAAGTTGCAAGGGTGAGACTTACTAATGGGATTGAGGTAACAAGTTATATTCCTGGTATTGGTCACAACTTGCAAGAGCACTCTGTAGTACTTATTAGAGGAGGAAGGGTAAAAGACCTACCAGGTGTGAGATATCACATTATTAGAGGGACTCTTGATTGTGCTGGTGTAGGTGAAAGAAAAAATGGAAGATCCAAATATGGTACAAAAAGACCTAAAAAGTAATTTTAAAAGGGGTATGTAAATGGCAAGAAGAAAAAGAGCACAAAAACGAAAAATTATTCCTGATCCAGTTTATAAGGATACATTGGTTACCAAATTTGTGAATAAATTAATGATAGATGGCAAAAAAAGTTTATCTGAAAAAATATTTTACGAGAGCTTGGAAGTTGTTTCTAAAAAGCTAAATGAAGAACCTATAAAAATTTTCAAGAAAGCTCTTGACAATGTTAGGCCATTGCTTGAAGTTAAATCAAGAAGAGTTGGTGGTGCTACATATCAAGTGCCTATAGAAGTTCCTATTAATAGAGGATACGCTTTGTCAATGAGATGGATTGTTGGAAATGCACGAAATCGTAAAGAAAAAAGTATGGTTGAAAAATTAGCAAATGAATTAATAGATGCTTTTAATGAAAAAGGCGCATCAGTTAAAAAGAGAGAAGATACTCATAAGATGGCTGAAGCTAACAAAGCTTTTGCACATTATATGTGGTAAGCGGGAGGATTGGTAAGTTGGCAAGACAGGTTCCACTTGAGAAATGTAGAAATATTGGTATAATGGCACATATTGACGCTGGTAAAACCACTACAACAGAAAGGGTGTTATATTATACAGGTATTAACTATAAAATAGGAGAGGTTCATGATGGTGCTGCTACAATGGACTGGATGGTTCAGGAGCAGGAAAGAGGTATTACAATTACATCAGCAGCAACAACATGTTTTTGGAATAATTACAGAATAAATATTATTGATACACCAGGCCACGTAGATTTTACAATAGAAGTGGAAAGGGCACTTAGAGTGCTTGACGGTGCAGTTGCAGTGTTTTGTGCAGTTGGTGGGGTAGAGCCTCAATCTGAAACAGTTTGGAGGCAGGCAGATAAATATAAAGTTCCCAGAATTGCTTTTGTAAATAAAATGGATAGAACAGGAGCGGATTTTTTTAATGTTTTGGAAATGATGAAAAAAAGGCTTAATGCCAATCCTTTGCCACTCCAACTTCCAATAGGTAAAGAAGAAAATTTTGCAGGAATAATAGATATACTAAAAATGAAGGCTCTTTATTTTGACGAAAGCAGTAAAGGATTGAATGTGGTGGAGCAAGAGATCCCGGCAGATCTTTTGGAGCAAGCTAAAGAAATGAGAGAGTCAATATTTGAAAGTTTGTCAGATTTAGATGACGAATTTGCTGAAAAATATCTTGATGGTGAGGAAATAGCAGTTGATGAAATAAAGAAATTGATTAGAAAATTAACAATTAATATAAAAATTATTCCAGTTCTTTGTGGTTCAGCTTTTAAAAATAAAGGTGTGCAGCCTCTTTTAGATGCTGTTGTGGATTATATGCCTTCACCTATTGATATAGCGGCAATAGAAGGTAAGGATCCTAATGGAGATATTATTGTTAGAAAAACAGATGATAATGAACCTTTTGCTGCATTGGCATTTAAAATTATGACTGATCCATATGTTGGTCAATTAACTTTTTTGAGGGTATATTCTGGATGTCTTAAAAGTGGCTCATCTGTTCTTAATTCAGCCAGATCTAAGACGGAAAGAATAGGAAGACTTCTTAAAATGCACGCAAATAAAAGGGAAGAAATAAAAGAGATTTATGCTGGCGATATTTGTGCTGCTGTTGGTTTGAAATACACAAGTACCGGTGATACGCTTTGTGATGATAAAAATCCGATTATTTTAGAAGCTATGGAATTTCCTGATCCTGTAATTTCAATTGCAATAGAGGCTAAGACTAAAAATGACCAGGAAAGACTATCAATGGCTTTAAATAAATTGGCAATGGAAGATCCGTCATTTAAAGTTAGAACTGATGAAGAGACAGGTCAGACAATTATTTCTGGAATGGGAGAGTTGCATTTAGATATTATTGTTGACAGGTTGAGACGAGAATTTAAAGTTGATTGTAATGTTGGACAACCTCAGGTTGCATACAAAGAAACTATTACCAAAGCTACAAGAATAGAAGGTAAATATGTGAGACAATCTGGTGGTAGAGGTCAATATGGACATGTATGGCTTGAGTTAGAACCGCAAGAAGCAGGTACAGGTTTTGAATTTATTGATAAAATTGTCGGTGGTGTTATTCCTAAAGAATATATTCCAGCAGTTGAGGCAGGAATAAAGGAAGCAATGGAAAGAGGTATTCTTGCTGGATATCCAGTTGTGGATATAAAGGTTACTCTTTTTGACGGGTCATATCATGAAGTGGATTCTTCAGAAATGGCATTTAAAATTGCAGGTTCTCAAGCATTTCAGGCAGGTGCGAAAAAATCTGCTCCTATTATTTTAGAGCCTATTATGGATGTTGAAGTCACAGTTCCAGAAGAATATATGGGGGATGTTATTGGTGATATAAACAGTAGGCGTGGTAAAATTCAGGGTATGGAATCGAGATTGAACTTGCAGATAATCAAAGCATATATACCATTATCTGAAATGTTTGGTTATTCAACTGTTTTAAGAAGTTTGACACAAGGCAGAGCTACTTATAGTATGCAATTTTCACATTATGATCCAGTACCACAAAATATTTCAGAAGAATTAATAAAAAACAAATTATAATAATTAATATTTTAGGAGGAATAAGATGAGTAAAGAAAAGTATGAAAGGACCAAGCCGCACGTAAATATAGGAACAATAGGTCATGTGGATCATGGAAAGACGACATTGACAGCAGCGATAACAAAGGTATTAAAGACCAAGGGACTTGCAGAATACAAATCATTTGATCAGATAGATAATGCGCCAGAAGAGAGGGAAAGAGGAATAACCATAGCAACAGCGCACGTAGAGTATGAGACAGACAACAGGCACTATGCTCATGTGGATTGTCCAGGTCACGCAGACTATGTAAAGAATATGATAACCGGAGCAGCCCAGATGGACGGAGCGATATTGGTAGTAAGTGCAGCAGACGGCCCAATGCCCCAGACAAGGGAGCATATATTATTGGCAAGACAGGTAGGGGTGCCATATATAGTAGTATTTTTAAACAAGACAGACATGGTTGATGATGAAGAGTTATTGGAGTTAGTAGAATTGGAAGTAAGGGAATTATTGAGCAGTTACGGATTTCCTGGAGACGATATACCAGTGATAAGCGGAAGTGCCTTAAAGGCGTTAGAGTGTGATGGTCCTAATGATGCCCCTGAGTGGCAATGTATATATGAATTAATGCAAGCAGTGGATGAATATATTCCGACACCGGAGAGAGATATAGACAAGCCATTTTTAATGCCAATAGAAGATGTATTTAGTATAAGCGGAAGAGGTACAGTGGTAACAGGTAGAGTTGAAAGAGGTAAGGTAACAGTGGGAGAAGAAGTAGAGATAGTAGGATTTAAGGAGACGAGTAAGACAGTTGTAACAGGAGTTGAGATGTTCAGGAAGTTATTAGACGAAGGAGTGGCAGGAGATAATATAGGAGTATTATTAAGAGGAATAAAGAGAGATGAAGTAGAGAGGGGTCAGGTATTGGCTAAGCCAGGAAGTATAACCCCGCATACAAAGTTTAAAGCAGAAGTGTATGTATTGAAGAAGGAAGAAGGTGGAAGGCATACGCCATTTTTTAATGGATACAGGCCACAGTTTTATTTAAGGACAACAGATGTAACAGGGACAATAGAGTTACCTAAAGATGTAGAAATGGTAATGCCAGGAGATAATGTGAATTTGGAAGTAACATTAATAACTCCAGTAGCAATGGAGAAGGAATTGAGATTTGCAATAAGGGAAGGTGGCAGAACAGTAGGCGCAGGAGTAGTTACAGAAATAATCGAATAATTTGGAGAGATAAATATG
>CAZBLP010000018.1:0-8702 GCA_964492825.1 uncultured bacterium
ATTATAATCATTTGTAAAATTTTTATCATCATAAAGATTTAATTCGTTTATAGTTAAAAAACTTAATGATGAGTTATCTATTTTACAACTATCTATAAGTTTAAATTTATTTAAAAAACTACCGTCTTTATTTGTTGTCTCCAGAATATTATTATTATACCCAATACTTGTTTCAAAATTCAAAAAATTTTCAGAATATAAATTATTTATGGCGCCTATGGATATTAGGATGGCCATGACGAAAATTATTAATTTTTTTAAAACGCTTCCAAGCACGTATTTTTCTTATCCTTTCTCTTAATTTGAAACATCTGCAATTTATTTTTCTTAATACTTTATATTTCAAAATATTTTTATCTTTTTTTTCAATAACATCCAATTTTAATATGTTATTTGCAGAAATTTTTTCCGTAATTTCAGGTGTAATTATGAGGTTATAATTCTTTTTTGTAGACATATCAATAACTTTAAATGAATTTTTATCTCCATGCCCTAACACCTTGACACTAATAATTTCATTTGGAAATATTTTTAAAGTTAGGATGAATAAAATAAAAAAAATTAAAACCAGTTTTTTCATTTTTTTACCTGAATAATATTAAAAGATGGAAGGATAGTTAATAACCTATCCTTCCTTGAATGATTACTGTTGATTGCATGGGCAATTTTGATTGAACATTCGTCCTCTGAAATTACCACCTCTTTTTAACTTTTGAATACCTGTCGCATTATCAAAATTACCGCCTCTCCTGCTTTTAAACCACAATGGCAGTCCTGTGGAACTGTCTCTGAAATCCAAACTTTTTCCATCGGACAAAGTTATACTCTGTAAAATATAATACATTTTACCGTTAATGTCCAGCTTATATAATGTTGCTGTAACTGTGTCACCTTGGTTAGGCCTGTTAACATTGTTTTTTGCCCAATACCAGGCAGGTCCCAGCCCGTAAACTGTAATATCTCCCGACTCTGTATCAAGAACCATTCCTGTACCTATTTGTCCTGAATATGGTTCAGGAATTGATACCACACTACCTTCTACTTGAATTTTTTCAGCATCACTTAATATATTTCCCAAAAGACCTCTTGAAAATCCTGATACTGCCATTACCAAAACAAATAACATTGATAAAAATATTCTTTTTTTCATTTTTTAACCTCCTTTTATTTTGTTGTTTGATTTAAGCAACTGCCATCTCTTAACATTTGACCTTTGCCTTGCCCTGCTTTAGCTCCAAAGCCTGTACCATCCATTGGCTTTGGCTGTGTACCGTCACCATACCCCCTTTGAAGAAGCTGCCCTGAGCCTTGAGTAAAATTAGAATTACCTCCTCCCATGTAACCTTTTCCATGACCACCTCTTGCAAAAACAGGAACTGACATTAACATTGTACCTATGATAATGCCTGCTAATAATTTTTTACTTTTCATTTTCTCACCTCCTTACTTTTTTATTTTTAAAATTGTCTTATATCTACCTTATATCATTTTTCGTGCCAAAGGATAGAAGTAGTATTTTTAAGTAGTTACAATATCAGGACATACATTTTTGTCGTTTCTCACGTCATTTTTGTCGAATACTATTTTATTGACAATCATTTAACTTTTATTTAATAACTACAATATGAATATTTTAATAATTGATGATGAAAAAGCACAGGTTGATGTTTTAACAGGTTTTTTAAAAAAACAGGGTGTTAATGTATATTCCACAACTTCACCAGAAGAAGCTATTGAGTTTTTCAAAAAACACCATATTACCCTTGTAATCTCCGATTTAAATATGCCTTTAATAAAAGGCGACGAACTGTTGGAGAAATTAAAAAATATAAATCCTGAGGTAAAATTTATAATTATTACCGCATATGGTACAATTGGAAAAGCTGTTAGTGTTATGAAAAAAGGCGCGGATGATTTTATTGAAAAACCTGTTGATTTAAAAAAACTACTTGATAAAATAAGAGGTTTAGAAGAAAAATATATCGTTGAATCAAGTATAAAAGAAATTGAAGAAAAGATAAACACCTCCATTCCTTTTATCAACAATGAAATATTGGCAATATATAAAACCATACATAAAATTGCTCCTAAAGATATTAATGTTTTAATTACAGGTGAAAGCGGTTCCGGCAAGGAAATAATTGCAAAAACAATCCATAAACTTAGCAAAAGGTCAAAACAACCTTTTGTGGCTGTTAATTGTGCTGCCATACCTGAAACCCTTTTTGAAAGTGAATTTTTTGGACACGAAAAAGGTGCTTTTACCGGAGCTATAAGTTCTAAAAAAGGAAAATTTGAAATAGCAAACAGAGGTACTATTTTTTTGGATGAAATCGGCGAGATTCCATTATTTTTACAAGCTAAACTTTTAAGGGTTATTCAGGAAAAAACTTTTGAAAGAGTTGGTGCTGAAAAAACAACAAATTTAGATGCAAGAATAATTGCAGCAACAAATAAAGATTTGAAGAAAATGGTTAAAGACGGTGAGTTCAGAGAAGACCTATATTACAGATTAAATGTTGTATCAATAAATTTACCACCATTAAGAAAAAGAAAAGAAGATATACCTATTTTTATAGATTATTTTCTTGAAAAATTTTCTAATAGTAAAATATCAATATCACCTCAAGCCAAAGATATTCTTATTAAATACCATTATCCGGGAAATATTCGTGAGCTTGAAAATATAATTCAAAGAGCTATTGCTCTGTGCAGCGGTAATGTTATACAGCCATCCGACTTACCAGATGAAATTAAAATTGATGAATTTATAGAGAATGATGATAGTAACAGCAGAAATCTCAACAAAGAAATAGAACAGATTGAAAGAAGTTTAATAATCAATGCATTAAAAGAAAACAACTGGAATCAAACTAAAGCGGCAAAATCACTTGGGATTAATGAAAGAGTTATTAGATATAAAATAAAAAAATATAATATTAATAAACCTGAATAAAAAAACTTTTTTATTAATATTTAAATTATAAACTCATTATATACATAATATAAATCCCTCTTAAAGAAGAGGGATTTATATAGTTTAACTGCTGTGTGTCATTAATTCAAGTCTTCTGACCCTTTCTTCTATTGGCGGATGAGTGCTAAATAAGTTCATTATACTTCTTCCGCCGCTTAAGGGACTTACTATAAACATGTGCGCTGTTGCAGGATTGACATTATTCTCAGTTAATCTTACACCAGCATCAAGTTTTTTTAATGCATTTGCCAAAAATAAAGGATTACCACTGTACTTTGCTCCACCTTCGTCAGCAAGAAATTCTCTTGATCTTGAAATAGCCATTTGAACGAGCATTGCAGCAAATGAAGCAATTATGCTGAAAAGAATTGCAAAAATAATATTTCCGCCACCATCGTCATCATCTCCGCCTAAACCAAAAACAGCTCCCCACTGCAACCAGTTGGCAATCATACTGATAGCACCGGCCATAGTAGCTGCAACAGTTTGAATTAAAATATCTCTATGTTTTATATGTGAGATTTCATGCGCCAGAACACCAAACAACTCATCTTCACTTAACAAATTCATAATTCCCGTAGTAACTGCAACTGCAGAATGATTAGGATTTCTACCTGTTGCAAAAGCATTGGGCATTGAAGCATTTACAATATATACTTTAGGTTTGGGTATTTCTGCTCTTTCAGCCAATAAACCAATCATTTTATGAAGAGTAGGAGCTTCTGCCTCTGAAACTTCTTTTGCACCATACATTTTTAACACAATCTTATCGCTAAACCAGTAACTGAAAAAATTCATTAAACCTGCAAAAATCAAGGCTATTACCATACCTGATTTACCGCCAAAAAAGTTTCCAAGCATTACTAAAATCACTGTAAGTAATGCCATTAAAAAAAATGTTTTAATATGATTCATAAAACCTCCTTGTTATATTTTAAAATTCTCTTTCTTTTAAAATATATGTTTAAAATTTTTTGTCAAGTTTTTTAAAATTAAACCGATTTAATATTTGTAAAACTTTATTAAAATTTCGAAGCAACGTAAAAAATTAAATGTTTGACTTTTAAAAAAACTTAAATTAATATCCTTGTATGACTGATCCCTTTTCTCTAACCCTTTTCTTTACAAATCTACCTACACGTTACTTAAAAATAGGAGGATAATTATGAATAAATATGCAAAAAAAGTTTTAACCAATTTACAGAAAAAATATTTTTGGGAAAAGGAATTTTTACAAGCTGTTGAAGAAGTTTTCAATTCCATTAGTCCATTGCTGGACAGAGCACCTAAATATGAGAAAGAAAAGATTCTTGAAAGAATAGTAGAGCCTGAAAGAATTATAATTTTCAGAGTCCCATGGATGGACGACAGAGGAGAAATTCAGGTAAATACAGGATACAGAGTCGAATTTAACAGCGCCATAGGCCCCTATAAAGGTGGAATAAGGTTCCACCCCTCTGTTAATTTAAGTATCTTGAAATTTTTAGGGTTTGACCAAATATTCAAAAATAGTCTTACTGGGCTTATGATGGGCGGAGGAAAAGGTGGTAGTGACTTTGATTACAAAGGAAAAACAGATAATGAGATGATGAGATTCTGTCAAAGTTTTATGACTGAGCTTTCAAGGCATATTGGTGCGCATACAGATGTACCAGCAGGAGATATAGGTGTTGGTGCAAGAGAAATCGGCTTTTTATTTGGACAATACAAAAGATTGAAAAATATATTTGAGGGAGTATTAACTGGCAAAGGTACAAACTGGGGAGGAAGCTATTTAAGACCAGAAGCAACAGGATTTGGTGTGGTATATTTTACTAATGAAGTTTTAAATAAAAATAATGACTCATTTGAAGACAAGAAAGTTCTCATATCAGGTTCAGGGAACGTGGCTCTGCATGCAGCATTAAAAGTTATTGAACTAGGAGGCACAGTATTGTCTTTGTCTGACTCAAATGGCTCTATAATAGATAAAGATGGGATAGACAGGGAAAAATGGGAATATATCTATGAACTAAAAGTTTACAGAAGAGGTAGGATAAAAGAGTATTCTGAAAAATTCGGGGCAAAATATTTTGAAAATAAAAGACCATGGGGTCTTATAAAAGCTGATATTGCTTTACCTTGTGCCACTGAAAACGAATTGAACCTTGAAGAAGCCAGAGCACTTGTTGAAAACGGATGTTTTTGTGTAATAGAAGGTGCCAATATGCCTACCACTCTTGAAGCTATTGAGTTTTTTAATGAAAAAGATATTATTTTTGCACCAGGGATTGCTGCAAATGCAGGAGGCGTTGGAGTTTCGGGACTTGAAATGGCACAAGATAGTATGATGCTGCAATGGACAAAAGAAGAAGTAGATGAAAAATTAAAAAGAATGATGAAGCATATTCATAAGCAATGCATTGAAGTAGCCGAAGAAGTTGGCACTCCAGGCAATTATGTAAATGGTGCAAGTATTGCGGGATTTAAAAAAGTTGCAGATACAATGATTGACCAAGGATTGGTCTAATCCTTTAGCCATGGATATTGAAAAAATAATAAAAATATATGACAAATTCAAATATGGGGAATCTATCTATCATAAATTAATGAAACAAAGGGTTAGAAAGATTCTCCTTATTTCAACTTTTTATAATGCTTTTGTTCTTGAGCAAGAATCAAAATTTTCAGAACATATTATTGGGGGGTACCATCAATTCAATCTGACATCTATTCCAAAAATAACAAATGCTATAAACGCTTCACACGCACTTAAAATTTTAGAAAAGGACGATTTTGACTTGATAATATCAACATTGAGAATTGGAGACCCAGGCCCTTTTCAACTTGCTAAAATCATTAAAGAGAAAAATAAAAAAACAGCTTTTGTACTTTTATTCACTGAATCTTTTGATTTAAAGTTTTTGAATCAAAAAAAATTTGAAAACATAGACAATGTTTTTTTATGGAGTGGAGATCCCTCCCTTTTTCTCACAATGATAAAACTAACAGAAGACAGATGGAATGTTGAAGATGATACTAAAATAGGCGGAGTAAGTGTTATTCTGTTAGTAGAGGATTCTGTTAATTTTTATTCGCTTTATCTTCCTGAAATTTATAAAATTTTAATGACTCAAACTCAAAAATTAATAGAAGAAGAAGCAAATAATGATATTAAATATCTAAGAATGCGTACAAGACCCAAAATATTATTTGCAAAAAACTTTAACGAAGCTAAAAAATTTTTGAAAAAGTATAAAGATTATATTCTATCGGTTATTACTGATATTGAACTGGAAAACAAACGAGATGCAGGCTTTGAAATTATAGATTTTGTTAAAGAAGAAAATCCCTATATACCAATACTAACTCAATCCTCTGATGCAGCTCTTCTGAAAAAAGCCAGAGAAAAGGGTGCTGAAATTTCACATAAAAACACACCTTTTGTATTAAACGATTTGCATATGTTTCTTCTAAGAAGTTGTGGATTTGGAGATTTTGTTTTCAGAGATTCCAATGGAAATGAAATAGCTGTTGCTAAAACATTTAATGAATTTGAAAAACTTATTGAAAAAATTCCTTTGGACTCTTTCAAATATCATGCTGAGAAAAAACAGTTTTGCACTTGGCTTATTCCTCGACGTGAATTGACTCTGGCAAAAAAACTGAGAAAAGTAAAAAAAGAAAAATTCAGCTCACTTGAAAAACAGAGAAAATTTTTTCTAAATGTAATAAAGAATATAAAAATTAAAAATCAAAGAGGTAAAATTCTTGATTTTAATAAAAATAATATTGATGAAAATAGCATAATTTTAAAAATAGGAGACGGCTCTCTCGGTGGCAAAGGAAGAGGATTAAGCTTTTTAAATGCCCTATTTACAGTCAGTAAATTAGAGAAAAAATTCAGAAATTCCGTAATATCAATACCAAAAACCTGCATCATTACTACTAATTACTTTGACGAGTTTATATACAAGAATTACCTATACATTGATTATGATTTTCATACTGATGAAGAAATTACAAATTTTTTCTTTCAGGGAACTCTCTCTGACAACCTAAAAGAACATCTTAAGCATCTGCTGGAAATATTTACCAAACCCATTATTGTACGTTCTTCTGGACTTCTTGAAGATTCTCAATTTCATCCTTTTGCAGGAATCTACAAAAGTGTTGTTCTCCCTAATTGCAGTGAATCTATTGAAACAAGATTAAAGCAGCTTGAAGATGCAATCAAACTTGTTTATGCTTCTGTGTATTTTAAGGAAACAAGGGCATATATAGACAGAATAGGTTTAAAACTTGAAGAAGAGAAAATGGCTGTAATTATCCAAGAAGTAGTAGGTGAACAGTATGACAACTTTTTTTATCCTCACTTTGCCGGTGTAGCTCAAAGCTTTAATTACTATCCAATTTCACATATGAAAAAAAGCGATGGTGTGGCAACAATGGCTATAGGATTTGGGAAATATGTTGTAGAGGGTGAAAAATCTTACAGATTTTCTCCCAAATATCCTCAAATAAGATATCTTTCTTTGGATGACATGCTGAAACTTACCCAAACCGAATTTTACGCACTTGATTTAAATAAAAAAAATTTTTCATGTAAAGATGAAGAATCTTTTATTGTTAAAATTCCTGTTGAAATAGCAGAGAAACATGGCAATATTTCTCAAATTGCATCTACTTACAACATTCAAAATGGAACTTTAGAGCCAGGAATTTATTCAAAAGGGCCAAGAATTATAAATTTTGACAATATTTTACTCTATAATTCTTTCCCTCTATCAGAAATTCTTTCTGAAATTCTGACATTTTCCGAATATGCAGTAGGAACACCAGTTGAGATAGAATTTGCAGCTTTAATTAAAGACAAATTATATTTTAATGTTTTACAGGTAAGGCCTTTAGCAACATTTGATGAAATAAATATACATAAAATCGAAACTTTGGAAAAAGAAAATATACTCCTCTATACTGAAAAGGGTTGTGGAAACGGAATTATTGACAATATAAAAAATATAGTATTTCTTGAACCTGAGCTTTTTGACAAAACATTAACTATGGAAATGAAAAAAGAAATTAATGAAATCAATCTTTTTTTAAAAGAAAAAAAAGAGGAATATATATTAATTGGGCCAGGAAGGTGGGGGTCAAGAGACAAATTTCTCGGCATCCCTGTTGATTGGGATGATATTAATATGGTAAAAGTAATAGTAGAAACAGGAATTAAAGATTTTGACATTGAGCCTTCTCAAGGGACTCATTTTATTCACAACATTATTTCAATAAATATAGGATATTTTAATATTTCATACTATTCCGACGAAAATAGTTTTATTGACTGGAACTGGCTAAAAAGTCAAAATATTTTAATAGAAAAATCTTTTTTAAAACTTATAAAACCTGAAAAACCTGTTACTGTTTTTATGGATGGTAAAAAAGGAAAATATGTAATTTTAAAATAAAAAGCATGTTATAGTAAGATTATTCGCTCTTTTAATGGAGAAGATAATATGTTCGCAGGTATTGAAAAAACATCTCCTGTAATATTGGCTTTTATTGGAACATTATTTACATGGTTTATTACTGCCTTAGGTGCTGCTGTTATTTTTCTCAAACAAAACATAAACAGAAAAATACTTGACGCTTCTCTTGGTTTTTCTGCGGGAATAATGATAGCAGCAAGTTTTTTTTCTTTATTATTGCCATCAATTGAGATTTCAGGTGAACTTGGCTTGCCAAA
>CAZBLP010000018.1:8802-31857 GCA_964492825.1 uncultured bacterium
GGAGTACAGATTTTTTTGAATTATAAATAACCTATTAGGAGTTAACTCATAATCTATGTTAAATAAATTAACTAATATAGAAATTGAAAAAATAATAAAAAGTAAAAGGAAAACTATTGCCTTGCAAATAACTGACAATGCTACACTTATTATAAAAGCTCCATTTGACATAAGCAATGAAACGCTCAATCAGATTCTGTTAAAACATATAAAGTGGATAGAAAAGAAGAAAAGAGAAATAGAAGCAAGAGTGGTAAAGTTTAAATCTAAAAAGTTTGTTAGTGGTGAAGAGTTCCTTTTTTTAGGCAGATATTACAAATTGAAAATAGTGGATAATCAGGATCTTCCATTAAAGTTTGATAATATTTATTTCTATATTTCAAGAAGAGTTTTACCAGATGCAAAAGAGCATTTTATTAAATGGTATAAGAAAAAAGCTTATGAAAAAATTTCTGAAAGAGTAACCTTGCATGCTCAGGAAGGGAAATTTAAATACAATAAAATTAAAATCAGTAACGCTGAAAAACGCTGGGGCTCATGTTCTTATAGGGGGAACTTAAATTTCTCATGGAGGCTTATTATGGCGCCTTTATCTGTGGTTGACTATGTTGTTGCGCACGAACTTGTTCATCTTAAAGTAAAAAACCATTCAAAATATTTCTGGGATGAAGTTAAAATATTAATACCTGATTATAAAAAACATATATCATGGTTAAAATTGAATGCTTATTTGTTGAAGCTGTGACGTTATTTCAAAGTAGATTAGAAAATTTTAAATTTAATTTGAAAAACCTTGACATGTTAAAATTGTTATGTTATTTAAGTAATATGATGATAAAAAATTATAAAAACAATTATTGGTGGTGGAGATTAAAAAGTTGTGAGGTAAATCTGCGGTGAATACCGCTTTAGGTATATTTTAGCCGTGAGGTTTTCCTCACGGCTTTTTTTTTGGCTAAAAAGGAGGATAAAATGATGAAAAAAATGAATGAAAAGTTGACAATTCACATTCCTTGTTCTATTATCAAAGAAGCTCTTAGCAAAGGAGAAAAAACCTTAAATATTTCTCTTCATCTTGAGCTTGAAAATTTTAAAGATGAGCAATTTGATTCTACTGATAATTCGTTAGGTGTTTATGACCATGAAATATCAGGAGTAGCTGCTTTAAGTTTAAGATTTGCTTAACAAAATGGAGATATTATGCTTGCCAAAAGAATAATACCATGCCTTGATGTTAAAGAAGGCAGAGTTGTTAAAGGAGTAAATTTTGTAGGTTTAAGGGATGCAGGAGATCCTGTGGAAGTTGCTATTGAGTATGACAGACAAGGAGCAGATGAATTAGTATTTTTAGATATTACTGCATCTCATGAGAAAAGAAACATAATCATAGATGTTGTCAGAAAAACAGCTGAAAACGTTTTTATGCCGTTTACTGTAGGCGGTGGAGTCAGAACTATAGATGATATTAGAAATCTCCTAAATGCAGGTGCAGATAAAGTATCAATAAATACCGCTGCTGTTAAAAATCCTGATTTTGTTAAAGAATCTGCAGAGCGTTTTGGCAGCCAGTGTACAGTTGTAGCTGTTGATGCAAAAAGAACCAATAACGATAAATTTATAAAATTTAAAGGCATCAGCTGGGAAGTATATATTCATGGCGGCAGAACCCCCACAGGCATTGATGCGCTATGGTGGGCTAAGAAAATGGAAGAATTCGGTGCTGGTGAGATACTGCTTACAAGTATGGATAAAGATGGCACCAAATCTGGATATGATCTGGAGCTCACAGAATATTATTCTAAAAATTTGAAAATTCCGGTTATTGCATCTGGCGGGGTAGGGAGCCTTGAACACATTCTTGATGCATTTAAAATAGCTGATGCAAGTGCAGCTCTTGCTGCTTCAATCTTTCATTACAAAGAATACACCATTTTTGAAACAAAAAAGTTTTTAAGAAAAAATGGTGTAATTGTAAGGATTTAATCTGATTTTACAAAAATAGTTTTAAATTTTTTTAAAGTTACAAGCCCCATAGGAGCACCTTTTGGTTTGCTCAAATACTTTATCCTGGTATAAACTACTTCGCCTTTCCTGTTATTTGCAGCTTTGGAATATTCTAATGCTATTTTAGCTGCAAATTCTATAGCTTCTTTGGTTAAATTTTCTTCTTTTTCCTGTATAATCACATGAGAACCTGGAAAATCTTTAACATGAAACCATAAATAATCAGGTTTGCCAAATTTGCGAATTATATAATCATTGCCTTTACTTGACTTTCCAGCAACAATATTGATGTTGTTAAATTTAAACTCTTTGTATGGTTGCTGTGCAATATCTTTGTTTTTTGTTTTATTTTTACCTTGCTTATCAGTAGAAAACTCTTCTAATTCAGAAATATTTTTGATATTTTCTAAAAAATATAGTTTTTCTTTAAAAAGGAAAATTTGCTCCTCTGTTTCAATTTTTCGTTCTTTCAATTTAACAACGCCTCTTTTAAATTTTTTCCCTTTTTTAAAGTAATTTTCAATATTTTCATTGGGTGATTTGTCAGTTTTAAGAGGAATGGTAATTGTCGGCATGTCTTCATTATAATAATCAACAACTTTTGTTTCTGAATCTCCTTTGTTTATTAAATGTAAATTTGCTTTTAACAGTTCGCCAAATTTAAAATATTTTTCAAAATCTTTTTTATCTTCTATTTCATTTTCTATTTTTTTTAGAGTTTTTTCTAATTTTTTAATTTTGTTTTTAAATAATTTTTTTAAATTGCTTTTTTCAGTTTCAAGATATTTATTCTCAAATTCATGTTTAAACATATCATTAAACGAAGAAAATTCTTGCAAATTTTTACCTGTGTTGTTCAAATGTTTTAAAAGAAATGGATATATTCTCTCCCCTAATTTAACGGGTCTAAATTTAATCTTAAAATTATAAAATTCAATATATTTTTCATAAACGTCCTCTAATAAACCACTTAATTTCAATAGATAAACCAACTCTTTTACAATAAAACCTGGGAAACCTTCCAACTTGTTATTAATAAGTGCATTTCTAAACTCATCTATATCCAATTGTCTGATTATTTTAATTTCAGCTAATTGAAATTTGGAAAAATTAGCTAAAATATTTTGCTCTTGTAGTAAAATTAAGTTTTTGTTTTTATTTGAAAAATTTATATGTAAAGTATATGTGTTATCTCCTTTTTTTAGCACAACCTCTAATATCCTGTATAATTTAAAATAATTTAAGTCGATTATCAATGAATTCATAATGTGTTTTCTTAGAAACATACAGAATGTAGGCGGATTTAAAGGGTTTTTCAATTTAACATCTGACAGAAATATTGTATTAAAATCAAAAATCAGATTTTCATTTGATGAAAGTTTAAAGGTAAAAATATTATTATTTTGAAAAATTTTATTTATTCTTGTATATAGAATTTTGTCTTTAATTTCATTTTTAAATGCAAACAAAGAAAATGTATCCATTATTCAAAAATATACTGTATATCTTCTCTTGTCAAGTTATGGAAGACAGAATCCATATCAAGTAACTCATCTAAAATATTCTGTTTTATCTTTTGAAGTTTCATAATTTTCTCTTCAACAGAATCTTTCATAATCATTCTATATGCAAATATTTTCTTTTCCTGACCAATTCTGTGAATCCTGTCAATTGCCTGATTTTCAACAGCAGGATTCCACCAAGGATCATAGATGATTACATTCTCTGCTGATGTGAGATTAATTCCAAGACCTCCGGCTTTTGTACTGATTAAGAAAAAGTTAATATTATGATTATTTTGAAAATTTTTAATTCTTTCTTCACGATTAATGGAGGTACCGTCAAGATATTCAAAATCAATCTCTTCTTTATTCAAGAAATTTACAATAATTTTCAGCATCTGAACAAACTGTGAATATATAACTGTTTTGCTTCCTTTGTTGTGGAAAGTCTTGATGATTTTCTTCAAATTTTCAAATTTTTCAGATTTGATATTTTTGTATTTTACATGTTCAAACTTAACAAGCTTCGGATGACAACAAATCTGCCTTAACCTTAACAAGCCTTCTATTATTATCATTTTACTCTTAAAAAAACCCTGTTGGTTAATGGAACTTTCTATTTTTTCCATATAGAATGCCTTTAATGATTCATAAAATTCTCTTTGTTGCTCATTCATCTCATAAAAATAGTTTATTTCAGTTTTAGAAGGAAGTTCTTTAAGCACATCTTCTTTCTTCCTTCTTAAAATCAGAGGAGTCAGTTTTTTTCTAAGCAGATTCACATTGGACTCATACTTTTTTCTAAAATCTTTTAATGTGCCTAATAATCCGGGATGAAGAAAATCAAACTGAGACCACACATCAGTAAGATTGTTTTGAAAAGGTGTGCCTGTTAAAGACAATCTGTGATTACTATGTAATTTTTTTATATAATTGGATATAATTGAAGACGGGTTTTTAATATTCTGTGATTCGTCCAAAATTATATAGTTAAACCTTATTTCCTTTAATTTTTTAATATCAATTCTAACTATATTGTAAGTAGTTATAATTAAGGTAAAATCTTCCAAATTTTCATACAAAATCTCTCTTTTTTTACCATATAAAAGAGTAAAATTAATGTTATTGAAAAATTTTTTTATTTCATTTTCCCAATTAAACAGCAATGATGCAGGTACTACAACCAAATTGGGTTTGTTCTCTTTTTCTAAAAAAAGCAGAGATAGTGCTTGTACTGTTTTACCAAGACCCATTTCATCTGCCAAAATTCCGTTTAAATGAAAATCCCTTAAAAACAGAAGCCATTTTACTCCTTCTTTCTGATAATCTCTTAATTTAGATTTTATTTCATTAGGTAGTCTGTAATCTGTGATATTATGAAAATTTTCCAATTTCTCCTTAAGCCTGTTTATATCTTTTATAGCATGTGAAATATCTACATTTTCCTCCAATATGTCAATTTTTTCAAGAGATTCTAATTTGAATATCTTCAATTTTCCTTTATTTTTGTCATATGTAACTGATTCTTCATTTAATAAGTTTTTAATTTTTTTAACAAAACTTTCAGGAATAACCCCAAATTCATTTTTATTTAATTTCACATAGTTTTTCCCATCTTTGATATTTTTAATCAAATCTTTCAAATTTACCCTTTTATTATCAAACATTAGAGATGCATCAATTTCAAACCATTCATTGTATGAAAATAAGGAAATTGAGGAATTTGACACCATAGGTCTGTAAATTTTAAATTTTGTAAGTTTTTCTTCTCCAAAAATATTAAATTTTGTAGAATTTTTAGGAAGAATGTTTATTAAAAAATCTATCGCAGATTTTTTATTTAAAAGAAAACATTCATTTTCTGTAATTGCTTTTAGATTTTCAAAAGTATTTAAAATGTCAAATTCTAATTTGTTTCTGAAAACAATTTTACCATTTATTATTCTTTTTTTCTCGAAAATATTGAAATAGAACTTATCATATCTTAATTTTACTTCTATTTTAAGGTAATTGTTAATCATTTCAAGAAAAATATCCACCTGAGGAACTGTGTCAATATAATCAATTTTCTTTATTCTTTTTTTATCAATAAAAATATTATGATTATTAAGAAAATCTTGTTTAAAAATAATTTCATTCAAAGTTTCATAATCAATAATTTGAGGTTTTGAAAAAAAATTCTCAAATTTTTCAAAATCATAAAAACATGGCAGAATTTTAACAGTAGCATCATTAAATATTGCAACTTTTTTTAAAATACCATTGTAAACACCTAAAATATCATCTTTATTTTCATAAAAAGAGATTAATTTAATAAAATTATCATTTAATTTCTCAAATGTAACAAAAAATTTAAGAAATTCATTAGAAATTCTCAATGGTGATAAGGTTCTCTGACTTTTTTGAACAAAAAAAAGTGGTGTACTTGCGAATTTCTGATAAGATATTATATATTCGATTTTATCTTCTGTTATTTGCTCGGTATGCAAATATTTCTTCAAATAAAAAGAACGCTCGTTTTTATTGCTTATTTCAGCATGATACAGTTTGTCATCTTTTACAACAATACCTCTTTGAATCTCATTATTCACCAACATTATATCAAACGGAGTTAATGAGTTTTCTTTGATATTGTGGTAATCAAAGGAGTAATTGTTAAGAAAATATAGAATTGACGCAATAAGACATTCGCAAAGTTTTTCTTTATGTATGTTGCATTTATGTGAAACCAATTTGTAATCATTAATATTAATAGCAAAAAAAGTATCTTTATTTAATATTTTAATTTTATTCTTCTCAATCTTGATTTCTTGAGTTAACCTACTTAAATTGTTGAATTTCTCCAGACCTTCTTTATATTTCTTGCTTTTTATTATTTGATTAAAAATACTCTCTTTTAACTCAATTTCACTTATGATCATCTATCTTCTCTAAAAGTATAAAATCTATTTTCCTATTAAGTTTATCTATTTTTTCAAGTTGAACCTTTACCTGATCTCCAAGTCTATAAAAATTTCCTCTTCTTTTTCCTCGAACCATATAATCCTGTTCAACAAAGGTGTAATAATCATCTGTAAGATTTCTAATAGGCACCATTCCCTCAACGAGAATATCATTGATTTCAACAAATATGCCAAAAGACGTAACACCTGTAATGGTGCCTTCAAATGGTATATCAAACTTGTTTTCCATAAACTCCATTTTTTTCCAATCAACAACTTCTCTTTCAGCATCAGCAGCCATTCTCTCTTTTTCCGACGTATAGCTGGCAATTGTACCTAACTTGTTATTTAATTTATCAATGTATTTTGTTGTAATTTTTTTGTTAACAGCTCTTCTTAAAATTCTGTGATTTACAAGGTCAGGATACCTTCTAATAGGTGATGTAAAATGAGTATAATTTTCCTTTGCAAGTGCAAAATGTCCTGTGTTTTCCGGTGAATATCTCGCCTGCTTCATTGCTCGTAAAAACAGATAATTGATTAATTTTTCATAAGGCTGATTTTCCACTTTTTTTAAAACATTTTGTATATCTTTGGCTGATTTAATTTTAATATTTATTCCCACATGATAAAGAAACCTTCCTATTTCAGAAAGTTTCTCCTCATCGGGAAATTCATGCACCCTGTAGAGTAAAGGAACGTCTCTTTTGCTTAAATATGTTGCTACGGTTTCATTGGCAAGAAGCATAAATTCCTCTATTAAAATATGCGCCATATTCCTTTTGACTTTTTTAATATTTGCAACTTTCCCATCCTCTCCAAATTCTATTTCAACTTCCGGTAAATTAAAGTCTATACTACCTTTTTGAAATCTTTTTTTTCTTAAAATTTCAGAAAGTTCTGTCATTATTTCTATATCCGGTAAAATAGACTTATATTTATTCTTTAGTATATTATCATTTTTTTCGAAAATGTCTCCGATTTCTTCATAAGTTGCTCTGAACTTTGACTTTATTATTGATTTATAAATATTAGCATCAATTACATCTCCGCCACTGTTTATTAGCATTTCCACGGTAAAAGTGAATTTGTCTTCATTAGGGTTTAAACTGCATAAATCATTTGAAAGAACCTCAGGAAGCATAGGATTAACCATATTAGGATAATAAACACTTGTGCTCCTTTCATATGCTTCTCTGTCAATAACAGAATTTTCCTTAACAAAAAACTCAACATCAGCTATTGAAACAAAAAGCCTGAAATTATCTTTTTCTTTTATAATCGCCACAGCATCGTCAAAATCTCTTGCTTTCATCCCGTCAATTGTAAAAAATTTAATGTTTGTTAAATTTTTACGTCTGGTATTTACCTTATATTCTTTTGAAGACAGTAAAGCAGCTTCTTTTTTTACAGAAGATGGAAATTTTTCTTTGATTTTATATTTTAAATTTATGGTAGATAGAATAGTTGATTCTTTCTCAGGTTTACCGAGAACTTTAACAATTTCTCCTACTGGATTGTGAGATTTTGATGGATATCTTATTATTTTTATATTAACAACATCTCCATTTTTAGCATTTTTAAATTTATCTTTTGGAATATAAAAGTCTCTGACAACTCTCTTATTTAATGGAACAACAAAACCAAAATCTTTGCTTTTCTGAAAAATTCCAACTATATTTTTCAGACCTCTCTCTAATATTTTAACAATAGAGCCCTCAGGTTTACCATTTTTTTTATATTTGTCAATTCTCACAAGAACAGTATCTCCATCTATTGCCTCTAAAAGAGTACCTGGTTTTAAAAATATATCTGACGATTCAAACTCTTTTTCAGGAATTAAAAATGCAAAACCTGCTGGATTAAATTCTACTTTGCCTTTAATAAGATTAGCTTCATCTGAAAGACAGTAAGTATGACTCTTAGTAATGTGAATTTTGCCTTTTTTAAGCAATTTCTTCAAAATTCTCTTTATTTCAATTCGTTCTTTTTTAGTCTTTAAATGTAAAATATCCGCAATCTCATTAAATTTTAAAGGTTTGCCTATATCTTTAAAAATATGTAATATTTCTTCTTTGTTCATTAAAATTATAACTCCTTATTTTTTCTGTTTTATTCTATCATCTTTCAGGTTAATTTACAAGTTGTTTTAATTTTTCTACTTGAATTTTTCTGAATTCAGGAATAAATAGTATAAAGTATACAAGACAAAATAGGAGTGATAAAATGAATATATTTAAAAAACTTCTTGAGCGTAAATGCAGTAAAATAGGTTTGGATATAAATAATTACATTACCGTTCATAATAAAAACCTTTACAAAAGAATATTTTTTCACGGCTCATTAGGTCTTGGAGAATCATATATGGAAGGCTGGTGGGATTGCGAAAAAATAGATGAATTGATTTTTCATTTTCTTAGAGCTAATTTTGACAGGACTGTTAAAGGATTTCAATATAATTTTATTAATTATTTAAAAGCAAAGTTTGTAAATCTTCAAAAAAAATCCAAAGCTTTTGAAATTGGTGAAAAACATTATGACAGAGGTAACGAACTTTTTGAAAATATGCTTGATAAAAGGATGATTTACAGTTGTGCTTATTGGAAAGATGCAAATAATCTTGATGAAGCTCAGGAAAATAAGCTTAATTTGATATGCAAAAAAGTTGGCTTAAAAGAAGGAATGAGAGTATTGGACATTGGATGCGGATGGGGTGGTTTCTTAAAATTTGCAAGTGAAAAATACAATGTAAGCGGAGTAGGGATAACCGTATCTAAAGAGCAGGCTGAATATGCAAAAAATAAATGCAAGGATCTTCCAATAGAAATAAGATTAACGGATTACAGAAATTTAAAAAAAGAACAATTTGATGCTATAATATCCATAGGCATGTTTGAACATGTTGGTTATAAAAATTACAGAAAATTTATGAAAGTAGTTGACAAGCTTTTAAAAGAAGAAGGCCTATTTCTCCTGCATACAATAGGTACTGATACTTCTATGAAATCAACTGATCCTTGGATTAATAAATATATCTTCCCTAATGGTATGTTGCCATCTCCTTATTATGTGTCAAAAGCTGTTGAAGGAATTTTCAAAATAGAAGACTGGCATAATTTCGGAGTTGATTATGATAAGACTTTAATGTGCTGGTATGAAAATTTTGACAATTATTGGAAGAAGAAATATGGAGATGAAAATAAATTTTACAGAATGTGGAAATATTACTTGCTAAGTTGTGCAGGTGCTTTTAGGGCAAGAAATATACATGTTTGGCAGATAGTTTTTTCTAAAAATGGCATTATAGGCGGGTATCATTCTATAAGATAATTAGTGTGGAGTGCTGAGAAAAGGACAAGCAAAACAAAAAACTTAAACTCTACAATAAACTTCTCAAATACACAATTTTATCTCTGATTTCAGCAGCCATTTCAAATTCTAATTTTTCCGCATATTTTTTCATATCCTTTTCAAGCTCTTTTATAACTTTTGGCAGCTTTGATTTGGGAATTTCTTCAACATCTGTTGTTCCTATTTTAGTATTAACAGGAACAGTAAAATAATCTGTTAGATAAAGAACATTCATATCATCAGATATTTTTTTCTTTATTGTTTCAGGAGTAATATTATGCTCTTTGTTATATTGTAGTTGTTTTCTTCTTCTCCTGTTGGTTTCTTTAACTGCCCTTTCTATTGAGCCTGTTATAACATCTGCATAAAGTATTGCTTTTGCTTCAATATTTCTTGCAGCTCGTCCTATGGTTTGTATAATGGAAGTTTCTGACCTTAAAAAACCTTCCTTATCTGCATCCAAAATCGCCACAAAAGCAACTTCAGGGATATCAAGACCTTCCCGCAGCAAATTAATGCCCACCAAAACGTCATATGAGCCTCTTCTTAATTCTCTAATAATTTCAATACGTTCAAGTGTATCAATTTCTGAATGCAGGTAAATTGTTTTAATATTTAAATCTCTCAGGTAATCTGTAAGGTTTTCAGCCATTCTTTTTGTTAATGTGGTTATAAGCACTCTATATCCTTTTGATACGGTTTTATTAATTTCTCCCACAAGATCATCTATTTGATGTTTGGCAGGTTTTATTATAATTTCAGGATCTATTAACCCTGTAGGTCTGATAATCTGTTCAGCTACAAATCTTTTTGATTTTTCCAATTCATATTTAGCAGGAGTAGCTGACACAAAAATAACCTGATTAATTATCTTCTCAAATTCTTCAAACTTTAAAGGTCTGTTGTCAAGTGCACTTGGAAGTCTAAAGCCATATTCTACCAGGGTTTCTTTTCTCGACCTATCTCCTTTGTACATACCGTGAACCTGTGGCAGAGTAACATGGCTTTCGTCAATAACAATAAGAAAATCTTTTGGAAAATAATCAAGCAGAGTAGGGGGACGTTCTCCAGGTTTTCTATTGGTAAGATATCTTGAGTAATTTTCTATACCTTTGCAATACCCCATTTCTTCAAGGAATTCCAGGTCATAATTTGTTCTCTGCAATAATCTCTGGGCTTCCAATATTTTGTTTTGACTTTGTAGCTCTTTAACTCTAAGTTCAAGCTCCTTTCTAATATTTTTTATTGCATACTTCAAAGTGTTTTCTGTGGCAACAAAGTGAGAGCCAGGATAAATAGCTACTTTTGACTTATACTGGATAGTTTTTCCAGTTAAAGGGTCAAATTCTGATATTTCTTCAATATAATCACCGAAAAAAACAATTCTTATAGCTTTTTCCTCTTCATAAGCAGGAAAAACTTCAATAATATCACCTTTTACCCTGAAAGTACCTCTGTGAAAATCGTATTCATTCCTTTCATATTGAATCTCAACAAGTTTTTTCAATACAAAATCTCTTTCTATTTCAGTATGTTTTTCAATATACAGCAACATACCACTGTATGCTTCCGGTGAACCTAAGCCATAAATACAAGAAACACTGGCAACTATAATTACGTCATTTCTTTCAAGTAATGAATAAGTTGCCCTATGTCTTAATTTATCGATAGTTTCATTAATTGAAGTATCTTTTTCAATATAAATATCAGTTTGAGGCAAATATGCTTCAGGCTGGTAATAATCGTAATAACTTACAAAATATTCTACAGCATTTTCAGGGAAAAAACTTTTAAATTCCTCATATAATTGGGCAGCTAAGGTTTTGTTGTGAGTAAGAACCAGGGTAGGTTTGTTGATATTATTAATAACATTTGCAATGGTAAAAGTCTTCCCAGAGCCTGTAACACCAAGCAAAGTTTGAAATTTATTCTTTTTTTTTAATAACCAATCAGTCAAAAGCTTAATAGCTTCTACTTGGTCACCTTTGGGCTTAAATTCAGTTTTTAATTTAAATTTTTCCATAAAATCTCATTCAGAAAATCTTGAAATATATGAAATATTTTATTATTTTAAAAACAAATTGTCAACCGCTTATTTTGCAGAACACTGTTTTATTATATTCACAACAACAACAAAACGGTGTTCTATTAATATCAAGCCAGCAAAAACAAGACAGAAACAAGGCAAGACAAGCTTGCGGGATAGATACCAAAACACGATTAAAGAAGACATAAAGCAACGATGTCGCACTTAAGAAGCCTGGCATTTCAAAATCTTACACATCTTTCATAATGGGCAGGGTTAAAAAATTTTTGCCTGGACTTCCGCATCCTTTACTTCGCATAATATATATTATGTAAACCTTCTTGTATAGCCAATAGTTGATTTTTTAAAAGAAATAATATAAAGTAAATTATTATACTATTTTATTGGGGGTTTTTTTGAAAATTTTCATTGTAGGAGCTGGAGAAGTCGGATATAATCTTGCTGAAAAGCTGTCTTCTGAAAATCATGAAGTTACTATCCTTGACAAGGATGAAAGAAGGCTTAATGAAATCTCATCCAAAATCAACGCATTTACCTTTGTAGGCGATGGAGCTTCCATTAATGACCTTGAAAACGCTCAGATTCAAAACAGCGACATTTTTGTAGCAGTTACTGATAAAGATGAAGTAAATCTTATTTCTTGTTTTATTGCTAATCAGTACAATATTCCATTGAAAATTTCAAGAGTTCAGAATAACGAATTTTCTAATTTTGACATTAAGAGATTAGGAATTGACCTTTTTATTAATACAAATTATGCTGTTGCAAAAGAAGTAGAAAATCTGGTTGAATTTGCTGAAGCTCATGAGTTTATCACATTTGACGAAGGCAAAGTAATTCTTTTTGGAATTATAATTAATGAAACCAACCCATTTTGCAATAAATCTTTAATTGAATTAAACGAATACAGGAAAAAATATCCTTTTTTAATTGTTACAATTGAAAGAGATAATGAATATATTATTCCAAAAGGAAATGATAAAATATTAAACAACGACCATATAGTTTTTCTTACTCTTGGCAAATACATTAATTCAATTAAGAAATTATTCAGACACCCTGACAAGAAAGACAAAAACAATAAGAATATTTTTCTTATAGGTGCTGGAGATATTGGTATTGAAATAGCAAAAATCCTTTCACAATCAAAAACATACAATTTGACAATAGTAGACAAAAATTTAGAAAAATGCAAAAATGCTGATATATTAATAGATAATGCCCTTATATTGAATATTGATGCTCTGGATATTTCTCAATTATTGAACGAGGGTTTCAATAATGCCGATATTGTAATTTCAGTTACCAATAATGACGAAGTTAATATTATTAATTCTATAATTGCAAAAAAATTAGGCGCTAGAAAAACCATAGCTCTCATAAGGAGAACAGGCTATGCACAGTTTTCAGATTCTTTTGGAATAGATAATATTTTAAGCCCTCGACTTATTACAGCAAGTCATATTTTGAAATATGTCAGAAGAGGTAAAGTTGTTTCAGCTGTTCCTATTTTTGAAGGAAAAGCTGAGATTATAGAATATATTATAACAAAAGATACACTCACCTCAAAACAAATAATGGATATTTATCTACCTGAAAATACAATAATTGGAGCTGTTGTTAGAAACAACACAGCTATTATACCAAAAGGAGACACAATGCTTCAAAAAGGTGATAAATTAATCATCTTCACAAAATCTGAAGCACTTTCAAGCCTTGAAAAAATATTTGCATAATGAATATTAAATTATCACTTAAAATACTATCAGCTTTGGTTGTTTTTGTTGGAACCTGTTTAATCATACCTTTGATTATATCTCTAATCCATCATCATGACGGAGAAGGATTAAGACTATTTATTATCTCTTCAACTTCTATTATTACAGGTATTATTTTGTTTAAATACTTCAAACCTCAAAACAAAGAACTTACCCATAAAGACGGTTTTTTTATTGTTGCTTGTGGCTGGACTATTTTTTCATTAATAGGCGCCCTTCCCTTTTATTTTTCTAAGTATTTTAAATCATTTGCAGATGCCTTCTTTGAATCTGCATCAGGTTTTACCACTACTGGCTCAACTATACTTACAAATATAGAATCAGTTGCACCAAGTCTTCTTTTCTGGAGAAGCATTATACAATGGCTTGGAGGAATGGGTATTATTGTTTTATCAATAGCAATCCTTCCTTTTCTGGAAATTGGCGGAATGCAATTATATCAGGCAGAAGTTCCGGGCCCCACAAAAGATAAATTAACACCAAGAATTGAAGATACTGCAAAATTACTCTGGCTTGTTTATTTTATTTTCACTGTAGCTGAAATAATATTATTGATGTTCGGAGGAATGACCCTTTACGATGCAACTTGCCATGCTTTTACCACAATGGCTACTGGTGGTTTTTCCACTAAAAACGCAAGTATTGCGGGATTTCATTCAGCTTACATTGATTATACAATAACTTTTTTTATGTTTGCAGCAGGTGTAAATTTTTCACTACATTATCAATTAATCTTTCAGAGAAATTTTAAATGTTTTTTAAAAAATACTGAAGTAAAATTTTATTTTTTGGTTAATCTGGTAGCTACCTTTATTCTTACAATTTCACTAATTATTAACAACAATTATCATACTTTAACAGATGCATTCAGATATGCGGTTTTTCAGGCAGTTTCAATTGTAACCACTACTGGTTACGGGACTGCTGATTATGAAAAATGGAGTTATTTATGTCAATTTTTACTGGTTATTCTAATGCTAATAGGCGGTTGTGCAGGTTCTACTGGCGGCGGTATAAAACATATAAGAATTTACGTGTATCTTAAATATACATGGAACCAAATTTTCAAAATTATTCATCCAAATGCAGTAAAACATCTTAAAATAGAGGGTAAAATAATAGAAGACAGTATTGTGTCAAGTATTTTAAGCTTTATTGCACTATATTTTCTGGTATTTACAATTTCTTCCATTTTATTATTGGCATTTGGGGGTCAAGATATTATTACTTCTCTTTCTGCTGTAATTGCCACATTGAGCAACATTGGACCCGGACTTGGAAATGTTGGGCCTGTTGATAATTTTGCAAGTTTTACAGATTTTGGCAAATTAATATTATCATTTTGCATGATAATAGGCAGACTTGAATTTTATACCATTCTTGTAATATTTGCACCTGATTTCTGGAAGAATATAAAATATAATTAAAAACTTTTAGACTTTTTTCTCTTTTTTACTTTTATATAAACAATAATTAAAATTGCTACAAGAATTATTGTAATTATTGTAATTTGATGTAAATATTTTTTTATCAAATATTCATTTTGTCCAATGATATAACCAAGCAATGTCAAAACAAATACCCATATCCCTGCCCCCAAAGCAGTATAAAAAATAAAAGCAAATAAATTCATTTTAGCCAGTCCAGCTGGTAATGAAATATATTGTCTTACTCCTGGAATCAGCCTTCCTGTAAATGTTGATATGTGTCCATGATTTTCAAAAAAATCCTCAAGTTTTTTTAGTTTATCTTCTTTTATTAATTTTAAGATACCAGGCCTTCCAAATTTGTACGCCAGATAATAATTAAAAACAGCTCCAGCTATACTTCCTAAAATCCCCATGGCAAGTGCAAAAGTAAAGCTCATATTGCCTTTATGTGCAAGATAACCAGCTGGAACCATAACAACTTCACTTGGAAAGGGGAAAAAAGAACTTTCTAAAAACATCATAAAAAAAATTCCTGCATACCCTAATGAACCTACTGTGGAAACAATAAATTTAACTATTGCGTGCATTATACTTCTCTTTCATAAATTCTGTAAACCTTGTAAATTTCTCCATTTAATTTTTTCAAAGCATTATTCATTTTTAAATTGTCTTCAAGAATCCATGAACATTCTCCAAATCTGATTCCTTTTCTTTTTGAATTTTTAACTACCTCAGCAATCAAAATATAGTCTATTCCTTTATTTCTAAACTCCTCTTTTAATCCAAGAGTAATAATTCTCAACTCTTTAATATTTTTTTTATTTAAAAGCAGTTTAAAAATACCAAAAGGTAAAATCCTTCCTTTTAAATCAATAAGAATTTTATTAATATCAGGAAGTGCCACAATAAAACCAACAGGCTCTGTATCAACCTCTGCTATTAATATTAAATCATCATCTGCAAAATATTTTAACATTCCAGAAGAATGAAAAAATTCTTCTTTATCCATAGGAACAAAACCCCAATTTTTTTCCCATGCTGAATTGTAAACATTATAAATAATATTTAACTCTTCTTTAAATTTTTTTAAATTAATTTTTCTTGTTACAACATTATATCTTTTTTTCAAGGTATTTGAAGCCTTATTCAGTCTTGACATATCCATTTTCTCAGTATCAAGCATATATGCAAAAAGATCTTTTGCTTTATAAAACCCATTTCCTTCAACTAATTCTCTGTAATAAGGAAAGTTGTGCGTCATCATAATTTTAGGAGGGGAATCAAAACCCTTAACAAGCAAACCACACTCGTGATTTGTGGAAAAGTTCATTGGTCCTCTAATTAATGACATATCCTCCTGTTTTGCAAATTTTTCAACTTTCTCAAAAAGAGCCGTAGCAACATCAATACTATTGACTAAATCCAAATTACCGAAAAAACATACTTTCTCATTATGAAATTCATTATGGACATAATCAATTATAGCTGAAATCCTCCCGCAAGTCTCCCTATTTCTTTTTACAATAAAATTTTTTACTTTTGCATGTTTAAAAAAAGGATTTAATTTCTCATTAAAAAACAGAAGACGTTCAAGAAAGATATGCGGAACATAATACGGTTCTTTATTGTACAATTTTAAAGGAAATTTAATAAATTCCTTTAAATCAGACTTATTCTGAACTTCAAAAATCTCATAACTACTCACTTAGTCTCCTATATCAGGTGAAGCTTTTTCCCAATTGATTTAAATTTTTCAAGAGCATAATCTATCTCTTCAAAAGAGTGAGTAGCCATAAGGCTAAGTCTAATTAATGATCTGTTTGGCGGGACAGCCGGAGGTGCTGCTGGATTAACAAAAATACCTTCTTTTTCCAACATCCGACACATTAAAAATGCAGTTTCCATTGCCCCTACAATTACTGGAAGAATAGGTGTTTCTGTATCTCCTAAATTAAAACCAAGCTCTTCAAGGCCATTTTTCATTCTGTAGGTGTTTTCCCATAGCTTTGTAATACGTTCAGGCTCTGACTTTATAATATCAAGAGCTGCTAAAACAGACGCAGCAGATGCCGGAGGCATACTAGCACTAAAAATATGAGCTCTTGAATTATGCTTGAGATAGTGGATAACATCTTTATCTCCTGCAATAAATCCACCAACAGATGCAAGAGATTTACTAAAAGTACCCATTATAAGGTCAACTCTGTCTGTAACACCAAAATGTGAAGCAGTTCCTGCTCCCTGCTCACCAAGAACACCAAGACTATGTGCATCATCAACCATAACCATTGCATTATATTTTTCAGAAATATTTAAAATCTCAGGTAATTTTGCAATATCACCCTCCATAGAAAAAACACCGTCTGTAACTATTAGTAAACCTGCGTTGTTATTATTTTTGGAAACAACAGAGAGCTTGCTTTCCAGGTCATCTATTGAGTTATGATTATAACGAATCATTTTGGCAGATGATAGAAAACATCCATCAACAATTGAAGCATGATTGAACTTATCAGATAAAATGTAGTCCCCTTTCTTAACAATTGTTGAAAGGACTCCTTGATTTACCATAAAACCTGTGGAATATAACAATGCAGATTCTTTGCCAACAAAATCAGCTAAAGCTTCCTCCAGTTGAACATGAATATCAAGAGTGCCATTTAAAAATCTCGACCCACCACAGCCTGTGCCATACTTTTCAACTGCTTTTATTGCTGCATCTTTAACTTTAGGATGATTTGTAAGTCCTAAATAGCTGTTTGAACCGAGCATAAGAACTTTTTGAGGAGTTTTATTTTTAAGCAAAACTTTTGTATCCTGCTCTGAAACAATCTCTCTGAAATATGGATAAAGTCCTTTCTTTTCTAATTCCTTCGCTATTACAAAGTTTTTTATTCTGTCAAATATAGTTTTATTTTCCATAAATTTTTTCTAACATAATTTTTTTAATAGTTCAACATTATTTTTTAAGTTGCAATTCATCCCTATAAACGGATAAATACCTATTTTTTCATTAAACCAAGCAAATATTTACCTGTTAGAGACTTTTCATTCTCTATTATTTCCTCAGGAGTTCCTTCGGCAATTAGATATCCTCCTTTATCACCGCCTACCGGCCCCAAATCCACTATAAAATCTGCACATTTTACAACATCCAAATTATGCTCAATTATCACTACTGTATTCCCCTTATCTCTTAATTCAAACAAAACTTTCATTAATTTGTTTACATCATCAAAATGAAGCCCTGTTGTGGGCTCATCAAGGATATAAAGAGTGTTTCCAGTATCTCTTTTTGATAGCTCTTTGGCAAGTTTTATTCTTTGTGCTTCTCCACCTGATAATGTTGTAGCAGGTTGTCCCAATTTTATATAACCAAGACCTACCTTTTTTAATAGTTCCAATTTATTTTTTATATTAGGTATGTTTATGAAAAAATCATAAGCCTGATTAACCGTCATATCAAGAATTTCAGCTATATTTTTATTTTTAAATTTTATATTTAATGTATCTTTATTATATCTTTTTCCATTACATACTTCACAGGTAATATAAACGTCGGGCAAAAACAGCATTTCAAGTTTAATAAGTCCATCGCCACTGCAATTCTCACACCTGCCGCCTTTAACATTAAAACTGAATCTTCCAGGTTTAAAACCCCTTATTTTAGCTTGTGGTACTTTTGCAAAAATCTCTCTAATTGGTGTAAAAACACCTGTATATGTTGCAGGATTTGACCTTGGTGTTCTGCCTATTGGCGACTGATCTATTTCTATTACCTTGTTAATTAATTCAAAATTTCTAATCTCTGAAAATTTACCTGTTGCAATATTTTGTTTATAAATTAACTTTTTTAAACCTTTAAATAAAACCTCATGCAACAGAGTGCTTTTCCCTGAACCTGAAACTCCTGTGATACATGTTATGGCACCAACAGGCAATTGCACATTAATATTTTTCAGATTAAATTCCTTTGCCCCTATTATTTTAAGAAATTTTTCAGCCTTTTTCCTTTGTTGCGGTACATCTATTTTAAATTCTCCGGACAAATACTTCCCTGTTAATGAATTTGGTGCATCAATAATATCTTTTTTTGTGCCACACGCAACCACATATCCGCCTTTAACACCAGCTTCAGGTCCTAAATCAATAATGTAGTCAGCATTTGAAATTGTCTCTTCATCATGTTCCACAACAATTACGCTATTCCCGTGATCTCTCAGTTTTTTTAAAGTTTTTATTAATCTTTGATTATCACTTTGATGCAGTCCTATACTTGGTTCATCTAAAACATATATTACCCCAGATAAACTTGAACCTATTTGCGTGGCTAATCTTATTCTTTGGCTTTCTCCACCTGACAGAGTCCCTGCCCTTCTGTTCAATGTCAAGTATCCTATTCCAACATTGTTTAAGAATTCTAATCTATTTTTAATCTCTTTAAACAACCTCCTCCCTATTCTATACTCATCATCTGAAATCTCCAATTCTTGAAAGAATTTAAAAAGATTTTCAATGCTATAACTTGTTATTTCATAAATATTTCTCCCCTTAAACTTTATAAAATTCGCTTCTCTTTTCAACCTGCTCCCTTTACATACCGGGCATGTAACCTCTTTAGAATATTTTTTAATAATATTTTTTATTTTAAACTTTTCATATACTCTGAAATTTCCAACATTATAATCATCTATAACACTTTTTAATCTATGAATATTAAGATTGCTCTCTTTTGCTTCCTCTTCGTTAACCTTATATATAAAACCGAGCCCCCTGCAATATTCGCATGCTCCATAAGGATTATTAAAAGAAAAAATTCTTGGAGATATTTCTGGATAACTTATACCGCAATCAATACAAGCTGCTTTTTCACTGAATATTAATTCTCTTTTTTCTCCCAAAACTTCTATTTTAACCAACCCATTTGAAAGATTTAGCGCTGTTTCAACAGAATCTATCAATCTGTTTGAAATGTTTTCTTTTATAATAAGACGATCAATAAGGATATCTATATTATGTTTTTTATTTTTATCAATCTTTATATCATCCTCTTCAAGACTAATAAGTTCACCATCTATTTTCGCACGAGTAAATCCATCTTTTATAAATCTTCTAATTAATTTCTGAAACTCTCCTTTTCTACCTCTCACAACAGGTGAATATATTATAATTCTTGTTTTTAAAGGCAATTTTAATAATACATCAATAATCTGAACAGGCGATTGTGATGAAATCTTCTTTCCGCAGTTGTAACAATAAGGCATCCCAAGATTTGAAAATAAAACTCTTAAGTAATCATAAATCTCTGTGATTGTTCCTACTGTTGAGCGAGGATTTTTACTAACCGTTTTCTGTTCTATAGCTATAGCAGGTGATAAACCTTCTATTGAATCAACATCTGGCTTCTCCATTAATTCCAAAAATTGCCTTGCATAAGCAGACAAAGATTCTACATATCTACGCTGTCCTTCTGCATAAATTGTATCAAATGCAAGGGTTGATTTGCCTGAACCGCTTACTCCGGTAATTACTACTAGCTTGTTCTTGGGTATATCAATATCAACATTTTTTAAATTATGTTCCCTTGCTCCTCTGATTTTTATCATTCAATCCTCACTAAAATATTTTTTTAATCTTCCATTTTAAACCGTGCCAGAAACTCTCTAAATTTATCTTTCAGCAACTTGTAATCAAAAATTTCTATATCCAATTCCCTTATTCTATATCCGTAACAAAATAAAAAGTAATTTTCCGGTTTGCTTGTTTTATCTTTGCCATAATATTTGTAATCATAAAGCAATGGTTTTTTTATAAATGATAAATGTGCTCTAATTTGATGCCTGGCACCTTTGTAAATTTTTATGTTTACTGGGAAAAAACCTTTATAAAAAGCTAAAGGAGAGGCAATTGTAATGTTATTATCATTAGTTATACCTAAAACTTTAACCACAACATTTCTTTTTGCATGTAACTCATTATCAACTATCACTTTCCTGCTTAATTTATTCTTCAAAACTCCAAAATAAAATTTTTCAACACAAAGCTTTCTCTCCAATTCTTTAAACTTTTTATAAACAGTTTTATTTTTTGCAACAAGTAAAAGCCCCTGTGTTTGAAAATCCAACCTGTTTAAAAGTAAAAAATTTTTATTTAAATTTTTTATATAATCTTCAACTGAATACTGACTTTTAAAAATAATTGCTGAATGGAACATAGGAGGTTTGTATATGGCAATTAATTCATTATTTTCCCATACTATTTTCAATTTATTATAATTCAGTTTTATCCCAAATTTTTTTATTTCAACATTAATTTCATCTTTAAAATTTACATTATAAGATTTTGCTACAGGTTTATTATTCACCTTTACATATTTATTGCTAATAAGAAAAGAGGTATGGCGTCTTGAAATTTTAAAAACTTCTGAAATATACTTATCAAGTCTAATATCCGAAATGTTTGAGCATATTTTCAACATTTATTTTACAAAGCTTTGAGAATTTATATAATTCACTATTCCTTTGGCTATTCCTTTGGCAATCATTTGCAAATAAAATTTGTCTCTCAATCTTTTGTTTTCGGTTCTATTGGATATAAAAGAGTTTTCAACAAGAATAGCAGGCATTCTTGTACCCATCAAAACATAAAAGGGAGCATCTTTGACTCCTAAATCTTTTATATAAGAATACTTTCGTTTTAAAGTATTAATTAGAGAATTTTGAACAATTTGTGCAAACTCTATAGACTCCTTATACTTTGCTGTTCTGACCAAATCCTCTAGAATATAATCTACATCATTATAATAGCTCATTCTGTTCAAATATCTTTGATTTTTGGAATAATTTAGAAAATATGTTTCAAATCCATGTAGTTTCCTGTGCCTGCTTGCATTGCAATGCACTGAAATAAAAAGATCAGCATTGTTCTCATTAGCAAATTTTGCTCTTTCTTCAAGAGATAAAAATGTATCATCGTCTCTTGTTAGCAAAACAGTATAATTTTTATTATTTAAATATTTTTTAAGATAATATTTTAAATATTTCCCAATTTTTAATGCAACAACTTTCTCCTGCAAGTTGTAATATGTTGCTCCTGGATCATGTCCACCATGCCCAGGGTCAATAATTATTGTAGATATTGTGTCATGAGGTTTCATAAATTTCTTAACTGTTCTGGATTTCCTCTTATTTTTTTCAAAATCAACTACAATTCTAACTGGATTTTTAAGAGTAAAATAGTTAAAAGATGCAAGATATTTTACTTTGATTTTTATTAATATGTTTTTAGGATAAGTTTCAATATATATATTTTTTTTTATACTATTTCTGTTTAAAGGTAATATCTTAAACTTTTCTGATTTACCTGTTCTAAAAAGTTTTACATAAATAATGTGATTTTTCTTCTTAACTGAAAATTGAGGCAAACCATTTAAATTAAGCACAACTCTACCGAAATTTTTCATCCCAAAAGTTTTTATTTTATATAGGTTAACTTTATGCTTATAAAAAATTTTTTTCTTCTTATTTGTTTTTTTGGAAATATTAATCTTTTTTAAATACTTATTTTTTCTATAAATATATTTTAAAAACTTTTTTGATTTATAATAAAAATCTCCTTTGGGATATAGTCTAATATTTTCTTGCAATTCATTAATTGCCAATTTTGGTATATTTTTGTAATAATAATAAATTCTTGCACTATAATATTTCACATCATCACAAAACGATGACTTTGGAAATTCTCTAACAAATCTGTAATAACTTCCAATAGCAAGATCAGCAAAAATCTCCGAACCGTAATATCTGCATAAATAATAGTACGTATTTCCTATTAAAAAAAATGATTTTTGTTTTATATCTGAGTATTTACTTATTTTATAGAGGTAATATAGGTTGTTTATAACTTTATTGCTGTATTCTCTTTTGTTTCTTACTTTTTTGGTTTTTAATTTTTTATATAAGGATAAGCTGTATAGATATTTTTGATTTAACTTCTTATAAG
>CAZBLP010000019.1:0-31603 GCA_964492825.1 uncultured bacterium
TGGTATTTTTATCCTATGTTTAAGTGGATAAAATTAACCTCACAATGGATAGGATTGTATGTGCCAGTATTAGTAATTGCACTTTTCTTTTTCTGGCCATACGTGGATAAATGGCTTGTTAAAACATTTAAAATGGAATCATTGCCAACTTGGATAGGATTAGCGGGAATGATTTTTATTACAATATTAATGATTTTAGAATCAGCTTAAATTAAAATAGAAAGGAGGTTATTATGGATTTAAAAGCAAAAAAATGGCTGGTTTTCATAGTATCTATATTTTTTCTAGTTGCACTTTTATTAGTTGCAAAAAATGAATCTGTCAGATTTGCTACAAAAATGGGAGTAGAACCGCATAAAGTTCACGTAGGAGATGTAAGCAAACAATGTATTGAATGTCATAAAAGAAAAGGTGTTGCACCTAAAATGATTGAACATTGGGAGTCAAGTCTTCATGCTGAAAAAGGTATTGACTGTATTAAATGTCATGAAGCTAAAAAAAATGATTTTGATGCCTTTACTTGCCCTGGCTCTAATGTTCTTGTTGCAAAACACCCTACCCCTAAAGATTGTGCTCAATGTCATAAGCAGCAGGTTCAGGAATATACTGAAAGTAAACATGCTTTTCCTTTCTGGCAGTATAAAAATGCTGACAGGTCGGTATTTGAGCCTATTATTGGTACAAAACACGGTTGTGAAGAGTGTCATAATCTGACAACTTTCTGGCCAGACGGCAGTGTAGGCGAATGTGATATATGCCACCCAAAACACACATTTAGCATTAGGGTTGCAAGACAACCTGAGACATGTGGAGAATGTCATGTTGGTCCAGATCACCCTCATATAGAAGAATATATTGAATCAAAACATGGGAATATCTTTAAAGCAGAAGGCGCTAAATGGAATCTTTCATATAGAAGCAGTGATATGAAGCCAATTCCTATTCCTGCACCAGTTTGTACTACATGTCATATGGACGGTGCGCCTGGAGTAAAAGCCACTCACAATGTAAGTGCAAGACTTGCAACAGAGTCTCAGGCTCCTTGGTCATTCAGGACTGTATGGTTTGAAGAAAAACTTGGTACATGGAAGGATAAAAGAAAGAGAATGAAAAATGTATGTTATAATTGCCACGCAAGAAGCTTTGTTGATATGTATTTCTTGACATTTGATCTTGTAAACTTCCAGTATAATGAAATGAGAAGAGCAAATGTATATTGGACCAAAAAAATGACCAAAGAAGGAATACTGCACAGACTTGAATATAAAGGAAAATTTTATTCAAATCCTGTAATAAACGGCTGGGATGAGAAACCTGAACATTTAATGTATAATGATTGGCATCATGAAGGTAGAAGATTTAGAATGGGTGCTGAAATGATGGCAGCTGACTATACCCAATGGCATGGTGTATGGGAAATGCAGCATAACTTACAGGAAATCATTACATATGCTGCTGAACATGGCGATGAAGAAGCTAAAAAATTTGTTGAAAGCACGGATCCTCTAAAATTCTTCCCATACAAAATTTACGATGTTCCTGGAAATGAATGGAGTATAGGAGTGGAAAAATATAGAAGTCCTGTTGCATACAAACTTGTTCCAAATTACTGGGAAATGGTGAAAGCCAATGTAGAAGAACTGTATAAGCAAGGATTTCTAACAAAAGATGAATGGGATCTCTGGATGAAAAGATATAAAAACAAAGATTACTATCTTGGGACTAAATTCCCAGAGCATCCTGTATTTAAAGCTTATAAAGAAAGACTCAAAAAAGACGGTGTAAGCTTGAAAAAAGCTATACATCTGAAACTTCCATCACCAAATCTAATGGATGCACCTCATTAAAAAAAAGGCAGGCTTTTTAGCCTGCCTTTTTTATTCAAACTTTTCTTTGCTATATTATCAATTCAGAACATCTACCATAAAATTTACAACAAAAAAATTAGATTATAGCAGGTAAATTTCATTGATTTTTTAATTAAAATCTGTTAATAATATTTAAATAAATCAAATGAAAGGAGGGAATATGAAAAAAAATTTAGTAATATTTATGAGTTTCATTTTTACATTTTTTTTATCTTTAACAATTTATGCATCATCTAATTGTATTGATTGTCACAAAAAAATTTCACCAGGACAAGTTGCTGATTGGAAAGTTAGTAAACATGCTGAAAACGACGTTTCTTGTTCAGAGTGTCATGGTTCGGATCATTCATCTGCAGCTGATTACAAAAAAGCCAAATTACCTGATGAACATGTATGTGCTGAGTGTCATGAAGAGCAATTTAAGCAATTTTCAAAAGGTAAACACAACTTTGGCTGGACAGCCCTAAATGCACTTCCTGTTACACATGTAGAACCTGACGAACTTATGGAAGGCAATGGAGGCTGTGGTGGATGCCACAATATGGGAATCAAATCCAAAGCACAAAAAGCTGATCTTAGAAAAAAAGGTTACAGATACCAAAATAACTCTTGTGATGAATGTCATACCAGACATACCTTCTCAAAAAAAGAAGCTCTTAACCCTAAAGCTTGTCAACAATGCCACATGGGATATGACCACCCTCAATGGGAAATGTGGAGCAGTTCTAAACATGGTACAAGATGGTTAGCAAAAAAACAGGGAGACCTTCCAAAAGGAGCGCCTGCACCTAAATGTCAAGACTGTCATATGCCTAATGGTAATCATGAAAACAGAACTGCATGGGGTTTTCTTGGTGTAAGACTTCCTCTGCCTAAAGATAAGCAATGGGCAGCTGACAGAGTTACCATTTTAAAAGCTCTTGGAGTTCTTGACCCATTTACTGGAAAACCTACTGAAAGATTGGAAATTGTTAAAGCTGCTGATCTTGCAAGATTAACTCAAGAAGCATGGGAAAAAGAAAGAGAAAAAATGATAAAAACATGTAGTAAATGTCACTCTGAAAAATATGCAAGGGCTCGATTGGAACAAGGCGATGCAATGATGAAACATCTTGACAGATTGCTCGCAGAAGGAATCACTATAGTAGCAGGTCTTTACAAAGACGGCATTCTAAAAAAACCTAAAGCTTACAAATATGCATATCCTGATTTTCTCTATTTTATGAGAACAGGCGGTGGTAATCTAAAAAAAGCTTCCTTTATAGAGCAAGTTCTCTTTCAAATGTATATGAAACACAGAATGAGAGGCTATCAAGCATTTTTCCATGTAAATCCAGATTATGCTTACTGGTACGGATGGGCTATGATGACTAAAGATTTAACAGAAATTAAAGATTTGGCTGAGCAGCTTAGAGCTACTCATAAAAAATAAAAAAAGCGGGAATTATCCCGCTTTTTTTATTATATATTATTAATTTCTAAAACATCAATTTTCAATATTTTTAAAAAATTCTCTTCTAAATTCTCTGTATGTGTTACTTTTTATATGTTTTTTTGCATTTGCTATAACTTGCATATAAAAATGTAAGTTATGTATGGTATTTAACCTGTAACTTAATAATTCTCTTGATACATACAGATGTCTTAAATATGCCTTAGAAAAATTTTTACATGTATAACAATTGCAATTTTCATCAAGAGATTCTTCTTTATATTTAAATTCCTCTTTTTTTATTGATATTTTACCTTTTGAAGTGAAAAGAGTGCCATTTCTTGCATTTCTTGTAGGCATTACACAGTCAAACATGTCAATTCCATTTTCAATTGCAAATAAAATATCTTCTGGAGTGCCAACCCCCATTAAGTATCTTGGATAATTTTCAGGCATTTCAGGAGCAATACTTTCCAATATTTCATACATCAAATTTTTAGGTTCGCCTACACTTAATCCTCCAAGTGCATAGCCGTCAAAATTTAAGTCAACAATCTCTTCAAGATGCTGTTTTCTGAAATTTACATCCATACCACCTTGAATAATTCCAAAAAGAAGATTTGACGATTTTCTATGAATTTTACACTCTTTAGCCCATTTAGTTGTTCTTTTCATAGCAGAAAACACTTCACTTTTATCAGCGCCAAACTCTACACAATCATCAAAAACCATCATTATATCAGACCCAAGTGATTCCTGAATATCCATTACAATTTCAGGTGTAAAAAAATGATAGCTTCCATCAATATGAGATTGAAACTCAACACCATTGTCATTTTTTTTTCTTAACTTGGCAAGGCTAAACACTTGGAAGCCACCGCTATCAGTTAATATAGGTTTGCACCAGCTCATAAATTTATGTAAACCGCCAAGTTTTCTTATAAGGCTATGACCAGGCCTGAGATAAAGATGATAAGTATTTCCCAAAATTATCTGAGCGTTAATTTGGTTCAGGTCATCAGGAGATAAAGATTTTACACTTGCAAGGGTGCCTACAGGCATAAAAACAGGTGTTTCAATGTCACCATGTTTTGTTTTTAAAATTCCAACCCTTGCATGACTATTTTTATCTTTATGAATTATTTTGAAATATTCCATGCTTTAATAATTAAGATGCATAACTTCCAATACTTCTTCCATTGTTTCTTTAGCTTTTTCTTTTGCTTTTTTGTCACCTTCTGAAATAATGTTACTAATATAATCCTTTTGTTTTAAAATATTTTTTCTTTTCTCCTGTATAGGTGTTAATTTTTCCACTACTCTTTTTAAAAGTATTTTTTTACAATCAAAACAACCTATACCAGCTTTTGGGCATTCTTCTCTTATCATTTTCAATTCTTCTTCACTGCAGTATAGTTTATGAAATTCAAATGCCATACATTTTTCAGGTTCTCCAGGATCTTTTCTTCTAACTCTATTAGTATCAGTTACTAAATTTAACACTTTCTTTTCCAAAGTTTCACCTTCATCAGAAATATATATGGCATTTCCGTAACTTTTACTCATTTTTCTTCCGTCAGTACCTGATAATTTGGAAATTTCAGTAAACAGTGGTTCAGGCTCTACAAAAACTTCTTTGTTGTATATATAGTTAAATCTTCTGACTATCTCTCTTGATAGTTCAAGATGAGGTAGTTGGTCTATTCCAATAGGTACACGTTTTGCCTTATAAATTATAATATCAACAGTTTGCAAAACCGGATAACCTAAAAAACCGTAAGTATTTATATCTTTATTACTAAGTTCGGTTTTTAATTCTTTATATGTTGGATTTCTTTCAAGCCATCCTAATGGAGTAATCATTGATAACAACAGATGAAGCTCTGCATGTTCTTTTATGTGAGATTGTATAAAAACAACTGATTTTTCCGGGTTGATTCCTACACTCAACCAATCAGCTATCATTTCGTAAATACTATCTTTTATTTGTATTGTATTTTTAAATTCACTTGTTAATGCATGCCAATCAGCAGCAAAATAGTAACAATCATATTTATTTTGGAGTTTTACCCAGTTGTTGAGAACTCCGTGTAAATGTCCAAGGTGTAATTTTCCAGTTGGACGCATACCACTTAAAACATTATCCATTTCTCTGTTCCTCCCTATTATCTTAAAGTAATTCTATTACCTGATTTTATTCAATAATCTATTTTATCACTTTTAATAAATTTCACATTGTTATCTTTCAATTCTTCAATAACCGCTCCTCTGTTGTTTTTATCCACCGCCTCTGTGGCATCTATAACAATGTAAGTTTCAAATCCTTTTTTAACAGCATCAAGAGCTGTAGCTTTTACACAAAAATCCAAAGCAAGTCCAGTAATAAATAATCTTTTGATACCTTTTTGATTTAAGAAATTCTCAAAATTAATATTTGCAGCTTCAAACACACTATATCCATCATCTTTTTCTGATATACCTTTTAAGAAAATTTCATTTATTTTATCTTCATCTAAATCCTTATGAAATTCTGCACCATTAGAATCTTGCAAACAGTGAACAGGCCATTTTTTGAAATGCTCTGTTTTCTTTGGATGCCAGTCTTTTGATGCAAAAATATTATCAAATTTTTCCATTAATCTATTAATAACAGGTATAATTTTATCACCGTTTTCCACTGGAAGCGCTCCACCAGGGCAAAAATCATTTTGCACATCTACAATTAATAATGCTTTATCCTCTTTCATATTGTTTTCACTTTTATTATTTTTTATACTGCTTAATCAATTTATCTTTCAGATCCCACAATTTTTTACTTAATCCTACTCTGTAACAATGTGGGTTAACAAATCTTTTATGTTCGTCAGGTAATTGGTCAAAACGTTTTTTCCTATACTTGGCTATTTCATTTATGGATATATGATTGTTTAATATTTCTCCATTGTCAAAAACAAGACTCATTAATTCTTCTGATTTAAATTTTGAAATATTTGCTTTTTTATAAGGAATAAAAGCGTGTCTTAAAATTTTAATCTTTTCTTCATTAATTAATGAAATACCGTCAATTAGAAATTTATTATTATCATAAAATCTTTTAACTTTTTTTACACCTGGAATAGTTACTTTTTCTATGTTGTCTGAAATTTTTATTTTTGGTGTATTTTTAATTGCTGCCAGTTTAAATACCCCGTCAAGTGCCGGCTGGTCATATGCTGTAATTAATTTGGTACCTACACCAAATAAATCCACAGGTGCTTGCTGGTTGTTTAAACTCTGTATTGTATATTCATCTAATTGGTTCGAAACTACTATTTTAACATAATCAAGCCCTTCACTGTCAAGAATGCTTCTAACTTTTTTTGATAAATAAGCAAAGTCTCCGCTGTCAAGTCTTAATCCCAAAAGTCTTTTCCCTTTTTTTTCCATTTCTTTAGCAACCTTAATGGCATTTGGGAGACCACTGTTAAGAGTATCATAAGTATCAATTAACAAAATAGAATTTTCAGGCCAGTTTTCCACAAACCTTCTGAAAGCTTCTATTTCTGAATCAAAACTTTGAACCCATGAATGAGCATGTGTGCCTTTAACCGGCATATTATAAAGATATCCAGCAAGAGTATTTGATGTACCGTTAGCTCCACCTATTATTGCAGCTTTAGATGCCTGCAATCCACCAAAACCTTGCGCCCTTCTCAAACCAAAATCAATTACAGGTTTACCCTTTGAAGCGTATACAATTCTGCATGTTTTAGTGGCAATTAATGATTCGAAATTAATTATGTTAAGCAACAGGGTTTCTATTAGTTGACATTCTATAATATTTCCTTCTATCCTTATAATAGGTTCATCTGGAAAAATAATTTCACCTTCTCTAAAAGAATAAATTTTCCCTTTGAATTTGAAATCTTTTAAATATTCAACAAATTTCCTGTTAAAACCTATTGAGCTGAGATATCTCAAATTATCATCAGTAAAGGTAAAATCTTTAATTAATGAAAGAAAATCACTTAATCCTGCAAAAACAGTATATCCACCTTTAAAGGGATTTTTTCTGAAAAAATAATCAAAACATGCTGAATCATTCTTTTTGTCTGAAAAAAAATAGCCTTGGCTCATTGTAAGTTCATATAAATCAGTGTAAAGAGCAGAAAACTCCATATTATTTATCATAATTAACTCCACTGTATAGTTTTTGGAAGGTAACACCTATAACACAAATTGAAAAAGGTATAGTAAAAATAGAAAAAAGTCCGTATGGAAAAGCTGTTAAAATATTTATAAAAATTAAAATTAAAATAATAGAATTCATTAATAAAAAATTTTCATTAAACATTCTAATACTTCTCTTAAAAGCATCAAAAATTTCTATGTCCGGCTCCATTACAATAAAAGGCAAGGCAAATATTGTTGCAAATGCTATATAAATCCCTGGGACAACAAATAATATAGTTCCAAGAGCAAATAAAAACCATCTTATTAAAGTGTAAAGAACTATTTTTAAAGCAAGATTTTTATTTTTAAAAGCATAAAAAAAGAAGTTAATCTCAGCTTTCTCATTAAAAAAAAACACAATATAAAGCATCCCTGCAAGAAAAAAGGGTCTTACTATTTCACCTCCAAATAAAGAGAGCTTTAAAAGAATTATGTATGAAATATAAAGCAGAAGTGTAACAACTATATAGTTGCCAAGATTAAGAATATATTTATCCCATGCTGTTTTTAAAATATCAGTGAGCATTGTTTTTAATAAAAGATTTAATATTATTTTTACCAGAATTTTTCACCTGGTAAAGTGCATCGTCTGCAAATTTTATAAGCTCTATTTCATCTTTTAAAAAGTCTTTTTCAAAGGAACTTACACCTATACTAACTGTGGTACGAATAATATTATCATCAAAAATAAATTTGTTATTGGATATTTCATTACATATTCTTAATGCTATCTTTTCTGCTTTATCAATAGCAATATGAGGCAAAAGTATTACAAATTCTTCCCCGCCATATCTTGCTACTGTGTCTATTTCTCGTACATTGCTTTTTAATATAATTGCAATTTCTTTTAAAATATGGTCTCCTGCAAGATGGCCATAGGTGTCATTGACTTTTTTGAAATCATCAATATCAATCACCATAAGAGATAACTCTATATTGTATCTTTTGCTTTCAATAAATTTTTCTCTTAGTTTATCAATAAAATATCTATAGTTGTAAAGACCTGTTAATTCATCTTTTATGGAAAGTTCAAGAAGTTTTTTATTTATTTCTTTCAATTTATCTTCCAACTTCTTTTTATCTGTAATATCTCTTACAAAGCCTTGAACAGCTGATTTACCATTGTATTCTACAGGATTAATATTTACTTCAACATATATTTTTGAACCATCTTTTCTTTTAAAAATAGATTCATACGGCATTGTTACCTTTTTACCTAAGAGTATTTGCTCATACAATTTTGAACAGTGTTCAAAAGCTTCCTCGTCAATTACCTGAAAAATTGGCAATTCTCTAATTTCATCGTCATCTGTATAACCAAGCATTTCTTTAAACTTTTTATTAAAATATACAAATTTATGCTCCTGTCTAATATATATACCCTCACCTGCTTTTTCAATAAGATCCTGATACTGTTCTTTTGAGCTTCTTAGCTCTTCCTCCATTTTAAGTCTTTCCCTAATATCAAAGAGAAAACCAATTGTACCAAGTTCTTCATTATGCTTGTCATAAAGAATCCTACCATAAAGAGATACTGAAACTTTTTCATTATACCTTGTAATTAAATTAAGTTTATAATCTATAATAGAGCCTATTCCGCCATATTCAATGGAACGCATTATCTGCATAATCTCTTTTGCTTTATTAAATCCGCCTTCATAAAATAATTTCACATGTTGTTTATTTACAAGATTTTCAATTTTAAAACCTACTAACTTTACAAAAGCATTATTAACATATCTAATTATACCTTTGTTGTCTAATTTTATAACACCTGCCGGTGAGAGATCAAGAAGCTCCTTAAAAGGATTAATCTGGTTATCTTTGATTTTGGCAAAGATTTTTTTTATATTCATTACTAAAATTTTAATAGAGAAAATACCTCGTAGTCTTTCAGTTTTTCTCTTCCTTTTAAAAATTCAAGTTCACACAAGAAACAACATTCCAATACGTTGCCATTTAACCTTTCTATCAATTCAACTGTAGCTTTAACTGTCCCGCCTGTAGCAAGAAGATCATCTACTATTAAAATGTTTTCATTAGGCTTTACTGCATCAATATGCAATTCCAAAATATCTGTGCCATACTCCAGCTCATAAGTTGCTTGTATGGTTTTATATGGCAGTTTACCTTTTTTCCTTACAAGCACAACTCCTTTGCAAAGTTTATAGGCAAGAGCAGCTCCAACTATAAAACCTCGTGCTTCAATACCAACAATTTTATCTATTTTTTTATTAAAGTATCTGTAGGACAGCATATCTACAGCTTTTTGAAATGCTTCTGCATCTGAAAGCAATGTAGTAATATCTTTGAAAGTTATACCATCTTTAGGAAAATTCTCAATTTCTCTAATTCTATTAATTAATCCTTCCATACATGCTCCTTTGTTACTTTTTTTCGACTTTTAAGATAAAATTTTAACTTATTAAGAGCTTTTTCTTCTATTTGTCTAATTCTTTCTTTGGTAAGGCTCAAAATTTTTCCAACTTCATCCAATGTCATTGGTTGCTCATTTATTAATCCAAACCTCAAAATTATAACTGTCCTCTCTTTTTCATTTAGGTAACTTAACCATGTTAAAATAGTTTCTAAAATCTCTTTTTTTTCATAACTGTTATAAGGAGTTTCATCATGTGATATTGCAACATCTTCAAAAGTGTAAGAATTGTTATCATTAATTGTCTGATTATAAGATAAAACATCTTGAGATACTAACATAAGATTTTCTAACTTTCTTAATCCTACTCCTACTTCTTTTGCAGCATTATTTCTATCTTCAACATTATTAGTGCCGTTATTTAAATTTCTCACAAAACTTCGTAACAGATCTATTGCATGAATTGGAATTCTAATAACTTTTGAATTGTTTAATATGGCTCTTTTTATAGACTGTTTTATCCACCAAGATGCGTATGTGCTGAATCTTACACCCTTTTCAGGATCAAACTTTTCAACAGCTTTTATTAAACCAATGTTACCTTCAGATATAAGGTCTGTTAACGGTATGCCGTAACCTGTAAATTTTTTAGCAATTGAAACTACAAATTTTAAATGTGTTTTAAGAAGTTTTTCTCTGGCTTTTTGATCGCCTTGTGCTATTTTTATTATTAGCTCTTTTTCTTCTTCAGGAGTCAAGATAGGTTCTTTATTAATATCTTTAAGATATTTGGTAAGTATACCGTGTTTTAGATTATCTTCAATTGATTCTACTAATTTTTCTACCATGAAATAATTTGGAGTAATATTTTAAAATATTTACTGGAAAAAGTTTTTTCCTAACCTCGAAATATAATGGCTTTTTTTTGTATTTCTCACCAATATATTCACCCTGATAAATAACATCACCTTTTTTGACGTACAACTTTTTTAAATATGTATAAACTGTTTTATAGCCATTGTTGTGTTTTATAATAACAATTTTACCAAAATATTTCAAAAAACCAGCATATATAACAGTGCCACTTTTTGCTGCTTTAACTTTAGTTTTTCTATATTTAGACTTTATATATATACCTTTGGAAAAACCATTGCTTATTATCTTTCCATTAATCGGCAAAATAAAATGTTTCGAGTCTTTAAAAATTCTATGCTGTTTTTGCTTCTTTCTTTTATATATAGAATGCTTGTATCTGCTAAGTATCTCCTCTAATTCACTCCCAGTATAACTTCTTTTTGAAATTTTTGCAAGTACTATTTCTTTAGGGAAAATATTTGAAGAAAATAATAAAATAATAGCTATTAAAACTATCTTTCTCATTCCAGGAATACAATTTAAAACATAAAAAAATTGTTTAGTAAAATTCTTCATGTTGATTTCGTAGCAACAAGCATGCCTAAAAAAAATCATTTATTTCATTCAGATGTTTAATTTCTGTAATACCTTTAATTTCCCAGCTTTTTAATGATAAAACTTTTTTACCAAGTTTTAGGGCAATTGATATTTCAGAAAGAGTACCATATTCTCCTCCAACTGCTATCAATAATTCTGATGTTGATGCTATTATTACGTTTCTACTATGTCCCATTCCCGTAGCAATAGGAATATCTACATATTTATTGCAATCATCTATGCTGTATCCAGGAAGAATTCCTATGGTTTGACCATTAAATTCTTTTGCTCCCTTGCAGCAAGCTTCCATTACACCAAATAATCCACCACAAACAACTATTTTTTTATTTTCTGCTATAATTTTTCCAATTTCATACGCCAAATTATACTCTTCTTTATTGCATTTTCCAGCTCCAATTACACCTATAAACTTCATAATTCTCCTCCTTGAATTAAGGTGTAGAGTCAAAACAACTAAGCAGACTGTCATTTTAATGACTTCTACTATAATCTGGGGAAATTTTAATAAAAAATTGACATATTATAAAAAAATAGTTCTACTATCCTTTATTCATTAAACATTGAATCTTGAATTTGAGACTTTGAAATCAAATGAGACGCAATTACAAAATTACATTCAGAAAGAGATTGTTTTATAATTGTGTTATTGACCTTAATACATTTGAAAAGTATTTGCTGCTCACCTGTAATAAAAGGAAACACTATTATTCCGTATTCTTCAAGCTGAGAATATAGTTTCACAGGTTCTTCATTTATAGCTGCGGTTACAATAATCTTGTTAAATTTTATGCACTCATTCCACCCGGAAATTCCGTTTCCAATGGTATAGGAAATATTTTTCAGGTTTAATTTTTTATGAATTGATTTTGCTTTTTGAGTAAATTCTGAAAATACTTCAATTGTATACACATGTGATACAATATACGCTAAAATAGCTGTTTGAAATCCACTACCCGTGCCTATTTCCAGTACAACATCATTTTCATTTAAATCAAGTGCTTGAGTCATATACGCTACTGTAAGGGGTTGGGAGATTGTTTGATTTTTACCCATTGGAAGTGCAACATTTTTATAAGAATCAAACCTTAATACTTTAGGAACAAACATATGGCGAGGTATTTTAGAAAAAGCTTCCAATATTTTTTGATTATAGATACCCTTTCTTTTTAATAGCTCAACCAATTCTTCTCTTGCTTTATTAAAAGCTTTTGGTCTTATTTTAACCTCTCTTTTTCAATTCATAAATAAAAATTGCAGCTGAAACAGCTGCATTTAATGATGATGTTTTTCCATATTTTTCAAGTTTTATATTAAAATCTGAATTTTCCATTAATTTTTTCCTAATACCCCTTTCTTCATTGCCAATTATTAAAACTTTTTTCTTAAGTTGAGGTAATTCCTCTGGTTTATCACTGCCATCTGGTGATGTTGAAATAATAAAAAAATTATTCTCTTTTAATTTTCTTACAACATTCGATAAATTGGTTTCCTTAATAATAGGCATATTAAAAATAGCTCCAGATGAAGTTTTAACAGTAGTATCATTTACTGAAACACTTCTATCTTTTGCAATTATAATGGCATCAACTCCAAAAAATTCAGCTGTTCTGATTATGCTCCCAAAATTATGCTGATCATTTATGGAATCAAGAATCAGGATAAAAAAACTGTTAAGAAAATCTTCCAATTTGTAATATTTGAAATCAGAGATAACAGCTGTAATACCTTGATGAATTTTATCTTTATATTTTTTTTGAAAAATGTCTTTCTCAAGAAAAATTATTTTAACTTTCCTATTTTTTGCTAAAGTTAAAATCTCTCTTATTCTTATATCATTTCTATTTTTTTGTATAAAAACCTTTTCAACAGTAATATTTTGTGCCTTTAACGATTCAATAACAGGATTAATTCCATAAATCTCTTTTATTAAAATTTTTTTAAAACCTCCTCAATGGTTAATAACTCCGTATTACCATTTTCTCTATATCTAACCTCAACTTTACCTTCTTTTAATGTTTTTTTACCAATGGTAATTCTATATGGAAATCCTAAAAGGTCAGCATCTTTAAATTTAATTCCAGGCCTTTCATTCCTATCATCAATTAAAATATCATAACCTTTTTGCTTTAGTTTCTCATATAGAGTATTAGTAGTTTTTTTTATTTCAGAATTTTTATAATCAATAGGTAAAATATAAAAGGTAAATGGAGAAATAGGCTCAGGTAAAATCATACCATGTTCATCGTAATTCTGCTCTATTGCTGCAGCAGCAGTCCTTCCTATGCCTATGCCGTAACATCCCATTATACATGGTTTTTGTTTGCCGTTTTTATCAAGAAAATACGCTTGCATAGATTCAGAATATTTTGTACCTAATTTGAAAATGTGTCCCACTTCTATACCTCTGAAAAGATTTAACTTGCCTTTTTGGCATTTAGGACACATATCTCCTTGAACAGCATTTCTAATATCAAAAAATTCAATATTAACATCTAAATCTTGAAAATTTACATTTTTGAAATGAAAATCTTTTTCATTAGCACCAGTTGTAAAATTCTTTAAATCTTTTATAGAGAAATCAGCAATAATCTTGCATTTAAGCCCAATTGGGCCTGCAAAACCCACAGGTGCACCAGTTATTTCTTTAACTGTGGTTTCAGTTGCAAAATAGATGGTATCCCAATTTAAAATATTTTTTACTTTTATAATGTTTATTTCAAAATCTCCCCTTATAAGTGCAGCAATAGTATCACTACCATTTGTAAGTAAAATTGTTTTAATAATTTTGTTTTTGGGGATTTTTAAAAAATTCGAGACTTCATCTATTGTTTTTACATTTGGTGTATAAACTTTTTCTTTTGAAAACACTTTTTCATCTAAAGCATTTTCCTTATAATACTCTTTCAAAACAGGTGCTTTTTCAGTATTAGCACCATAACTGCATGAATCACAACTTACAATTTCATCTTCTCCATTCTTGGCTAAAACCATAAATTCATGCGAAAAACTGCCCCCAATAGCTCCTGAATCAGCCTCAACAACCCTGAATTCCAAACTGCATCTTTCAAAAATTTTGCTATAAGCATCATACATTTTTTTGTAGCTAATTTCAGCTGCTTCCTCTGTAGCATCAAAACTGTAAGCATCTTTCATTATAAACTCTCTGCCACGCATAAGTCCGAACCTGGGTCTCATTTCATCTCTGAATTTTGTCTGAATTTGATACAGATTAATTGGTAGCTGTTTGTATGATTTTATCTCTCTTCTGACAAGATCAGTTACCACTTCTTCATGCGTAGGACCAATACAGAATTCTCTACTGTGCCTGTCTTTAAGTCTAAGCAACTCTTTGCCATAATAATCCCATCTATTGCTCTCTTGCCAGAGTTCAGCAGGTACAACAGCAGGCATAAGTATCTCAACAGCACCTGCTTTGTTCATTTCTTCTCTTACAATATTTTCTATTTTCTTTATCATCCTTAATCCAAGAGGAAGGTAATTGTATATACCGGCAGCAACTTTTCTAATCATACCCGCTCTAATCATAAGTTTATGACTTATAACTTCAGCTTCTGACGGATCTTCTTTTAGAGTAGGAATAAAATATTCTGTATATTTCATATATTGCTCCTAAAATCCAATTAATTGCTATTGTAAATTACAGCCAATATTAAAGCAGGTTCATCTGTATTTGTAGTTATAAAATGAGGCACTGTTGAATGATAATAAATAGTATCCCCAATATCTAAAATTATATCTTTATTATCAATGGTAATTTTTACTTCACCATCTAAAACATAGATAAATTCTTCACCTTCATGAACTGCAAATTCTTCCTCCTCAGTAGGATAAAGTTTTACAATAAAGGTTTCCATATGCCTGTTGGCAACTTCATGAGCAAGCGGCATATATTTATAAAATTTACTTGCTTGTCTTGGATTTAAAGTATGATCTTTTGCTTTAACAACACAATACCTTTTCTCTGCATCATCTGAAATAAGATTGGATACCATTGTATCTAAAGCTTTTGATAATTTGATAATAGTGGCAAGTGGCGGATGAATTTTTTCTTCTTCAATATCTTTTAAAACACTCAAATCAAAACCTGTTTTTTGTGCAATATCTTCAAGGGAGAGTTTTTTTTCTTCTCTGATTTTTCTAATTTTTGCTCCAAGATGAAAAGATTCTGTTTTATCTTTTTCCAAAAAAGAAGAAATTTCTTCAATATAATCTTCATAATATTTATTAATTTTTTCCTTTGGAATCATAAATGCCTCCTTTTATTTTTCATTATTCAATAACCAATTTTTTGATAGTTTTTTTACTTGTTCTAAAAGAATTTTTATTTGTTCTAAATCTTTCTTATCTTTTGCCATAAACTCAATTTTTTTAAATAATTCAGATAAATTTTTAAATTCATTATTTTCAAAATTTGCAAAGGTTCCTTTTAAAGTATGGGCATGGAATCTTATATTTTCATAGTCTTCCTGCTCAATTGAACTGACAAGATTAGGATATGAATCATAAAAAGATTCTATAAAAGTGTCCAGCCCAATATCAAGAGAGTCTTCATCAAATCCCAAATTAATAAAATCATCTTTTAATTTTTCTTTTAAATAAGAAGTGTCAATTTCCATTTAATCCTCCGAAAGGTTAAAAATTTTGCCAGGATTTAAAATATTGCAAGGATCAAATATTTGCTTTACCTGTTGCATTAATTCAATCTGCCTATTACCCAGAAAATCTTTTAAAATATCTTTTTTTAAAACACCTATGCCATGCTCTCCTGACGGCAGTCCACCTATCTCTTTTACTATTTTATAAACATTTTGTAAAATGTTTTTATTAAAATTTTCATTATTAATAAGAAAATTAACATGTATATTGCCGTCTCCGGCATGTCCGAAACAACTCACATCAACTGAATTTTTTATGGCCAAAGTTTTTATTTTGTCAATAGCAGTTAGAATTTTTCCACGTGGTACCACAATGTCAGCTTTTGCAATATATTTGAAATTTTCTCTAAAAACTTCACCAATCGCTCTCCTTGCTTGCCATATTTCCTTTTCTTTTGAAGAAGCAGCAAGAGGATAAAAATCTAAAAAACCTTTTATTTTTGATAAAATTTCATAAAGTTTTATAATTAAAAATTCTTGTTGCTCTTCTATATCATAATCCAACTGGATTATCAAACTTGCTCTTGCCTTCTCTTTATCAGGCAGGTTAAATTTTTTATTTAAATAAAATAATGCTGTATCATCAATATATTCTAAAGAAATTGGCAAAATATTGCTGGAAAGTATTTTATTAACACTATCAAGAAGCGGTAGCATATCTGAAAAAGTAACATATACAGTAATGGTCTTTAATGGTTTTGGTATTAATTTTAAATAAATTTTGCTTATTATACCAAGGGTACCTTCAGAAGAAATAAAAAGATCAATTAAATTATAACCTGAAGATTTTTTTACAACCTTACCTCCTAATTCCAATATTTCACCAGATGCAAGAATTACTTCAAGGCCAGTAACATAGTCTTTGGTAACTCCATATTTAACAGCAGTTGAACCACCGGCACCTGTGGCAATATTTCCGCCAATAGTGGCACTTTCATAACTTGCAGGATCAGGAGGATAAAACAGATTGAATCTTTCAACTTCCTTTTTTAAATCACCTACTATCACCCCTGGTTCAACAACAGCTATTAAATTTTCTTTATCTATTTCCAATATTCTGTTAAACTTCTCCAAACTCATTAATATGGAAGGTTTCTTAAATGCCAGACAACTTCCTGTTACAGATGTACCCTGGCCCCAGCAGATAACAGGTATGTTATGTTTTGTTGCAAATAAAAGCAGTCTCTGAATTTCATTTACTAAAGTAGGTTTCACAACAAAATCAGGTACTGCAACATATACAGTAGATTTATCCTCTGAATATTTTTGAAGAATATCCCTATCAACAATTATCTTGTTATAGGGAATTAATTTTCTTAATTCTCTAATTAATATGTCTCTCTGCATTGTTCAAATTCTTCCAAATATCATTTATAGAAAGTAATATACTACATATTGCATTATATGTCGACGATAAAAATTTCCAAGTCACTTATTTGACATTTTTTAATGTGGTTTTTCTGTACAATCATTATTAAACCCTGTAAAATATTAACAAGTATGTTATGGCATAATGATTGCGATTAAAAATAATTACGAAACCAACTTATTGAGAAAATAGTTCATTTTTGGTATAAACAGTCAAGTATAGGACAAAAACATATTATGGAATGGGCATATTAAATTTTTTGAAATATCTAAAAACATAGGATTAAAATGAAAATCAAAAGAATCCAGGCAGCAAATATGAGTGAAGCAATGAGATTGGTAAAAGCTGAGCTCGGGGAAAATGCTGTGATTATTTCTACCAGAAAAATTAGAAAAACAGATGAGTTTGGAATTTCTTCAGAAGAAATTATAGAAATTGAAGCATCTGCTAATTATGATGAGGAATATGAACCTTTTCATAGTTCCAGAAAAACAGAAGTGAATCAACAATATAATGAAAATTTTAGTGTAAGTCAGGAAATTATAAACTTAAAAAAACTATTGGGCAAAAATGTATTAACTATACAGGAAGTAAAAAATGAAATACCTAAAATAAAAAATATGTTGCAACTTTTAATGAAACATTCAGGGATTTTTGCTTCAGATTCTCCTGAAAATAAACTTTACTATATTTATGAAGATATGATAAAACAGGAAATCAAGGATAAAATAGCATATCAAATTCTTGAAAATATGAGTTCTGAATTTGATAATTTAAACTCTTTAAATATTGAAGAAATTAAAAAATTAGTAAAAATAAAGATGAGAAACAAGATAAAAATATTTAAAGCTCAGAAGAAAAAATCAGGTCCAAAAATAGTGGCATTTATTGGCCCCACAGGAGTGGGTAAAACAACCACACTTGCAAAAATAGCAGCAAAATGTAGATTAATCAATAAGAAAAAAACTGCTCTTTTTACATTTGACACATACAGAATAGCAGCAACAGAACAGTTGAAAATTTATGGCAAAATTTTGAAAACTCCTGTAATAGCAATCAATAATCAAAATGAATTAAAAGAAAAATTGAATAGTTTTAAGGACTATGAATATATATTCATAGATACTGCGGGAAAAAATCAAAAAGATAGTTCCCATATAAAAAAATTAAAAGAACATTTAAATGTTCCTATGGATATTCATCTTGTTTTAAGCACTACTACAAAAATTAAAGATCTTGATGATATTGTTTCAAGATTTTCACTTATTCACTATTCATCATTACTGTTTACAAAATTAGACGAAAGTTCTACATATGGCAATATTTACAACATAGCTTTTGAAACAGGAAAACCGCTTTCATACTTCTCCACAGGACAGAGAGTTCCTGAAGATATAGAAGTAGCAAGTAAAGATAAAATTATAGATATAATTTTGAAAAATAATCAATGAAAGGGGTAATATAAAAATGGATCAAGCAGAAGGTCTTAGGAATATATCAAATATAAAAAATATTACCAAAGTAATTGCCATTACAAGCGGTAAAGGAGGAGTAGGAAAAACCAATCTTATCTCCAATATAGGTTTTATACTTTCTAAAATCGGGAAAAAAGTCCTTCTTATGGATGCAGACCTTGGATTAGGAAATATTGACATTCTTTTGGGACTTACACCAAAATATAATATTTCTCATGTATTAAAAGGTGAAAAAAATTTACAAGACATTATAATAAACGGACCTGGAGGAATAAATATTATTCCTGCATCTTCAGGAATACAAAAAGTTACTGATTTAAATGAATCTGAAAAACTAATTTTAATGGAGCAATTTGACAATTTGGATAAAGAGTATGATTATTTCCTAATTGATACAGGTGCTGGTATTTCCAAAAATGTAACTTATTTCTGTGTTGCATCACAGGAAATAATTGTTGTTGCAACTCCTGAGCCAACAAGTATCACTGATGCCTACGCATTAATAAAAGTTCTGTATAAAAATTATCAGGAAAAAAGTTTTAACCTTATTGTAAACATGGCAAAGAATAAAAGTGATGCTTTACAAGTGTATAACACTATTAGTCTTGTTATTGATAAATATCTTGGCATGGAAATATCTCTATCATATCTCGGTTTTATACCTGATGATGATAGGTTTCATCAGGCTGTCAGAAAACAGAAGCTTGTTACCAATCTTTTCCCTGAAAGTGAAATTGTTAAAAACTTTTCGAATTTAATAAAAAAATTGGAAAAGTTTAGTATTGATATGTCATCCAAAGGAAATATACAATTTTTCTGGAACAAACTGATGAATTTATAAAAATATTTACATAAAATAATGATTTATACAAAAATAGAATTTTCACAAGTGTTTATAGTTAGCATCAAAGCTGTCATTTTGATGGCTTTAGCCTGAAAAATCTCTTGCTTCAAGGTTGTTTTTGTATTATAAAACTAAATTCCATGTTATTTCTTCTTCACAAAAAAAATTATTTATCTTAAAGGATTATTATGCATAAATGGAAAACAAAAGAAGTTACATCATTAGGAAAATTTAAGATTTTTGAAATATTCAAAGAGATAGTTGAAAATCCGAGAAACAATCAGGAAATTGATTTTTATTATTTAAAACTTTCTGACTGGACAGTGGTTGTACCTGTTACAGATGATAACAGGTTTGTTATGATAAAACAGTTCAGAATAGGTGCAAAAAAAGTTTTTTATGAATTTCCAGGAGGGTTAATTGATAAAGATGAAAAGCCTGTTAATGCAGCTAAAAGGGAATTGCTTGAAGAGACCGGTTACATATCTGACAACTTTCAATATATTACGGAGGTTTATCCTTTACCTGCATTTCAAACATCAAAGTGTTTTATCTATTTGGCAAAAAATGTAAAATATCATAAAAAGGTTTCACTTGATCCTGGTGAACAGATAGAGACTGTTGTTTTGGATTATAATGAAATTACAGATTTAATAATTAACAATCAACTTGACAATTCTATAATGATGCTTGCTTTTTTAAGTTATAAATTTATGAATAAAAAAATATAAATCCTTTTTTAAAAACCAGGTAATACATAAAAACTAATTAATCATTAATATCATCAAAATAGCTTTTATCATATTTTAAAATATGCTCTTTAAACCATTTTTTTAAAATTACAAATAACTCATAATCCAGGTTTCCTTTTCCTTCTTCAAAAGATTTTTTCAAATATTTTAATTTGTTTTTAAATTCATTGTGTTCGTTAATATGTTGCTTTAAATTCGGAACATTATGCTGCTGCAAATACCTTTCTTCTTCTTTAAAATGAATATCAATATAACGAAACAACATATCTAAAAACTGTCTCATATCAGCTTTTTCTATTACACCTTCATCATGAATCTTTTCATAAATAGTGTTAAGAATATTCAAAATTATCATATGGTGAGAATCAAAAGTGGAAATACCTGTACTGAACTTCTCTTCCCATTTTATATACTTTTTATTTTCTGATGGTTTATTGTAAATTTTTAACAATTTTATTAATTCATCTTTATGAACAGGCTTTGAAAAATAGTACCCCTGTATTTCGTCACATTGATTTTCCTTAAACCAGTTAAACTGCTCAACATGCTCCACACCTTCAGCGGTAATTTTCAAATTCAACTGTTTTGCCAAATATATTATTGATTTTATAATACTAACTGTTTTCGGTTCATTAGGAATGCCATCTGTAAAACTTTTGTCAATTTTTAAAAAATTAACAGGAAACTCTTTTAAGTAAGCAAGAGAAGAATATCCTGTACCAAAATCATCTATAATCAAATCAAAACCCAATTCTTTCAGTTGGAACATCTTCTTTATAGAATTTTTAGTATCTTTCATTAATGCCCATTCTGTAATTTCTATTTCAAATAATGAAGGAAAGTCTTGAGAAAACTTAAAAATATTTTTAAGTTTATGTAAAAAATCAGACTCTAAAAATTGACTTGCAGAAACATTAAATGAAAATCTGATATTTTGTCCTGACTTCGTTGTAATATATCTTGAATCTTCTATTATCTGATTAAAAACCCAGTCACCTATTTTGTTAATCAAATCACTCTCTTCTGCCACAGGAATAAAGATTTTAGGTGATAATAAACTTCCGTCATCTGAAACTATTCTTATTAAAGCTTCAACTGATTCTATTTTGTTTGCAAAATTCACTCTCGGCTGATAATATAGAATAAATTTATGGTTTTTAATTGCATCTTTAATTAAAGTTTCAATTTTAAATCTTGTAAAAATCTGATCTTTGTACTTTGATTCATAAAAAATCAAATTTTTATTTTTTTCTTTTTTAGCAACCTCAATAGCTATATAAAGTTTATGTAAAATTGATAAATAGTCTTCTGGAAAATTTACAATATAACAACTACAATACGCATCTATGGGTATATCGTTATTTTCTATGGTTATAGATTTGGAAATCAATTCGGAAGATATGTTATCCATCAAAGAGATAATTTTTTCTTTTTTTATTGTATGCAGAAAAATAATAAATTGGTTACCTTCAAGATAAAATATCAGGCCATTATTTTTTTGGATGATTAACTCAAGATTGTTTGAGAAATTTTGCAAAAACCTGTTGCCTATATGTCTGCCATACGTATCATTTATAATTTTCAGATTGTTTAAAACAATTAAAATAAGTGAAAATTTTTCTTTTGATTTAGTTTCATTCTTGATTTTTTTTTGCAAAAAATTTTTATTTGGCACACTGAGAAACTCATTATAATATTTTAAAAATTTTATATGTTTTTTATACTGATGAATATCCGCAATACCGATAAAAATTTCAAGAATATAAGTTTTGCCTCTATTCTCTATCAAAGAATATTTACAACTAACAGGCAACAGTTTGTTGCTTTTTACATTTTCACACCATAGATTTCCTTCCCAAAGTTTTTTTTCTTTTAAAATCTTTTTTATTTTAAGATATTTATTCGGATAATTTTGTTTTGTAAAAGACAATAAATTTTTATTATTCTCAACTATTTCCTTTTGGGAATAACCAGTAAAATTCAAAAAAGCAGAATTAACAAACAGAGTTTGCTCTTTCTCATCTAATACTGAAATACTTTCTGAAATATTATTGAATATCTCATTAAAAAAATAGTTTGTCATCATTGTCAATTAATTGTTTTTATAATCCAATTTTCTGTTTTTAATTTTTTTATTTTTTTAAATTCCGATAAGTTTTCAGTAACAAGTATGGACCCTGCTGAACGGGAATGTGCAGCAATCTGTACATTTAAAGTCTTCATAGATTGTCTGCTGTCAAACAACTGTGATTTGATTTTTCCGTATTCCATTGCTGCTTCAAAATCATAATCAACAACATCAACTCCCAATAAAAAGTTTTCCAAGACTTTTAAATTTCTCTTTCTATTTTTGCTACTGTATACACCAAAGAACAGCTCTGAAACAGAGATATTTGAAACAGTTACATTTCCATATTTAATTCTTTGTAATTTTCTTTTTAAAAAATCAGGTTTGTTTTTCATAATATAAATACTGGTATTTGTATCAAGCATATATTTCATGGTTAAATTCCTGCTTCCATGAAATCTGAAGTAATTTTTTCAGGATTATTAAAAAAATCCTTCCATACATTGACACTTTGTGGAATCAATATTACAATCTTACCTAATTTTTTAATAAATACCTCTTTGTCATCTTCAAATCTGAATTCTTTGGGCAATCTTACCGCCTGACTACCTCCTGATGTAAAAACCTTTGCTTTTTTTACCATTTTTTCCTCCTTGTATATATCAATGTATATACAAAGGGAACTAAAGTCAATGTTTATTTCTAAATTAATGTAAATTAATATCACTTTATATTGGAACAATAATTTGAAAAATTTCAACATTAAACGCTTTGTTTGGAATAAGTGTGATATATTGTGTAATTCAAAATTTGCAATAGTAACCCTGTTAAGGTCAAAAAATAAGATAATTTTAACTTGAAATTTAAAGAGTTTAAATGTAAAAGAATTTCATTTGCAATAAAATTTCCGGAGGGAAAAATGTCTGAAATAAGTTATAAACCTGGATATATAGAAAAAAAATGGCAGGAAAAATGGTCAAAAGAGCAAGTATTTAAAGTAAGTAGGGATAAGGATAAGCCCAAATATTATTTACTTGAAATGTTTCCGTATCCGTCAGGGAAAATTCATATGGGACATGTCAGAAACTATACAATAGGTGATGTAGTTGCACGGTATAAAAGAATGAAAGGTTTCAATGTACTTCATCCAATGGGATGGGATGCATTTGGACTTCCTGCGGAAAATGCTGCTATTCAGAATAATTCACATCCTGCAAAGTGGACTTATGAAAATATTGATTATATGCGCAGCCAGCTTAAGAAACTTGGCTTCAGCTATGACTGGAATAGAGAATTTGCAACATGTGATGAAGATTATTACAAATGGGAACAGCTTATTTTTATTAAAATGTTTGAGAAGGGTTTGGCTTACAAGTCAAAAGGTAATGTTAACTGGTGCGAACATTGCAATACTGTGCTTGCTAACGAGCAGGTAGAAGACGGAGCCTGCTGGAGATGTGGAAATGAAGTTGAAATAAAAGAGCTGGAACATTGGTATTTTAAAATTACCGATTATGCTGAAGAACTTCTTCAATGGACATACAAATTAAAAGGATGGCCTGAAAAAGTTTTAACAATGCAGAGAAACTGGATTGGAAAAAGCTACGGAAGTGAAATCAAATTCAAATTAGCCGATACTGACGAATTTATCACTGTTTTTACCACCAGACCGGATACCCTTTATGGTGCTACATTTATGAGCTTAGCTCCTGAACATCCAATGGTGGATAAACTGGTGATTGGCGGGGATAGAGAAAATATCCTTTTAAAAATAAATGAAATGAAGAAAGAGGATAAAATCAAAAGAACATCGGAAGATTATGAAAAAAAAGGTGTTTTTACAGGTTCATTTTGCATTAATCCGGTTAATAATAAAAAGATTCCTGTTTATGTTGCTAATTTTGTTCTTATGGATTACGGAACAGGAGCTGTAATGGCTGTTCCTGCACATGACCAGAGAGATTTTGAATTTGCAAAAAAATATAACCTGCCAATAATACCGGTAATTAAACCAGTAGATTTTGAAATTGATTTGGACAATCTAACTGAAGCTTATGAAGGAGACGGAGTACTTATAAATTCCGCTCAATTTAATGGAATGAACAACAGAGAAGCAATGGAAGAAATTACAAAATATCTTTCTACCATTAATCTGGGCAAAAGAACTGTAAATTACAGATTAAGAGATTGGTCTGTTTCAAGGCAGAGATATTGGGGTGCTCCCATTCCTGTTGTTTACTGCGATAAATGCGGTACAGTAACTGTTCCTGAAGAGCAGCTGCCTGTTGTTTTGCCTAAAGATGTTAAATTTACATCTTCTGGCGATGTATTAAATCAGCTTGAGGATTTTGTTCATACAACATGTCCCAAATGCGGAGGTTATGCAAAAAGGGAAACAGATACCTTTGATACTTTTGTAGAATCTTCATGGTATTTTATAAGATATGCATCTCCTCATTGCAATTATTCTCCGTTTGATAAAGAAGATGTTAAATATTGGCTGCCTGTTGACCAATACATTGGCGGCATAGAACATGCAGTGTTGCATCTTTTGTATTCAAGATTTTATACAAAAATTCTGAGAGATCTGGGATACTGCAATATTGACGAGCCATTTTTAAATCTTTTAACACAAGGAATGGTTTGCAAAGAAACTCACAATTGTCAGGAGCATGGCTGGTTGTTTCCTGAAGAAGTTAAAGATGGTAAATGCACAAGATGCGGCAAACCTGTGACTGTTGGCAGAGTTGAAAAAATGTCTAAGAGCAAAAAAAATGTTGTTGACCCTGAAAAAATTATTCAGGAATATGGTGCTGATACTGCAAGGCTTTTTATACTTTTTGCTTCACCACCTGACAAAACTCTTGAATGGAGTGAACAAGGAGTTGAAGGAGCTTTCAGGTTTTTAAAAAGAGTGTGGAATTTGGTTATTTCAAATCTTGACACTATAAAAGATATAACTCCATACAAAAAAGAGGATGCTAAATTAAACGGTAAAATTAAAAATTTAAGATTAAAAACTCATGAAACAATAAAAAAAGTCAATACTGACATAGAGGACAGATTCCATTTTAATACTGCCATCAGTGCAATAATGGAGCTTGTAAACACTGCAAATCAAACGGAAATTAAAAATGATACTGATAAAAAAGTTTTCAGAGAAGCCATTGAAACAATTATTATTTTATTAAGCCCGTTTGTTCCCCATTTTTCAGATGAATTATGGTCTATACTAACAGGCAGAAATAATGATTTTCTCATTAACAAGCAATTTCCCGTATGGGATGAAGAAGCTTTGAAAAAAGATGACAAACTAATAGTAGTTCAGATAAACGGCAAAGTTCGTGGAAAACTGGTTGTTGATATAAATTCAACTGAAGAAGAAGTTAAAGAAAAAGCATTTAATGATGAAAAAATAAAAAAATTTACTGAAAATAAAAACATAAGAAAAATTATTTATGTTAAAGACAAATTGCTGAATATTGTTGTTGGATAAATGAAATTTGATATAATTTATAAAAAATTGGCTCAGATTTATAAAGACCAACTGTGTGCAGTTGATAAATTTAAAAACCCGTTTAAAGTTTTAATTTCCTGCATTATTTCATTAAGGACAAAAGATGAAGTAACGGAAATTTCATCAAACAGACTTTTTAAATATGCATCAACTCCGGCAGAAATGCTGAAATTAACTCCAGATGAAATTAGTAAGTTAATATATCCTGCTGGTTTTTACAAAAGAAAAGGCAAGCAAATTTTTAATATTTCAAAAATTTTAATTGAGAAATACAGTGGTGAAGTGCCTGATACTATAGAAGAGCTTCTCACTCTCCCAGGCGTTGGCCGAAAAACAGCTAATCTTGTTTTAAGTGCAGGTTTTTCAAAAAGTGCAATATGTGTTGACACTCATGTTCACAGAATATCAAACAGGCTTGGCTTAATATCCACAAAAACACCTGAACAAACTGAATATGAATTAATGAAAATCTTAAGCAAAAGGTATTGGAAAGAGATTAATCATTTACTTGTATTACACGGTAAAAACACTTGCACTCCTGTTTCCCCCAAATGTTCACAGTGTATATTGAATAATCATTGCGAGAAAAAAGATGTTAAAAAATCAAGATAAACTTTTTATTGGAGCTCATCAATCCATTGCAGGTGGGATATTCAAAGCTCTCAAAAGAGCAGCGGAAATTAACACCAATACTCTGCAAATATTTACTAAAAATTCCAACAGGTGGAAAGGTAAAGAGATATCTGAAAAAGATATTGAAAAATTTTTCAAATTAAAAGAGGAATTAAAAATAGAAAAAATTATTGCACATGCTCCTTACCTTGTAAACCTTGCGTCTCCAGATGCAGAAACTACAGAAAAATCAAGAATTTCTTTAATTGAAGACATTAGCAATTGTTTAAAATTGAATATTAGGTTTTTGGTTCTTCATCCTGGGTCTCATAAAGGTGCAGGTGTGGAAAAAGGCATAGAAAATGTGGCAAAGAATCTTGACAAGGTTTTAAATTTCTTTGAATCGGAAAATATTAACATACTGCTTGAAACCACAGCAGGTCAAGGTAATTCAGTAGGCCATAAATTTGACCACCTTGCTGCTATTAGACAAAAAATGTTATATGCGGAGAAAATCGGATTTTGCCTTGATACATGCCATATGTTTGCAGCGGGATATGATTTTAGATCTGTTGAAACCTACAATTTTTTAAAAAAGCAATTATCTGAAACATTGGTTTTGGAAAATATATTTGCTATTCATGTTAATGATTCCAAAAAAGAGCTTGGAAGCAGAATTGACAGACATGAACATATAGGCAAAGGCTTTATAGGTGAAGACGGGTTTAAATTTTTTCTCAATGACAATGATTTCAGAAAAATACCTTTTATTCTGGAAACACCGAAAGAAAACAATATGGACAAAAAAAACCTGCAAGTTCTGAAAAAATTAACAGCTACATAACTTTTACACAAATTAGGGGGATAAAAATTATGCCTGTACTGCCATATGAAAATATTTTTCCTGAAATAGCAAAACCATACTTTTTAGCAGAAAATGCTTATATTATAGGAGATGTGAAAATAAAAGAAAAATGCTCCATAATGTATGGCAGCGTAATAAGAGGAGATGTTAATTTTATAAGAATAGGGAAAAATGTCAATATCCAGGATTTAGTTATTCTCCATGTTACAAATATTACCTTCCCTGTTATAATTGGTGACAATGTTTCCATAGGCCACGGAGCTAAAGTGCACGGATGTACCATAGGCAATAACGTGCTTATAGGTATAGGAGCAATTATTCTTGACGGAGCAAAAATAGGAAATAATTGCATGGTTGCTGCTGGTTCAGTAGTCAAAGAAGGAGATATTGTTGAAGATAATTCACTTGTTGCAGGAATACCTGCAAAACTTAAGAGAAAAATTACTCCAAAAGATTTAGAAAGAATAAAATATTCTGCATCAAGTTACGCAGAACATTATCCGGAATTATAATGAAATTAATAATACTTGGCTCAGGTACAGCTGTCCCGTTTCAACAAAGAGCATCTTCAAGTTTGCTGTTAAAATTGGATAACACAAATATTTTGCTCGATGCTGGATTCTGGGTTGTTGAAAGATTGGAGCAGTTAAACTTTCCATTGGAAAAATTAGATTATATTTTTCTTTCTCACAAACATCCTGACCATTTTATGGGACTTATTCATATCTTGTTTGCTCTTAAAAACCCTTGTTTCAAAAGAGAGGAGCCACTTAAATTATTTGGTTTTGAAGGAATGAAAAATTATTTTAATCAATTTGAATCTATTCTTGGCTCATGGATAAAACCTAATTTTGATATTTTATTTTTTGAACATAAAGAATATATTTTTGAAGATTTTTCATATTCTCTATTTAAAACAAATCATTCTGAAGAATCTGTTGGGATTAAAATTCTAAAAAATAATAAAAAAATAGTATATACATCTGATACTGAATTTTTTCCAGAGTTATCAGAACACATTAAAAATGCAGATATTTTAATTTCAGAATGCGGCTCATCAGTTGAAAATCCTGTTAATGGGCATTTAAACTACAGAGAGATTATTGATTTTACAAAAAATTTAAATATAAAAAAAATTATTTTAACACATTTTTATCCTGATTCTCTCCCTCCTGAGAAACTACCTGAAAATTTTATTATTGGAAAAGATTTAATTCAGATTAAAATTATTTGAAATGATTAAATTCTTATGATATAAAAAATCTATGGGTAAAATTATCTGTATAGCCAATCAAAAAGGTGGAGTTGGAAAAACAACTACTGCTATTAATCTTGCTGCATCATTAGCATCTTTGGGCAAAAAGGTTCTTGTTGTTGATTTTGACCCTCAAGGCAATGCCACAGCAGGTCTTGGCATTAACAGATATTCAGATGATGTAAGTACAATTTATCATGTTCTCTCAAATGGAGGTGTTATAAATTCCGCAATTTATCCTACTAAAATTGATAAATTATTCATAATTCCTTCAAATGAAGAACTTGTTGGAGCTGAAATAGAGCTTAACAACATACCTAAAAGAGAATATTTTCTAAAAGCTATTTTAAAAAACATAAAAGATGAATATCATTATATAGTCATAGATTGTAGCCCCTCTTTAGGACTTCTTACCATTAACGGACTGGTATCTGCTGATTCCTTGTTAATCCCGCTTCAATGTGAATATTATGCCCTTGAAGGTTTGAGCAATCTCCTTAAAACTTATAAATTGGTAAAAAAACGACTTAATAAGGTTTTGACAATAGAAGGCATTCTTCTTACAATGTTTGATAAAAGAACACGACTGTCAAGACAGGTACTTGAGGAAGTGAGAAAAGTTTTCCCAAATAAAATGTTTAAAACAGTAATTCCAAGGAATATTAAACTTAGTGAAGCACCAAGTTTCGGCATACCTGCTATTTTATATGATTCCACAAGTAGTGGAGCGCTCTGTTATTTAAAACTCGCAAAAGAACTTATTGGAGAAAACAATGGCTAAAAAAAGTGTTCTTGGCAAAGGACTTACAGCATTATTGGATAATATTGACGAAGAAGCTATTAACAATGAAATAATCTTTATTGATTTGGATGATATTGTTACACAAAAAGAGCAGCCAAGGAAATATTTTAATAAAGAAAAAATTGCAAATTTGGCAGAATCTATAAAAAAACATGGAGTATTACAGCCTATTATTGTATCAAAGGATACAAATGGAAAATATAGAATAATTGCAGGTGAAAGAAGATTCAGAGCAGCTAAAGAAGCAGAATTAAACGAAATCCCTGCAATAATAAAAGAAAATATTGATGAAATAACTTCATTTGAAATTTCATTAATAGAAAATTTACAAAGAGAAAATTTAAATCCAATTGAAGAAGCTATGAGTTATAAAAACCTTGTAGAAGCTTTTAATTACACTCATGAAAAAGTTGCAAAATTAGTTGGCAAAGATAGAACCTATATTACAAATTCCATCAGGCTATTAAAGCTTACGGATTTTGTGCAACAGCAAGTAATTAACGGCAATATTTCCACTGGCCATGCAAAAATTTTAGTTACATTTTCTGAAGATAAACAAATAGAGTTAACCGATTTGGTCATTAAAAACAGACTAACAGTAAGAGAGCTTGAAAAAATTGTCTCCCAAAACAAGAAACCTGCATCAAAACAACAAGCTACTATTTTTCCTAATGAAGTTAAAAAATTATCAGAAAAATTCAATACAAAAGTTGATATAAAAATAAATAAAAAAGAAAAAGGCCGTATAGTTATTTATTTTAAAAATAAAGATGAATTTCAAAAACTGTTAAAGGATTTAATATGATGTTAAGAGGAAAAGAAATTTTACTTGGTGTTACAGGTGGTATTGCAGCATATAAATCAGTATTACTACTTAGAAAACTTACCAGAGAAGGTGCAAATGTCAATGTTATTATGACTGAGAATGCCAAACAATTTGTAGGGCCTCTTACTTTCCAAACCTTATCAGGCAATCCTGTTACAAGTGATCTTTTTACTCTTTTTAAATCATCTGAAATAGGACACGTTGCACTTGCAGACAAAGCAGACTTGCTTGTAATTTCTCCTGCTACTGCAAATGTTATTGGCAAAATAGCCAATGGCATAGGTGATGATTTTTTATCTACAATGGTTATGGCTACAAGAGTACCTGTGCTTTTTGCTCCATCTATGAATGTAAATATGTATCACAGTCCTGTGGTTCAGGATAATATTTCAAAACTTAAATCTTTTGGATACTTCTTTATTGACCCTGTAGAAGGCGAGCTTGCATGTAAAGTCGAGGGTAAAGGAAAATTAGCTGATATTGACGATATTTTGGAAGAAATTCATATTATTTTAACTCAAAAAGACTTTAAAGGTAAAAAAATTCTTATTACAGCAGGCCCCACAGTGGAGGATATAGACCCTGTCAGATTCATTTCGAATAACTCAAGTGGTAAAATGGGATATGCACTTGCTAAAATGGCAATTAGAAGAGGTGCCGAAGTATTGCTCATATCAGGCCAATCATGCTTGGAACCCCCGCATAAAGCAAAACTCATTAAAATAAGAAGTGCTCAGGAAATGTTTGATGCTGTTATGGATAACTTCAGCAATTATGATATCATTATTAAAACAGCTGCTGTTGCAGATTTCAAACCTAAAAAATTTTCAAAGAACAAAATAAAAAAATTAAAAGATGAACTTATACTTGAACTTGATAAAAATGAAGACATTTTAAAGCAACTGGGAAAATATAAAGGAGATAGACTGCTCGTTGGTTTTGCAGCGGAAACGGAAAAATTTCTCGAAAATGCTTTGCAAAAATTAAAAGAAAAAAATGTGGATTTAATGATAGTAAATGATATTTCCAATAGAAAAATTGCTTTCCAGTCAGATTATAATGAATGCAATATGATTTTCAAGGATGGTAGTATCAGGCACATTCCTTTTATGGATAAAGACACTGTTTCAGATGATATTCTCGATGCAATTAAATCAATTTTATAATACCTAAATGCTTT
>CAZBLP010000020.1:0-31580 GCA_964492825.1 uncultured bacterium
CCTCAAAATGACTGCTTTTATGGTAAATATAAACACTTGTGAAAAATTTACTATCAGATTTTAAATTTGTTTTTGTATAAATCCTAATTTTAACTATAAACTTTGAACCAATAGGGGTATAAAATGAAGAAAATAGCCATACTTACAAGTGGCGGGGATTCATCAGGTATGAATTCATGTGTTAGAGCAGCCACAAGGTTTGCTTTAAATGCAGGATTGGAAGTTATTGGCATTAAGAAAGGCTATGCAGGTCTTCTTGATAAAGAGTTTGTCAGATTAGACTCTCGTGCTGTTAGCGGAATATTGCAAAAGGGTGGTACAATTCTTTTAACTGCCAGATGTGAAGAATTTAAAACAGCAAAAGGACAGGAAAAAGCTGTTGAAATATTAGAAGAAGAAGGAATTGACGGATTGATAGTTGTAGGGGGCGATGGTTCCCTTACAGGTGCTAATGTTTTACACAAAATGGGAGTAAAAGTAATAGGAGTGCCTGCAACAATAGACAATGATATTTATGGTACTGATATGGCTATAGGAGTTGATACTTCACTTAACATTATTGTTAATGCAGTTGACTGTATAAAAGACACTGCATCTTCACATGAAAGAGCGTTTATAATAGAGGTTATGGGTAGAAATTGCGGTTATCTTGCTCTTGCATCAGCAATTGCATGCGGTGCTGAAGCTGCTTTAATACCGGAAGTTCCTTATAATCTTGAAAAAATAGGAGATTTGCTTTATCACAGATACAGAGAAGGAAAGACAAACAGTATAATTATTGTTGCAGAAGGTGCTGCAAGTGCTTATGAAGTACAGAGAAAATTAAAAAATATTGCTGGTTATGATACAAGAATTACAGTTCTTGGACATTATCAGAGAGGTGGTTACACTTCTGTTTTTGACAGAATTCTTGCAAGCAGATTTGGAAGGGTTGCTGTTGAAGCGCTTCTTTATAAAAGGTCTGGAGAAATGGTGGGATTATGGGATGGCAGAGTTGTATTAACTCCTTTTGACAAGGTTTTAGGCACTAAAAAACTTCTTGATTTCAGACTGTTAAAACTTGCAGAGGTGTTGGTATAAATAATTAAAAATGAAAAATTAAAAATGAATAATGAATAATGAATAATGAATAATGAAAAACTAATTTATGATATAGTATTTAGGAGATAAAATGCTTAAAGAGATTTTTGCTGAAAGTATTAATGTAAAAAACAAATTATTGTCAGATGAGATTTTTTTCAATAATATTGAGAAAGTTATAAATAGAATTATTAAATGTATAAAAGACGGAAATAAACTTCTTATTATGGGTAATGGTGGTTCTGCTGCTGATGCACAGCATTTTGCAGGTGAATTTATAAATAGATTTTTAATGGAAAGAAGACCTCTGCCAGCTATTTGTTTATCAACTGATTCTTCGGTAATAACCTGCATAGGTAATGATTATTCATTTGATGAAATTTTTAAAAAACAGATTGAAGCTTTAGGTAGTAAAGGAGATATTTTATTTGGTATTACAACTTCAGGTAATTCTGTAAATATAATTGAGGGTTTTAAAGCAGGTAGAGAAAAAGGACTTGTAAACATAGGCCTGTTGGGTAAAGATGGCGGAAGTGCGAAAGAATTTTGCGATATTAATATAATAGTACCAAGTAACTCAACACCAAGAATACAGGAAGTACATATTACAGTAATTCATACTATTTGTGAAATAGTTGAGATAAATATTTTCAAATAAAAATAAAAACATTTATGCTAATAACTTAGTTTATAATAAAGGTAAAAATTTTGAATAAAACTAAAGGAGAAAAAAATGGCTGTTAAAGGGAAAGGTTTTGACAATAAAGGAGAAGCTTTGGATTCTGCTCTTTTTCAAATTGAAAAGCAGTTTGGAAAAGGCTCAATTATGAAACTTGGTGATAAAGACATGGTTGTTAATCTTCCGGTGGTAAGTACAGGTTCCATTACACTTGATGCTGCTGTTGGAATAGGCGGTGTACCAAAAGGTAGGGTAATTGAAATTTACGGACCTGAATCTTCTGGGAAAACAACTCTTGCACTTCATATTGTTGCAGAATCACAAAAACAAAGTGGAGTTGCAGCTTATATTGATGCGGAGCATGCTCTTGATTTAAATTATGCCAGAAAATTAGGAGTAAAGGTTGATGAAATTCTTCTTTCTCAACCAGATTGCGGTGAAGATGCTCTTGAAATAGCAGAGATTCTCGTAAGAAGCAATGCAGTTGATGTTATTGTAATTGATTCAGTTGCTGCACTTGTTCCAAAAGCTGAACTGGAGGGACAAATGGAAGACTCTCAAATAGGCCTTCAAGCAAGATTGATGTCAAAGGCTTTAAGAAAGCTAACAGCTCTTGTAAATAAAACAAACACTATTTTAATCTTTATCAACCAAATAAGAATGAAAATCAATACAATGGGTTTTGGTGCTAATCCAGAAACCACCACAGGCGGTAATGCTTTAAAATTCTATGCATCTGTCAGACTTGATATTCGTAAGATAGCTACGCTTAAAAAGGGAAATGAGCCTGTTGGAGGAAGAACAAGGGTAAAAGTTGTAAAAAATAAAGTTGCTCCTCCTTTTCAAATTGCAGAGTTTGATATTATTTACGGTCAAGGTATTAACAGATTAGGAGAGATTATTGATATTGGGGTAAATAATAATATTATAAAAAGAGTTGGTGCATGGTACTCTTACGGTGACGAGAGACTTGGACAGGGTAGGGATAATGCCATAGATACTTTAAAAAATAATCCTGAGCTTTTAAAAGAAATACAGGAAAAAGTCTTCTATGAATTGGGACTTAAAAAACAGGAGACAGAAGAAAACATAACAAAAAATGAATAATGAAAGACTAATTTCTAATATAAAATTTAGGAGTTAAGGTTTAGTAAAAAGATAATTAAATTGGAGGATTAAATGGAAGTAACGCTTGATAATATTTTAAAAATCTCTTTGAAAATAGGTGCTTCAGATACTCACCTAAAGGTTAATAGGCCTCCAAATTTTAGAATAGACGGAAAAATCAGAACAATAAAAGACATTCCGCCTCTTACTGATGAAGATTTGCAAAAAATGGTTGATATTATTTTAACATCAAATGAGAAAAGAGAAGAACTTGCAAAAAAAAGAAGTGTTGACCCTGCATATGAAATACCGGGAGTAGGCAGATTCAGAGTTAATATTTTTTATCAAAGAGGTGCTTTGTCAATTGTTCTGAGAAGTATTCCAACAATAATTCCAAATATAGATGATATAAATTTACCTCCTGTTATTAAGGAAATCTCAATGGAAGAAAGAGGATTAATCCTTGTAACAGGAATTACTGGAAGTGGCAAATCAACAACTCTTGCATCAATGATTGACTATATTAATGAGAGGAAGAATGCCCATATTCTGACTATTGAGGACCCAATAGAATTTGTTCATAAGGATAAAAAATGTGTTGTGAACCAAAGAGAAATAGGCACAGATGCCACTACTTTTGCTGATGCATTAAGGGCTGCACTAAGGCAAGACCCTGATATTATCCTTGTTGGAGAAATGAGAGACATTGAGACAATTGAGACTGCTCTTCATGCTGCTGAAACAGGCCACCTTGTAATGAGTACACTGCATACTCTTGATGCTAAAGAGACAGTTAACAGAATCATTTCGCAATATCCTCCTCACCATCAGGAGCAAGTAAGAATTCAGCTTGCAGAAGTTTTAAAAGCTGTAATTTCCCAAAGATTACTGCCCAAAAAAGACAGTAAAGGCAGGGTGCCGGCAATAGAGATTTTAAGAACTTCTTCAAGAGTGAAGGAATGTATAAAAGTGAAAGAAAAAACCTCTGAATTGTCAGATGCAATGGAGCAGGGACGTATTACCGTTGGTATGCAGACTTTTGATCAATGCTTGCTTGACCTTTACAATAAAGGGTTCATTACTTTTGATGAAGCAATGAAAAATGCAAACAATCCTAATGATTTCGCACTTAAGGCCCAAGGTATTGGTGGTGGAGATGCCATGAGTTTCAGTGACGAATAAAATTATATTGGATATTGTATGGAATTAGAAACAGTTTTTTTAATAGATGAACAAGAAATAAAAATGAATAATGAATAAAAAGTCGGGGGAGATAATGACAGGAAGTGAAGTAAGAAAACAGTTTCTTGAATATTTCAATAAAAATGCTCATAAGATTGTAAAAAGTTCATCATTAATACCTCAGAATGATCCTACACTTATGTTTGCCAATGCAGGTATGAATCAGTTTAAAGATGTTTTTCTTGGCTTTGAAAAAAGAGATTATAAAAGGGCAACTTCATCTCAAAAATGTGTAAGGGCTGGTGGTAAACATAATGATTTGGAGAATGTTGGAAAAACAGCAAGGCATCATACTTTTTTTGAAATGTTAGGTAATTTTTCTTTTGGTGATTATTTTAAGGAAGGTGCAATTAATTTTGCATGGGAATTTTTAACAGATGTTTTAAAATTAAATAAAGAAAGATTATGGGTAACAATATATCTTGATGATGATGAAGCATACAAAATATGGAAAGAGCAAATCGGTTTTCCTGCTGAGAGAATTGTCAGATTAGGAGAAAAGGACAATTTTTGGTCAATGGGCGATACAGGGCCCTGCGGTCCATGTTCTGAAATTATTTATGACCAGGGTGAAGATATGAGCTGCGGGGATAATTGCGGTATTGGAAAATGTGATTGTGACAGGTACCTTGAAATATGGAACCTTGTGTTTATGCAGTACAACAGGGATGAAAAAGGTGTGATGACGCCTCTTCCCAAGCCAAGTATTGACACGGGCATGGGGCTTGAGAGGATAACCGCAATAATACAAAATGTAAAAAGCAATTTTGAAACAGACCTTTTGTTTGATATTATTAAATACATTGCAGACCTTGCAAACTGCAAATATGGTGAAAGCGAAGAAAAAAATGTTTCATTGAGAGTTGTTGCCGATCATTCAAGGGCAATAACATTTTTAATAAATGACGGAGTATTTCCATCTAATGAAGGAAGAGGCTATGTGCTTAGAAGAATTATGAGAAGAGCAGCAAGGCATGGTAAATTGCTTGGTTTTAACACTCCTTTTTTATATAAAATTGCAGAGAGTGTTGCTCTTAAAATGGAGGATGAATATCCAGAACTTAAAGAGAATTTAAGTTACATACAAGAGATTACAAAGATAGAGGAAGAAAGATTTTTAGAAACACTTGATAAGGGTTTGTATATTTTAAACAATGAATTGAATAAGCTAAAATCTGCTGAAAGTAAAATTTTTCCTGGAAAGGTAGCTTTTAAATTATATGATACTTTTGGCTTTCCTCTTGATCTTGTTCAGGATATTTTGGAAAAAGATGGATATGAAGTTAATATAGATGAATTTAATAATGAAATGAAAAAACAGCAGGAAAAATCCAGAAAGTCGTGGACAGGTTCAGGAGATGAAGAAGTTGATGCAATATTCAAAGAATTGCTTTCTGAAAACATTGAAACCGAATTTATAGGCTATTCAACAATTAGCAGTACAGGTAAAATTATAAAAATAATCAAGAATTCTAAGCTGGCTGATAGTTTGAAGCAAGGAGAAAAAGGAGAATTGATTTTTGATAAAACTCCTTTTTATGCAGAATCTGGCGGGCAAGTCGGAGATAAAGGAATATTAAAAAGCGGTTCTTTTGAAGCTGAGGTTTATGATACTAAGAAAAAACTTGATATTATAACTCATTATGTGAAAGTAAAAAAAGGAGAAATAAGACTAAACGATACTTGTGAACTTCTTGTTTATGAAAATCTGAGATTTCTCACAGCTGCCAACCATACAGCAACACATTTATTGCAACATGCCTTAAGAGCTGTCCTCGGAGACCATGTTAAACAGGCAGGTTCTCTTGTAAACTCAGATAGGTTGCGGTTTGATTTTACACATTTTAAAAATTTAACATTTGAGCAGATTGCGGAAATAGAAGATATTGTTAATAGAAAAATAAGAGAAAATGTTGAATTGAAAATAGAAGTTATGAATATAGATAGAGCCCGAGCTCTTGGTGCAATGGCACTTTTCGGAGAGAAATATGGAGAAATGGTTAGAGTGGTTAATATTGGGGATTTCAGTATAGAATTATGCGGCGGGACACATGTTGAAAAAACAGGAAATATAGGATTTTTTAAAATTATTTCAGAATCAAGCATTGCAAGCGGAGTTAGAAGAATAGAAGCATTCACTTGCCAAAATGCAATTAATTATATTAGGGATATTGAAACAGATTATTTGAGAAGTATAAATTTATTAAAAATAAAAAAAGGTGATTTGTTTGGAAAACTTTCCTCTGTTCTTGATGATAACAGAAAGCTTTTAAAAGAAGTTGAAAAATATAAGAAAGATTCTGCATCAAAAGCGCTGGTTAATGAAATAAACAATGCCACTAAAGAGATTAATGGTATTACTCTGGTAACATTGAAAGTTGATAATAAAACTCAAAAAGAATTAAGAGAACTTCTTGATGTTCTAAAAGGGAAAATTTCAAAAGGTGTAATAGTTCTTGCAGGAGTCGAAGGAACTAAAGTATCCATGGTGATTTCAGTTACGAAAAATATTACTGATAAAATAAAAGCAGGTGATTTAATGAAGAATATAGCATCTATCATTGGAGGCAAAGGCGGTGGCAGACCTGAGATGGCTCAAGGTGGAGGCAATAACCCTGATAAATTGGACGAAGCATTTGCAAAAATAGAGGAATTAATAAAATAGACAGTTAAAAATGAAAAACCAATTAAGGATTTAGGATATAGGGGTTTGGATTTAGTGAAAAGATAATGAAAAATTGTGGAGTGATAATTAATGAAAAAAATTATATTTATTTTTCTGTTAATGTTTATATCTGCCTTAAATGCAGAAAATTTAATTAATTATAAATTAAAAAACGGGTTAAATGTAATTTTATATGTGAAAAAGGGTTTGCCAATAGTAAATGTGAATGTTGTGTATAAAGCAGGATGCAAAGATGAACATAATGGTATTACCGGTATAGCACATATGCTTGAGCATATGAATTTCAGAGGCTCAAAGAATTTTAAAGACGGTTTTATTGAAAGTTTTATAACTAATAATGGCGGAGTTGAAAATGCAACAACTTCATTTGATTATACTAAATATTACGTTACAGTTAATAAGAAAGTTTTAGCTATGGTATTAAAAGTCTATGCTGATAATATGAACAACCTTATTATTAATAGTAAAAAATTTCAAAAAGAGAGGAATGTTGTTTATCAGGAGAGACTTTGGAGAATTGATAACTCACCTGACGGTTATCTTTATTACACTTTAAATAGGATGGCCTATCTCGAATCTCCTTACAGATGGACTCCTATTGGTTTTGCAAATGATATTTTACATTGGAGTAGAGATGATGTTTATAATTTTTACAAAAAATTTTACAATCCATCCAATGCCACACTTGTAATAGCCGGTGACATAAACGTGGAAAAAACTAAAAAGTTAATTAAAGAAATATTCGGTAAAATAAAAGGTAGAAAAACTGATTTTTATTTTACTGAAGAGCCTGGTCAAAAAGGGGAAAGAAGAGCTACATTAGATTTTGTGTCTTCAAATAAAAAATTGGCAATAGCTTATCATATACCTGCACTTTCAGAATATTCAACACCTGTACTTGATATAGTTACATATATGCTTTTTGCAAGAGATAATGCTGTTCTTAAAAAAATATTACTTAGGGATAAAAAGCTGGTTTCATCTGTTTATGGCGGTAATAATGAAAGATTGCACAGCGGTTTATTCTATATTTTTGCAACTTTAAACAAAGATGTAAAATTCAAAGATGTTGAGTCTGTTATTTATAATGAGTTTGAGAAATTGAAAAAAGGAAAATTTTCAGATGAAGATTTTAAGTTATCAAAGAAAAGAGCATTGATTGATTATATCTATTCCCAAGAAACAGTGACTTCTATTGGCAATATGCTATCCTTTTACGGAGGGATTGGCAGACTCCAATATTATAAAGATTATCCTGATTTAATAAAAAATATTACAAAAAAAGATATTATGGAAATTGCAAAAAAATATTTTAATAAAAATAACAGAACTGTTATAAATCTTTATCCTATAAAAGGGAAAAGCATACAATATACACCGTCAATATCAGGAGGAATCAGATAATGAAAATTTGTCCGTCTGCTAAAGCCAATCAGTTTGAAGAATCTGTAATTAGAGAGATGACAAGAATTGCCAATCAATACAATGCAATTAACCTTGCCCAAGGTTTTCCGGATTTTTCTGCACCTGATTTTATAAAGCAATATGCAGTTGAAGCTATTAATAGTGATATTAATCAGTATGCAATAACATGGGGAAGTAAAAGTTTAAGAAATGCAATAGTAAATAAATTCAAATTATTTTATAATATGGAATATAATCCTGAGACAGAAGTTACTGTTTGTTGCGGTTCAACGGAATGTATGATTGCCACGCTCCTTGGAGTTGTTAATAAAGGAGATGAAGTTATAATTTTTGAGCCTTTTTATGAAAATTACGGTCCTGATGCGGTGTTATGCGATGCAACACCTGTATATATCAGGTTAAAAGCACCTGATTTTACATTTTCAGAAGAAGATTTGCAAAAAGCTTTTAATGACAAAACAAAAGCGGTTATTATAAATACTCCTCATAACCCTACTGGTAAAGTTTTTTCCAAAAAAGAGCTGGAGCTAATTGCAAAATATTGTATAAAATACGATGTTGTTGCTATTACCGATGAAATTTATGAGCATATATATTATACAGAAAAGCCTCATATTCCAATGGCTAAAATTGACGGAATGAGAGAAAGGACAATTACAATAAACGGTTTAAGCAAGACTTTCAGTGTTACAGGCTGGAGAATTGGTTATATTCTGGCTAATGAAAATCTTACAAAAGGCATAAGGAAAGTGCACGATTTTCTTACTGTGGGTGCTCCTGCTCCACTTCAGGAAGCTTCGGCAAAAGCAATGCAAATAGGTATGGAATATTACAAGAATTTAAGAATATTTTATGATATTAGAAAAAATCTTATGTTAAATGCTTTGAAAAGAGCGGGTTTTGACGTAGTAGAGCCTGAAGGAGCATATTATATTATGGCTCGTTTTGAAAAATTCGGTTTTAATAATGATATAGAATTTACTGAATATTTAATCAAAGAAGTTGGGATTGCAGTTGTACCTGGCAGCAGTTTTTATACAAAAGATTCACCTGATAAAAATAAGTATGTAAGATTTTGTTTTTGCAAAACAGAAGATACCTTGAATGCTGCTGTTAAGAGATTGAATAAATTAGTCAATAATCATTAGTCAATAGATATATGGATTAGCAGAAAAAAATCCAAATCTTAATCCTCAATACCAATAAAAATAAGGTAATAATAATGGCACTTGTAAAATTATCGATTTTGCTGCTTCTTATGGTTATTCTGATAATCAGAAAGTTAAAAGTGGGATATGTTTTGCTGCTTGCAACTTTTTTTACAGAGGTTCTTTTTTACATTAATCCTGTAAAATTTTTTGAAGCAATTCTTAAAAGTACTGTTGAACCTAAGACAATAGATATTATGGTAATTATCTTCTCAATTCTGGTTTTAAGTAATTTTATGCAGGACAAAAAGGTATTGTCAAAACTTATAGACGGACTAAAGTCTTTTATAAAAAATAAAAAGATTTTAGCTGCAAGTCTTCCTGCTTTTATTGGTTTGCTTCCTATGCCAGGAGGAGCTCTTTTTTCAGCTCCCATGGCAGATGAGGCCTTAAAAAATGAGGACTTGACACCAGAAGAAAAAACATATGTAAATTACTGGTTCAGGCATATTTGGGAATACATTTTCCCCTTATATCCGGGAATTATTTTAACATCAGGTTTGCTTAATATTTCTCATAAAACTCTTTTTTTTCTACATCTTCCTTTTACAATTTTAATGCTTATTATAGGTTATTTTGTTGTGTTTTACGGCAAGAGTTTTGAAAAATCAGATAGAAAAATTTCTGTGAAAAAGTCTGTGGAAAATATTATAAAAGGAATTTTTCCGGTTTTTCTTATTATTGTTTTAGCAATTGTTTTTAATATTAATACAGGCTTATCCATAGTAATATCATTAGCTGTTTCGTTTGTTTTATACAAAGTGTCTTTAAAAGAAGCAGCTGGTTTTATTAAAAAAGGATTTAAAATGGATATGCTTCTAATGGTACTTGGAATTTTTTATTTTAAAAAAGCTATTGAAGTTACAGGAGCAATTTCATTGCTGCCATCAATTTTTTCAGGTCATGATATGGTTCTTTTTTTACTATTCTTTTTACCTTTTATAACAGGGCTTTTAACAGGCATTACACTTGCCTATGTTGGCATTACTTTTCCTATTTTATCCACTTACCTTATTGCTGCAAATGGACATGTTAACCTATCTTTTGAGATGGTTGCTTATGTTTCAGGATTTCTCGGTGTTTTACTGTCACCTGTTCACCTATGTCTTCTTTTAACAAATGAATATTTTAAATCTGATTTGAAATTGGTATATAAATATTTAATCAAATCTGGAATTGTTCTGACAATTTTTATTTTTGTCATTTATTTTGTGAGAACCAATATTTTATAAAATGAGAACATTGATGTTTAAATTTAATGAAATTGGAAATGAAGATTATTTGCAAATTTCTGCAATATTAAGAGATAACGGGATATTTATTTATCCAACAGAGACAATTTACGGTATAGGTGGCAAAGCTTTTAACAATGAAGTTGTTGAAAGAATAGTAAAAATCAAAAACAGGCCTGAAAATAAAAACTTTCTTGTATTATTCAAAAACTATGAGATGTTGGAAAAATATGTGTTTATTGAAAATGAGTTGGAAAAAGAGCTTATAGAAAAATATTGGCCAGGTGAACTTACAATTATTTTAAATTCAAAGGATAAAAAACATGATATTGCTTGCAGAATTTCCTCTCATACTTTTGTTGAAAAGTTATTTGAATATATAGATTTTCCCATTATTTCAACAAGTGCAAATTATTCAGGAGAAAGTTATACTGGAGATTTTAAAAAAATTTGTGAAATTTTTAAGGGAAAAATCGATGCTATTGTGTATGATGGTGATAAATTCAGCAAACCATCTACAATTGTAAAGGTTATAAACAATAAATTGAAGATTATCAGACAAGGCAAACAAATATTACAAAAGTAAACAAAATTTTATTACCATTTATGTGCAAATTGTTTTATTTTATTTAACGCATCAATTGTTAGGTCTTTGTGAGCAACAGGTAAAATTTTATTATTGTGAAAAAGCGGCTCATTTTCAATGTCATATTTTGCTACGAGTTTTGACTCATTCCATAATTTTGTGTGTGGTATAGGAGAATATTCAGCTAATTTTACTTTTACATCAAATTTTTTGGCAAATTTTATAGATGAGTATATTTCATCTATCTTTTGATGAGGTAATCCAACAAGCAGGTAAACAGATATATTTTCTTTTGTAAAATTTGCTTGTTTTAAATAAGTTACAGCTTTAATAAAGCTTTTGTTATCAGTTTTGTAACCTAATTTTTTTTGAAGTATTTCGTTGGATGTTTCAAGGCTCAATCTTAAATCCATAAAATTTGCCTTTTTCATTAAAAATGCAATGTTTTTATCTATTTCAGAAATATGCAGACCATTAGGGCAATAAAATTTAATATCCAGATTCAAATCTATAATTTTCTTAAACAATGGAATAAAATGTTTCTCTTTGTTAATAAGTAATGCATCATCGTAAAATGCAAAATTTTTGATTTTGAAATTTTCATAATAGTATAGAATCTCATTAATAATTTCATCAATGTTTCTCTGACAGTATACTTTGTTTAAAAATTTATTAGCACAATATACACAGGAAAAAGGGCAGCCAAATGATGTATATATAGGAGCAAAGTAATTTTTATTATATATTTTCAAATTCAAAGGGAAAAACTTCTCTTTAATATTTTTCAAATTTAATATCTGCACAATATCAGCAATTGTGTTCACTACAGAATCAACACCTAATTTCAATGCATGATTTTTGCACAAATTAGCATAAATACCGCCTAATATAATTTTCGATTCAGGAAAAACTTCTCTAATTATAGAAATAACCTCTTTAACTCCGAGATACCAATAAGTCATAACAGATGTAATAATCACATAATCGGGAGGTTCCATTGTATTTAAAAATTTGTAAAATAAATTTCTTTTTAAGCCAAATCTGTAAAATTTTCTGTTAATTGATTTCAGAGGTTTAGGTTTTTCTATCTCTTCTTTCGGATAAGTATGCCTGCCGCTTTTTTTAATTTTTATCTTATTTTTTTTTAATTCCTCTTTTTTTAATTTTGAAATGTCAAGGAAATCAAAATAATCAAAGTTGATTTTATTATAATTAAGCATAGAAGCTATTTTTAATAATCCTACTGGCCTTGCCCATAAAGAATATGCTGCAAAATCGTAAACAGGAGGATTAACCAACAATAAATTCATGTGTTAATTTTAACAATTTTTTATAGAGAATACAATATAAAATATAGACAAATTTCTATAATTTGGTTATAAATAAAATAAATGATTTTTATCATTTTAATAAGGAGGCTCAATGGAAAAATATAAAATAATGGTTGTTGATGATTCAAAATTCATAACTGCCGTGCTTTCATCAATATTAAAAAAAGCAGGTTATGAAGTTAAAGTTTTTTACGAAGCCAAATCTGCCATTAGTGAAGTTGACTCGTTTAAACCACACTTGATTTTATCAGACTATATGATGCCTGATGTCAGCGGTCTTGAATTTTGTAAAATAATTAAAAAAAACAATTCTACTAATCATATTAAGTTTATACTTATTACTTCATTGGACGATGTTGATTCAAAAGTAGATTGTTTTAATGTAGGAGCTGACGATTATATTACTAAACCATTTAATAATAAAGAGATTCTTGCGAGAGTCAAAACTCATCTTTCAATAAAGCGATTACAGGATGATTTAAGTAAAGCATTGGATAAAATAGAAAAAGAACTTGAAGTTGTGGGTAAAATTCAGCAAAATCTTTTACCATCTGATAATCCATGTTTTAATAATCTGATATTTGATTCTTATTACAATACTTATTCCAAATCTGGCGGTGATTATTTTGATTTTATTAAAATTGATGAAAATCGGATAGGTATTTTAATTGGAGATGTTTCAGGACACGGTACAAGTTCCACTGTTATTATGACTATGTTGAAAATATTAATTACAAAATTACTGAATAATTTAAAAGATCCAGCTGAAGTTTTAAACAGGTTAAATGACTTGATTTTAGAGATGCTAAATATAGATAAGTTTGCAACAATTTTTTACGGCATAATAGATATTAATAGTCTGGATTTGATATACTCGAATGCTGCGCACCCTGAGCCTATTGTTGTTAATAAAATAACTAAAACATTGAGCAAATTATCCGGTAAAAAAGGTTTGCCAGTTGGAATTCTTCCTTTTGCAACTGGAAGCTATGTTAATACCACAATCTCTTTTCAAAAAGGTGACAGAGTTTTTTTATATACAGACGGTATTACTGAGAATAAAGATGAAAACAGCAATTTGTATGATGAATACAGATTTGTAGATATTATAATGCAAACCATTAACCTTGAGTTGACAGAGGCAAAAAATAAAATAATAGAAAATGTGCTTGATTTTAGCAATAATACTTTCCATGATGATATTACCCTTGTTATGTTTGACGTTATATAAAGGACTGTTATAACGAGTTTATAATTGTTCGTTTTTCAGATTTTTTTCATAATACAATATTTAACTTTTATTTCTAAGGTAAATTTTAATGCAAAAAAGGAAAATTATAAATAACATAGGAATTGCAGCACATATAGATGCAGGCAAAACTACACTTAGTGAAAGAATTTTATACTTTACTGGTACGACTTATAAAATAGGCGAAGTTCATAATGGTGCTGCTGTTATGGATTATTTGTCTCAAGAAAAAGAAAGAGGCATTACCATTACTTCTGCTGTTACATCTGTGTTTTGGAAAAACCATCAAATCAATATAGTGGACACTCCCGGGCATGTTGATTTTACAATAGAAGTTGAACGATGTATGAGAGTTATGGATGGAGCTGTTATAGTTTTATGTGGTGTAGGAGGAGTAGAGACTCAGACTGAAACTGTTTGGGAGCAGATTAATAAATTTAAAATTCCAAGAATTATTTTTATAAATAAGTTAGATAGAGTAGGTGCTGATTTTAGAAGAGTACTTGAAGAGATTAAAGATAAACTTAAAATTATTCCTTTGCCAATTACATATCCTATTGGAAAAGAAAAAGATTTTACAGGGATAATTGATATTTTATCTGAAAAAGAGATTTATTTTTCAGAAGACGGCAGAGAATTAACTGAAAAACCAATAAAAGATAAAGATTTTGTGTTGAATAAAAAAAATAAGTTAATCGAAATGCTTAGCGACTATGATAATTCTTTAATGGAAAAATATCTGGAAGATGTTGATATAACCATACGTGATATTTTAAATGCTTGCAAAAAAGCAACTAACAGTTTGAAAATAGCTCCTGTTTTTTGCGGTTCAGCACTTAAAAACAAAGGTATTCAGCATTTGCTTGATGGTGTTGTGAATTTTCTGCCAACTCCTGACGATATTAAAAGAATTCCGGTTTTTAACAAAAAAGACAATAAAAAAACTGAAATAGATATTCCTGAAAACGAATTTCTCGGGTATATTTTTAAACTTCAGGTAATTGATAAGAGAAAGATTTCTTATGTAAGAATTTATTCAGGTAAAGTTGAAACAGGTGAAAATATATTAAACCTGACAACCAATAAGAGAAACAAAGTTTCTAAAATCTATCAAATTCATGCTAATAAAAGAAAAGAAATTTCCTATAGTGAAAAAGGAGCTCTTGTTGGTATGCTTCTAAAAGATGGCACCACAGGAGATACAATAGTAAAAAATAAAAATTTTAACTTTATTCTTGAAAAAATAGAATTTGACAATCCTGTTATTTCTCTTGCTTTAGAGCCTTTTGCTTCAAAAGACCAGGAAAGATTGCTTGAAACACTTGAATTCTTATCATTGGAAGATCCCTCTTTTAAATACAAATTTGATGAAGATTTGAATCAAATTATTATTTCCGGAATGGGGGAACTCCATCTTGATATTATTGTTAACAGAATAATGGAGCAATACAATATTAGAGTTAAAACAGGCAAACCACAGGTAGTATACAGGGAAACAGTTAGCAAGCACGCCTCTGCTGAATTTGAATATGAAATAAAAATAGAAGATAACCTTTTATATGCATTTGTAAGCCTGGAAATTGAGCCGTTAAAAAGAACGGGGAAAGACAATTCAAATATTATAGAATTTACTTCTGAAAATGAAATTGTGGAAAAAGTAAAACCTTATGTTTTAGAAGGTTACAATGAATTTTTTATGTCAGGGTTGTTAACTGGAGCACCTATTATTGATTCTAAAGTTATAATTAATGAATTATTTGATAAAACCAACAGATTTGAAAAAGGTGCATTTAAAATAGCCACAATTAATGCTCTAAAAGAAGCTTATTTAAATGCTGAGCCAAAGAAATTAGAGCCAATTATGGAGGTGATTGTTACAACACCTGAAGAGTATACAGGTGAAATAATTGGAGATTTGAATTCAAAAAGAGCAAGAATCTTAAATATAGAGAATAATGAAAATAAATCTGTAATTACTTGCAATGCATATTTATCAACTCTTTTTGGATATACTACAATTTTGAGGTCTTTATCTAAGGGTAAAGCGAACTTTACTATGAAGTTTAAATACTATGATATCTTTTGATTTTTGATAAATTATAACAATAAAAAGTTGTAGATTTAAAACAATTGCTTTTTAATCCAATACTTTCTTAAAATAGATTATTTCATTGTCTGAACCTATAATCTCAAAACCGAATTTTTTGCAAAAAGTAATCATTTTTCTGTTAATTGCAAGAACAGAACCATATATTTCTTTGATGCCTCTATCCTTTGCAATATAGAGCAATTTTTTCATTAATATATAGCCGATTCCTTGATTTTGCCAATTGTCCGTTACTACAATTGCAAACTCATATTTATCCTCATGAGGATAATGGACTAACCTGTTAACTCCTATTATGGTATCTTCACCATTAATTTTAGTTATAGCAATTATGGCTATTTCTCTTCCATAATCAATTTGAGTGAAACTTGCAAGTTGCTCATGAGAAAGTTTTCTTCTGTAACTGAAAAATCTGTAGTAATTGGTTTCTTTTGATAATGAATAAAAAAATTTCAAATGCATTAATTCATCTTCAGGCATAATGGGTCTAATAAAGATATCTGCACCGTTTTTTGCTTTTTCCCAAAATTCGTATTGGTTAGGATAGGGTGCAATAACAAAATGTTTAGGTGCAGGGACATCAGATTCTTCTATATTAATCAAACTGTTTAATCCAAAGAATTCTCTTTCTGAACAGATTAAAGGATCTATTATTAAAGTTCTAATTTCAGAAAAGTCACTGCTTAGATATGATAATTTTATAAGTATCTCTTCCAATTTTTCAACAACATCCAGTTTTGAAAGAAACTTGTAGGTATATGATTTCTCAATTAATCTTTTTGCTAAAAATTTATTTAAAGGCGGCAGCATTATGGAGATTTCATCTGTGATATCCTTGTATCTTCCACCTAAACCCAGAAAGATATATGGTCCGAATTGTTTGTCTGTTTTAATTCCAGCCTGAAGGACAATGTCAATATTTTTAATATTTTGTTCCAGAAGTATCATATCAAAATCCATTTTAAAATCAATTATTTCCTGAATATGTTTTTTTAATATTTTTGGGGATTCTATTGATTTGCTTTGAACTTTCGTAAGTTGATTTGATAATAATTTTAAATTCAATGGATATGATATCTCTTCTGCTAAGTGAAAAACATTTTTAATATCTCTAATGGTCTCGATAACTTTATACTTTGCAGTGGGAATTGTGTAATATTTTAAAAGCAGTTTTGATTCATAATAGTTTAATGTATATTGCTTTTTCTTCAAATTTTCTGAAATCAATTCTTCTGCTTTTTTACAGTCAAACTTTAATTTTTTATGAAATCGAGGAGGAGTGGCTATAAGCTTTTTCAATTTCAGTTTGTAACTTGTGCCGTAGTAGTATGAATCAATTGCTTCTTTAATAGTAAAAAACACGTTTTCATATTGTTGTAAATTTTCTCTGTAGAAATCATTGCCTCCAAGACAAATAAAAATAAGATTTTTATGATATATATTTGACTTTATTAATTGTTTAACAATAAAAAGAGGATTAATCCTTCCATTTAAAACAATTACAACCATTATGGTATCGAATTTATTGTAATTTAGGCATATTTTGCCGCATTCCACATAGTTGACTTCATCAGCTTCGCCTGATAAATCAATAGGATTTTTCAAATATTCAAATTTAATTTTTGATAATTTTAATTTTGATATAAAATCATCATCAAATTTTGTAATATTTAATTTTCTGTTATGCAATTCATCTAATAAAATTATTCCACTTCCGCCTGAATTGGTTATTACACATAATTGGTTACCTTCAGGAATTATCGTATTGGAAATAATATTGCCAGCCAAAATCATTTCATTTAAATCATCCACTCTTATAATGCCTGCCCGTCTGAAAGCATTGTCGTAAATAAGAAAATCACCAACGGGATTTATAACTCTGTGTTCTATTAAATTAGAGCTGTCAGGATTATTGCCACCTTTAACAGCTAAAATTGGTTTTATCCTTGAAGTGTGTCTTGCTGAGCTTAAGAATTTGTGAGTATTTTTAACATATTCTATGTAAAGCAAAATTACTTTTACTTTTGATTCACCCCATAGATAATCTATAATATCTGCAAAATCTATATCAGCTATTGAACCTATACTTATAATGTATTTAAAACCTATATTATTTTTATATGCAAAATCAAGCATGGATGTAAGGATAGCACCGCTTTGTGAAATTAAAACCATGTCGCCGTCTTGAGGCATGTTTGTGTAAAAAGAAAGATTGAGATTTAACGATGGATTGATTATGCCTGTAGAGTTGAAGCCTAAAATATTTAAATTGTTTTTTTTTGCATGATTAATTATTTCTGATGCAGTTGCTCTTTCTTCTCTATTTTTAATGCTTTCACTGATAATTATATTTGATAAATTTTTATTGTTTATTCTCTTTAAACTTTCAAACACTTGTTTTAACGGGCAAGTGAAAAAGACTATGTCAATAGGCTTGTTAATATCAATGTCGTCAGAGTTGAAAGTAATAATTTCACCGTTGAAATTGCTCAAATTTTTTAAAACAATATTTCCCTTACAAAGCCTGCTTGTAAAATTTCCAACAATGGCTACGGAGTTTGGATTTAGTAAAGATTCAATATTTTTGATAGGCATTTGTAATAAAATAACATAATTTTGCAAAATTTACAAGAATAGTAGTAAAAATTAGCAATTTAAACAATAAGAATATGTGATAAAAACATATTTATATCAATATGTTCCAAGAAGTTTCTTTTTGCAGGTTTTTTTAAAAAGTTCAGGCACCAGTAAGTGATATCTGGATACTTAGGTTCTGATAATAATTTTTTATAAATTTCTACAGATTTATCTCTCCTTTTTGAAATATCAAGCAGAATCCCTTTTAAAAGTTTTACTGTAAGATATTTATAATCTATTTCAGTTTTACTGTTTAATATTAAATCTATTAGTTCTAATGATTTTTCGATTTTATTCATTTTTGCATAAATAACTGCTTTAAATAGAGGTATTGGAGCATCATTGTAATTTTCAATAGATTTTACAAACTTATTTTTATTGCAAGAAACCATATATTTATCATAAGCATTAACTAATATTGATATAATATCTCTGTTTATTAAATTATGATTCTTAGTAAATTCAATATCTTTTTCTATAATTTCTTTACTAAAAAGCTCAGATAGGGAATAACTCTTATATTTTCCTATAGATGCAGGAACCAAATTGTCAGCAACTAAAATTTTATTATTTTTTGTATCAAAAACTACTGAGGATATTGTAAAATTATTTGCAATATAAGTGTCTCCTGTTCTGTCTGACAAAATATTGATAATTTCAGTACCATTTTCTAATAATTGTTTAATCCGGTTTAATCGTTTTACATTGTTTTCAACCCATATGTAAGAAAACAGGTATTCTTTGTTTTTAAGTTCTGAAAAATAGTTGTTAACATATCCGAATTTATCAGAATTTACTTTAAATTCTTTATAATTTTTTCCTGTAACTTCAAAAACTGAAACTTCGTTTTTTTTATGGTCAGCAATCAATATACCCCAGCCTGATATTGTATTGTATGATTTTAAAATTTCTCGTACATCTTCCAAAGAACGTGAATTAATTAAAATTTTATAAATAAGATTTAAAATAGGTATGCCTTTTTTATTAACTTCATCAGTGTAAAGCATGTGAAGAGATATTGAAATGAAAGATTCATTAATAGCAGTAATGCCAGGTGAGAAAAATCCTTCTGATGAAACAGTAATATATTTCTGCCCTTTTTCAGGAAAGACAACAACTATTTCATGATGCGATGCCCAGATATTGCCACCGAAATAATCAAGGTTTCTTCCATGCTCAATTCCATTTTTATGTTTTTTAATACAGGAAGAGCAACCAAGAAAAAAATGAGGTATTTTAAGTGACGGTATTTTAGCAAACAGGTACATTAATACATCCGGGATTAGGACCAGCTTGTAAAAATTTTTATATTTAATTCCTGAATTTGCAGCAAATTCTCTAATTAATGTACGGTAATCCTCGTCAAAATTTTTTTCAAAATTAGAATAATGAAAATTTTCAAATAATTTAATAATATTTTTTTTGGCAATATTGTTGCTGTTTCTTATTAAAATTTTATTTCTTAGTTTTAGGCAATAATTTAGATTTTTTATAAAATTAGGTGATGATTTGAAATATTCTTCTGCAATTTCGCTGTATTTTCCTTTTAAAAACAATACTCTCATTTTAAACTTCTTAAATTATAAAATTATTAATTGCATTTTTGTTTTAGTTTGAAATTATTGCAAGAACAGGATGATATTGTTTCTATTCTTAATTAATCAATTTTTCCTATTAAAAGAGTTATGTCGTCATTTTGAGTATAAGAAAATTGGTCAGTTTCAGAGATTATTTTTTCCATAATTTTGTTTGGAGAATAATTTCTATTTTTAGAAATTAATTCTTTTAATCGTTCTATTGAAAACATTTCTCCTTTGTAGTTAAATGATTCTGTAATGCCATCAGTGTATAAGACAAGAATATCTCCACTATTTAAAAAAAATGTTTTTGTTGAAAACACTTGTTTTGGAAACATGCCTATTGGAATGCCGGTTGCCTCGAGCTCTATAAAAGTATTATCTCTTAAAATAAAAGGTGGTAAATGACCTGCGTTCACATATGTTAAACTTTTATCAGTTGAATCAAAGATACCTGCAAATGCAGTTATATATTTTTCCATTTCAACTGTCTGACATACAAAATCGTTTAATAATTCAAAAACATGACTGAGCGGCAGTTTGTGGTAATCCTGCATATGAAAAGCTGCCTGAATATTAGCCATTAATAGTGCAGACGGGATGCCATGTCCGCTTACGTCTGCAATTACTATGAAAGTTTTATCTTTGTCTATTTTAAAAACATCGTAGTAATCACCGCCAATATAGTCACATTGTAAATTTTTGCAGGCAAGTTCAAGAAAATCAATTTCAGGGATGGAATGAGGCAAAAATTTTTCCTGAATTTCTTTAGCTATTGAGAGCTCTATATCAAGTTCACGTTTTTCAAGAGTTTCTTTGAAATATATTGAGTTGTTAAGGGCAATTACAAGATGTTGGGATAATATATTTAGCAGCTCAATGTCTTCTTCTGAAAAAGGAGCATTATTTTTGTTGATTAGCTGTAAAACCCCAACTATTTGTTCTTCAAGATTTTTCAATGGATAACATAAAACAGTTTTAGTGGTAAATCCTGTTTTTTTATCAACATCCTGACAAAATCTTTCATCTTCATATGCATTATTAACAATAATAATTTCACCAGTTTTGGCACATGTACCAACAAGACCTTTATCAAGGGGAATAATGATTTTTTCAATCTCAAGATCATGGGCAATTTTTGACCATAAAATATTTTCATCAATATCAACAAGAAACAGAGAGCATCTTTCCACATTTAAAAAATCTCTAATTGAATTGATTATAATTTGAAAAATAGAGTCAAAATCAATAGTGGAATTAATGGTTTTTAACAGTTCAAGAATATTTTCTATTTTAATGCTCATGCCAATATATATCATATAAAAATCAATTTTTCAAATTATTTAACCAATGGAAATTGTTTAAAATTTTCTTTTAAAAAAAGTTTCGGTTTTATGTTGTTTTCAACCATTTCTATTAATTGTTCGCCTATTTTGGAATCTCCTTTTGCAATGAACCCCTGAATATATGCTAATGGAATGTTTTCAAATTTTGTTTCCATATTAGGAATTTTTTTAAATTGATTTTTGAGAAATTCTATTTTTTTATGCAGGGTTTCCGGATTTTCCATGTAACAGTTGTAAAAAGGAGTGTTGGGTTTTGGTATAAAAGGATTAATGCTTATGTGAAATTTACCTAAATATTTTAAAAAAGATTTTTTTGAAATGTAAATCTCTCGTATTTTGCTCATAAAAGATATTATTTCTTTAATATCTTCAAATGATTCACCAGGTAATCCAATCATAAAATAAAATTTTAAATTTATTATTTTTTTTTCAATAAATTTGGAAATAGCTTCAAAGATTTGTTCTGAAGTAAGTTTTTTATTAATTTTTTCTCTTAACTTATCAGATGCAGATTCAACAGCAACTGTAAAAGTTTTATTTTTGCCTGATATTAATGCATCTAAAATTTCATAAGTGAGAGAATCAAGCCTCAAAGATGTTACTGAAAAGGGTATTTTTTCATTATTGAGAAACGAACAGATCTTTATAAAATCAGGATGAGATGTAACAGTAGAACCTATTAATCCTACTTTTTTAAACTTTTTAAGATTATTTTCAAAAACATCTTTAATTTTATCAAATTTATGTGTTCTATAAGGAGAATAATTATATGATGCAGCGCAGAAATTGCATTTGTATTTGCAACCTCTTGCAATTTCAATTAAAAAACTATCTGGAAACTCAGTATGTTTGCAAAAAAAAACAGAATGAGCTATTTCTCCTTGATATATTATTCTTTTTGTTGTTGTTTTAGTCTGGCCGATTATACCTTCAATATCTTCAGGATTTTCATTGTTTAAAATTTTATTTAAAAATTTCAATATTAATTCTTCTCCTTCTCCAATGAGGAAATAGTCAAGTATATCATAAAGAGGTTTATAATTTAAAGTAATTGCAATACCGCCTGCTGCCATAACAGGGTAGTTTTTTCTGTTTTTTTTGTAATAAGGGATTTTAGATAATTTTAAAAATTTTATTACATTTAAAAAATCTATTTCAAAACTTATTGAAAATATGATTATATCAAAAGTTGCAGGGAAATTCAGAGTTTCAAAAGATACAGGCATTACATTATAATCAGGAAGAAAGCTTCTTTCACAAGAAAATTCCGGGTGAGAATTAATAACTTTATAAATAGTTTGAAATCCCAGGTTGGACATACCGAGATTGTATGAATTTGGGTAAACAAGCAGAACTTTAAAAGATTTTCTGAAATTATTAAGAATTAATGATTTTTCATTTTTTTTAATTTCAGAAATTTTTTTCAGATATTTCTTATTCAAGTTTAACCTTTAATTTAAATATTTTTTAAATAAAACTAAATTTAATATATTTCAAATTCATAATTTAATGTTTTTGAAAAGTGGTCTAATAAATTTATAACTTTGACTTTTAGAATATATTTTCCATTTTTATCATTATTATCAAAGGCCAGTTCTAATATTGGAACCAGAACAATTGTTTTCGGCGCTTTTGAATCGACTCTATTAGCTATGCTGAAAACAGGAGGAGAAAATTTTTTTTTGTCAGGTGTAATAATTGTATAAGTAGCTTTGAATAAAACTTTTTTATTAAGTTGAGGTTTTTTAAAAGTCAATATTACGGGAAACTTAACCTTTATTCCTCTCTTTAGTTTTTTTATAGATTTAAAAGTATTTCGTTTTTGTAAATCTGATTTTACCCATATTTCAATATCCTTATTTGTTTTTACTCCTAAAACATTAATTGTGAAATCACTGTGTTTTCTGCTCGTTGATTTTGAAAAACACGGTATGTTGCTGTAAATCACTTCACCTGATTTATTGTAACACTTATATATAGTTGCATTTAAAGAAACAACAAAAAAAAGTAAAAAGAAAAGAGAAAATATTTTTAATCTTGTCATATACTGCCTCCTTTAAGGAAGTTGATTGTATTTTTATATAACTTATCTAAATATTTGCAGAATATCAAGTTATTTTATGATTAGAACGATATTAAAAAGAATAATTTCTTAAAAATATAAAAAAAAGTTTTAAATTAGTTAAGATTTAGTTCCCAAATTAATTACTTGACAATAAAATTGATTTCTTTTATATAAAATCATGTTTTATTTTTTTTCTTAATTTAAATTAAGGAGGATGTAATGAAGAGAAGGGACTTTTTAAAGAAAGCAGGTTTGGGAGTTGCTGCAGCTACAGCAGCTGCTACTGTTAAGTCTCCATTAGTAATTGCTTCAAAGAAATATTTCTGGAAAATGGTCACTACCTGGCCGCCTCATTTCCCTGTTCTTGGCGAAGGAGCAGACCTTTTTGCCAAATGGGTAGAAGAGCTTAGTGGTGGCAGAATGAAAATCCAAGTTTATGGTGGCGGTGAATTGGTTCCTCCACTTGGAGTTTTTGATGCAGTTAGAAGTGGTAATGTTGAATTAGGTCATGGTGCATCATACTATTGGGCTGGTAAAGCTCCTGCTGCACAATTTTTTGCAGCTGTCCCATTTGGTATGAATGCTCAGCAGGTTAATGCATGGTTTTATGGTGGCAATGGTTTAAAATTATGGGAAGAGCTTTATGCTCAATTTAACCTTATTCCATTTCCTGCTGGTAATACCGGAGTTCAAATGGCTGGATGGTTTAATAAAAAAATTAATTCAGTTAATGACTTAAAAGGCCTTAAAATGAGAATACCTGGCCTTGGAGGTAAAGTTCTTGCCAAAGCTGGTGGTACAGCTGTTCTTGTTGCTGGCGGTGAGATTTATACAAACCTTGACAGAGGAGTTATTGACGCTACAGAATGGGTTGGACCATACCATGATTATTTAATGGGTTTCTATAAAGCTGCCAAATATTACTATTATCCAGGATGGCATGAGCCAGGAACGGTTCTTGAATGTATGGTTAACAAGAAAAAGTTTGAGTCTTTACCAAAAGACCTGCAAATAATTATCAAAACAGCTGCAATGAGATCAAATATCTGGATGCTTTCAGAATTTGAATCTAAAAACAATTTTTATTTACAAAAACTTATTAACCAACATCATGTTAAATTACTCAGGTTACCTGAATCTGTTCTTAAATCACTACACAAATATTCAACTGAAGTTCTTAATGAAATTGCTGCAAAAGATGCATTTAGCAAAAAAGTTCTCACTGATTACAGAAAATTTAAAAAAGATATTGATTCATGGGGTAAAATATCTGAAAGAGCCCTTGCATGGGCAGAATCTTTATAAAATAAACAAAAGCCGGCTTATGCCGGCTTTTTTATTTATAAACAAGTTTTAATCTGCATACATTTACTTCGAAAATATCTATGTTGAAAAATTTTATTACATTCAAATGTTTGCCACTATTAAATTTAATTCTTACTGTTGTAGTGTTATTTTCATAGGATATATCTTCAATTAGCGTGTGTTCAATGTTTAATCCTGTAAGGGATTTATCTATTTTATAAATTGCCGCTTTAACATCTTTTACTAAATGTAATTTTGTTTTATTTTCAAAAAATTGAAAAATTTCCAGACCTTCAGGTAAATATTTATTCATACTGTGTAGAATTGTATGAATATCAGAATTTGCCAGATAAACTTCAAAATACTCCTCATAACTTTCCACTCCAAATGGCGGTGGTGGTGAAAAAGAAATTTTAGGTTTAGGTTTAAAGCCTTCAGAATATTTTAACTTTGCTCCGCTTCTAATCAAAGCTCGTACAATAAGGTTTTGATTATCTATATGACCAAGAAATTGAGCGGTTTTTAATTTTTTATATTTAAAGATAATTCTTTTAAAATTTTGATTATTTATAATATTTTCGGTAATTTTAACTTCTAATTTGTTAGAATTTACATTTTGAATATTTGAAGTACAAATACCGCAGTTGTTGCATTTTGAAGTTCTGCAATCATCTGTTTGAACAGCTTTTACTGCTTTTTCATATTCATTAATGAGAAATTTTTTGGATACACCTGTTGATATAAAATCCCATGGCAAAGGTTCATTTAAAGAATATTTTTTTTCAGCTAATTTTGACAGATTGTTTGAAATACTCTCCCATTTTTCAAAAGAAAATTTATCTGTCCATCCTTCCAAATATACACCTTGCTTATAAGCATTATAAATTAAATTTGAAATGCCTCTGTCACCTCTTGCAATAATAGCTTCTATTAAACTCATTTCAGGCTGATGCCACTTAATATTTATGTTTTTAAATTTGCTTAAGTTTGATTTTATAATGCGCAATTTATCTTTTATCCTTCCAATTGATTCCTGAGGGCACCATTGAAACGGAGTATGGGCTTTTGGTACAAAAGTGCTAATGCTAATATTAACGGAATTTCTTTTTGAGAATTTTCTGGCGATTTTTGCAACCTGTTTAGACAAATGTATTAACTCATTAATGTCAGATTCTGTTTCAAATGGTAAACCAATCATAAAATAAAGTTTAATAAGACTCCAGCCATTCTTGTATAAAAGCTCTACTGCATTTAAAATATCTTCATTTGTTAAGTTTTTATTGATAATTTTACGCAATCTCTCACTACCTGCTTCAGGTGCTATTGTAAAACCGGTTCTTTCCCTTTCAAGTAATTTTTTTAATATTTCCTCATTTACCATATCAGCTCTAATTGATGGTAAGGAAATTTTTACATCTAAAGATTTCAAATTCTCAACTAAACCCGTTAGCTGTGAATAATCTCCAACTGACAGAGATAAAAGAGAAACATCTTTATATCCGGTATTAGTAATGGAATTTTTTACAATAGAAATAATATCCTCTACGTTCCTTTCCCTGCTTGGTCTATATATTATCCCTGCATGGCAAAACCTGCATCCTCTTGTACAGCCTCTTGATATTTCAACCATTATTCTTTCATGAACTGTTTTAGCAGTAGGAATTATAGGGGCTGTGGGAAAAGATTCATTGGTTAAATTAGTGTGAAATCTTTTTTCTACGATATTTTTTTTGAATAAAGGGGAGTAAACACCTTTTAGACAAGAAATTTCTTTTATAATATTTTCTTTTGGCTCACCTTTCAACTCTTCTATGATTTTACATTTTTCCAAAATTATATCTTCACCGTCTCCAATTACGAAGAAGTCAAAATAATCATCAAGAGGGAGAGGATTAAAAGCGGAAGGTCCTCCTGCGCATATTATTGGATAAGTTTTTAACCTGTTTTTTGAAAACAAAGGTATGCCCATTAATTTTAATATTGTCAATATAGTGGTAAAATTGAGCTCATATTGCAAAGTAAAAGCAATAATATCAAAATCAACAGGTTTTTTTTTATAATCTAATGTTCTGTACTGGATTTTATTTTGCTCTATAAAATTTTTCATATCTATATCAGGAGCGAAAATCCTATCACAAATATAGTTTTTTTCATTATTTACAATATGGTATAGTATTTGAATTGCAAGATTGGATGAACCTATTTTATACAAGTCTGGGTATACTAATAAAAATTTTACCTGAGCTTTTTCCCAGTTTTTTTGGGAAACATTAATATCTGCTCCCAAATATTGTAAAGGGTTTGTTACTAACTTATAATATTTGTTCATAATGGATTTTTCTTATATAAATTTAGTATAAATTACAACAAAATAGTTGCAATTTAAAAAAAATTGTAATAAAAGCATTGCTCTGTTAAATAAATTCAGTGTTTAAAACATTGGATTTATTATTTTATATAATTTGTAAAGGAGTTAAAATGTTTGAATATCTTAGAAAGAATGCATCATCTGTTTTTATCAAAGTAATACTTGGAATTGTGGCGTTAGTATTTGTTTTCTGGGGAGTAGGGAGCTTTGGCAAGAAAAATGTTAAAAATTATGCAGCTATAGTAAATAATGAACGTATTACAATACAAGATTTTTACAGAGAATTTGACAATTACATTAAAAATTATGAGCAGCAGTACAATATAAAAATAGACAATAAAATGGTAAAACAATTTCATTTGAAAGAACAAGTTTTAAATTCAATTATTAGCAGAACTTTGCTTTATCAGGAAGCTCAGAAATCCGGTATTAGAGTCTCTGACGATGAAGTAAGAAATTTTATTATAACAGTGCCTGCTTTTAAGGAAAACGGAGTATTTAGCAAAAGACGATACAATGATGTTTTGAGATATAATAGAATTGATCCTTCAGAATTTGAAAATAAAATTAGATTTGATATTACAATGTCTAAATTTGAAAATAGCATTGCTGACGGATTAATCATTACAGAAGCAGAAGTCAGACAAATGTATGATACATTTAATAAAAGAGTTAAAGTAGGCTTTGTTAAAATTCCTTTTAAAGATTTTTTAGATAAAGTAAAATCAGATAATAAAATGGCAAAAGATTTTTATGAAAAAAACAAAGAAAAATTCAGGGTTCCGGAAAAAAGAAGTGTGGAATACATAGAAATAAGTAAAGAATACTTTTTAAAAAAGTATAAATCAACTGATAAGGAGCTTAAGGATTATTATAATAAACATGTCTCAGATTTCAAAGTCCCTGAACAGATTAAAGCACGACATATTTTAATTAAAACAAATGGAAATAAAGAACATGATAAAAAAGCCCTTAACAAGGCAGAAGATATATTAAAGAAATTAAAAAATGGCGGCAATTTTATTGAGTTTGCAAAAAAATATTCAGAAGGACCTTCAGCCAAAAATGGTGGTGATCTCGGTTATTTTACAAAAGGTCAAATGGTGCCTGCTTTTGAAAAAGCAGCTTTTGCTTTAAAAAAGGGAGAAATTTCAGATATTGTGAAAACTCAGTTTGGTTACCATATAATTAAGGTTGAAGATGTTAAAAATGCTCATACAAAGAGTTTTGAGGAAGCTAAAAAGAATATAGAAGATAAATTTAAAAATGAATATGTGTCTCAAAAAATGAAAGAATTTTTTGATAAATATCAAACTGTTATACAGCATAAAACATTAGATGATATTGCAAAAAATCTTAATCTTAAAATTGTAAAAAAAGAGAATGTTTCAAATGATAACAGAGATTTGCCTTTTAATCTGACAGACTCGTTGTTTAAAGCTTTAAAGGATAAAAATAATATTGTTCAAGGGAATGTTTTTTTACCTATGTTTATATTTAAGGTTACTAAAATTGAAAAATCGTATATACCTGCTTTTGATAAAATAAAGGATAAAGTTGTAAATGAGTATAAGAAAGAGGAAGCTAAGAAATTAGCTGTTAAAGAAGGGGAAAGATTAATTAAAGAATTAAAAAATACAACTGAATTGAAAAAATTAAAATATGAATATGACGAAACTGCTTATATTAACTTTTTTTCTCCAAATTCAGTAAAATTGCAAGATGTTGATTTATCAGGTATTACTAAATTGAGAAATAAGGGTGAATTATTGAAAAAGGTTTTAACTGGTAAAGAGAATGTATATATATTAGGAATTGAGGAATTTGAAAAATTTGATAAAGTAAAATATGTCCAGGATAAACCAAAATATGTTGAAGCAATTAAAAAGCAAAAGTTACAATTCCAATTAAACAGGTTGGTTGAAAAATTAAAGGAAAAAAGCAAAATACAAATAAATCAAAAAGTTTTAATTTAGCGAAAAATTTTCGCTGATTGCGAATAAATTTTGCTAAAAAATTGTGTTTTATATTTTGATTGGCTTGTGTTTTTGCTAACTTGTTTGAAATAAAGTAATTTTTTGCCTGTTGGTGTTTGGCATACAATTTGTTATAATTAAATTCATAATTAATCCAAGAAGGAGGAAGAAATGGCAAAACCATTAAACATTGAAGAAGCAACAATATGTGAAGCAACAGCGCAGATGCTTAAAAAAGCTGATGCTGAAGGAGTTCAGACAGCTTTCCACAGAGCAAATGACATGAAACCATGTCCAATTGGCGGTGACGCAGCTTGCTGTAAAAACTGCTCAATGGGACCTTGTAGACTTAGTCCAAAAAATCCTTATGAAAAGGTAGGAGTTTGTGGTGCCACTTATGATACAATTGCAGCAAGAAATTTTGCAAGAATGGTTGTAGCAGGTGCTGCGGCACATACAGACCATGGTATGGCAATGCTTGATCTTTTTAAGGAAGTTGTTGAAGGTAAAATTACTGATTATGAAATCAAAGATGAAGCAAAATTAAAATATGTTTGCGAAGAAGTTGGTATCGAGTTGTATGAAGGTGAAGGAGATGATGTTAAGCCCAGAGATATTAAAGATCTTGCAATGGAACTTTATCATACATTGGAAAAAACTTATACTGCAGTAGAAGGTGAAATTCCTTTTGCAAAAAGAGTTCCTGCAAAAACTCTTGAAACATGGAGAGAGTTAGGTATTGTTCCAAGAGGTTCTATGAGAGAATTAATGGAAATGATGCATAGAACACACATGGGCGTTGACCAGCAATATGAAAATATTATTAAACAAGCATGCAGAACAGCTCTTTCAGACGGATGGGGCGGTTCAATGGTTGCTACTGAAATTTCTGATATACTTTATGGCACACCAAAAGCAAATGTAGCTGGTGTTGATATGGGATATTTGGAAGAAGATAAAGTAAATGTTATTGTTCATGGTCATGAGCCTAATCTTTTTGAATCAATGATAGATGCTGTTAATGATCCTAAAAATATAGAAAAAGCAAAAGCTGCCGGTGCTACAGGTATTAATCTTGTTGGAATGTGCTGCTCTGGTGCAGAAGTTTTAATGAGACACGGGATTCCTCATGCAGGTAATTTTATGTCAACAGAGACTATTATTGTTACTGGTGCTGTTGATGCAATGGCTGTTGATGTTCAGTGTATCAAGCAAGCATTAGCACCATTATCAGAATGTTATGGTACTAAATTTGTTACTACTAACCCAAGAGCTCATATTGAAGGAGCAGTTCATGTTGAGTTAAAAGAAGATAATCCAAGAGAATGTGTTGATAAAATAGTTGAAATGGCTATTGACAGATTTAAAAACGGAAGAAAAGCTAAAATTGAAATTCCTAAAAATAAAAGACTTGGTATTCACGGTATTTCACATGAATATGTTAATTATATGCTTGGCGGTAGTTTTAGAAGTACATATCAACCACTTAATGATAATGTTATTAACGGTAGAATCAGAGGAGTTGCTGGTGTTGTTGGTTGTACCAATCCAAGAGTTAAACATGACTGGGTTCATGTTGAGCTTGTAAAAGAACTTATTAAAAATGACGTTCTTGTATTACAAACTGGTTGTTCAGCTATTTCATTGGCAAAAGCCGGCCTTATGGACCCATCAGCAAAAGATCTTTGCGGACCTGGTCTTAAAGAAGTTTGTGAAGCTGTTGGTATGCCACCTGTGCTTAATGTTGGTTCTTGTGTTGACAACTCAAGAATTTTAATTGCAGCTACAGAAATGGTTAGAATTGGCGGATTAGGTGATTCTATTGCTGACTTACCAGCTGCCGGTGCTGCTCCAGAGTGGATGAGTGAAAAAGCTATTTCTATTGGTCACTATTTTGTATCATCAGGTGTTTATACAATATTTGGTGTATCATTCCCAAGTATTGAAGGTACGAAATTCCATAAACTGTTAATGGATGGTCTTGAATCAGAATGGGGACTCGGTAAATGGGATTTTGCTGCTGATCCTTATGAAATGGCTAAGAAAATGATAGCTCATATAGATAAACAGAGAGAAAAACTTGGTATTGCAGGTCAAGTTGAAAGAAAACTCTTTGATATGGAAGATAGAAGACAGCTTGAATTCTAATTTCAAATAAGCTTAATTTATAAAAAAGCAGGCTTTTTAGCCTGCTTTTTTTTGTATATTTTGTCAATGAATAATTTTCAACAATTATTTACTATTCTTCAGTTATTTTCAATAATTTGTTTAGAATTCAAATAAAAGTTTAAATCTTGCCATTTTATTTCATTAATAAACTTGTTGTTATTTCCAATTTAAAAGTTGTATAATTGACTTTTTTGCTTTTATATGG